>JBASRJ010000074.1:0-6268 GCA_049273785.1 Gaiellaceae bacterium | reverse complement strand
TCTCCCAGATGCCCTCGTCGGGCTGGTCCCAGTTCTCGCACACCCAGTCGACGACGCGGCACAGCGCCTCCCACCCGTCGTGGTAGATCGGGCGTCCGTACTTGTTGAACAGGTAGGCGGCGTCCATCAGCTCGCCGTAGATGTCGAGCTGGAGCTGGTCGGCGGCCCCGTTTCCGATTCGGACCGGGGCTGAGCCGCGGTAGCCCTCGAGGTGTTCGAGGACCAGCTCTTCGAGCTCCGGGCGGCCGTCGATCCCGTACATGATCTGGAGGGGGCCTGCGGCGGCCGCTCGCGACTCGCGGAACCGATCGGTCAGCCAGCTCATGAACGCGGCGGACTCCTCGGTGAACCCGAGTCGCAGCAGCGCGTAGAGCGAGAACGCGGCGTCGCGGATCCACGTGTAGCGGTAGTCCCAGTTCCTCCCCCCGCCGATGTGCTCGGGAAGGCTCGTTGTCGGCGCCGCGACGATCGCGCCGGTCGGGAGGTACGTCATCAGCTTCAGCGTCAGCGCCGAGCGGTTGATCATCTCGCGCCAGCGGCCCTGGTAGCGGGACTGGCTCAGCCACCGTCCCCAGAACGACACCGTCTGCTCGAACGCGTCCCGCGTCTCCGCTTCGGAATACGTGCGTGGGACGTATGTCTCGGGCACGGCCTCCAGCACGAACGTCGCGCTTTCGCCGGCGAAGAGCGTGAATTCGCAGCACGCGCCCGGCTCGGAATAGTGGAGTGGAACGGCGCTCTCGATTGCGAGCGTCAAGTCGGGCGACTTGAAGATGACGCCGTTCTCGTGGAAGACGACGTCGTGCTTGTCGCGCCCGTAGTTGAAGCGAGGCTGGAGGTCGAGCCGGAAGCGCATCTCGCCGCGCACGCCGAGGACGCGCCGGATCAGGCGATGGCGATGGGCCGCGACACCCGACTGGATCGGCATGAAGTCCTCCACTTCGCCGACGCCTGCAGGCGAGAGGAAGCGCGTGATCAGGACGTTCGTGTCGGGGAGGTAGAGCTGCTTCGGCGTCCAGTCCTCGACCGTCGGCGCGATCCGGTAGAACCCGCCGCGCGCCTTGTCGAGAATCGCCCCGAACACGCTCGGCGAGTCGAAGCTCGGACAGCAGTACCAGTCGATCGTGCCGTCGGTGCCGACGAGCGCGATCGAGTGCAGGTCGCCGATGATCCCGTGCTCGGCGATCGGCAGGTAGTCCGGCATCATTGCGGCCGGCGTGGCCGCAGGAATCGTCTGCGTCTCGGCTTTCACGGCTGGAGGGGCACTTAGGTACGGAGCTCGTCTGTGGTGCGAAGCCTCCGAGCTTCGGTCTGGAGCATCCGGTACATCACCTTCGGGTTGGCGAGGAGAAAGTCCTCCACCCCGTCCGGCGGGACGTAGAGGCAGCGCAGCGGCGTGCGCGCGATGACGTCCGCGACCACGGGCTCATCGAGCAGCGCCGAGATCTCGCCGAAGAAGCTTCCCGCCGTCAGGGCCGCGAGCTCCTCGCCCTCCAGCACGACCGAGACCTCGCCGTCGACGATGATGAAGAGGCCGGGATCCATCTGCCCCCGGCGCACGACCCAGGACCCCTCGCCGAAGGAGGCCTCCTCCAGTCCCGGGAGCAGCAGCTCGAGCTCGGTCTGGCCGAGATCGCGGAAGAGGGCCAACCGCGACACGCTGTCGACGAGGGCAATGTCCACGCTCACGGCACCCCGAACGCTAACGGGCGGACGGGGACTATGCCAACCGAGTGCATTTGTCGGATAATGGGAGCGGCTCGAGGTGGGCCGACGACACGTTCCCGGAGACAACGGAGGCGAGATGGTTGCGGTTCGTGAGGCGGAAGCTGGGGTCCTTTCACAGGAGGAGCTCGAGAAGATCGACAAGTACTGGCGGGCGGCGAACTATCTGGCCGTCGGTCAGATCTACCTCCTCGACAACCCGCTCCTCCGGGAGCCGCTGTCCCTCGAGCACGTCAAGCCCCGCCTGCTCGGCCACTGGGGGACGACGCCCGGGCTGAACTTCATCTACGTGCACCTGAACCGCGTGATCAAGGCGCACGACCTGAACATGATCTATATCTGCGGCCCCGGCCACGGCGGGCCCGCGATCGTCGCGAACACCTACCTCGAGGGCTCCTACAGCGAGCTCTACCCGAACGTCTCCGAGGACTACGAGGGGATGCACCGGCTCTTCAAGCAGTTCTCGTTCCCGGGCGGGATCCCGAGCCACACCGCCGCCGAAGTTCCCGGCTCGATGCACGAGGGCGGCGAGCTCGGCTACGCGCTCTCGCACGCGTTCGGCGCGGCCTTCGACAATCCCGATCTGATCGTCGCGGCCGTCGTCGGCGACGGCGAGGCCGAGTCGGGCCCGCTCGCGACCTCGTGGCACTCGAACAAGTTCCTGAATCCGGCAGGCGACGGCGCCGTCCTGCCGATCCTGCACCTGAACGGCTACAAGATCGCCAATCCGACGCTGCTCGCACGGATGCCGAAGGACGAGCTGATCAGCCTGCTCGTCGGGTACGGCTACAAGCCGTACTTCGTCGAGGGCAGCGACCCGGCGGAAGTCCATCCCGCGATGGCTGCGACGCTCGAGCAGATCGTCCTGGAGATCAAGGCGATCCAGCACGACGCGCGCGAGAACGGCAGCACTGCCCGCCCGCAGTGGCCGATGCTCGTCCTGCGCACGCCGAAGGGGTGGACGGGCCCGAAGGAGATCGACGGCAAGAAAGTCGAGGACTTCTGGCGCTCGCACCAGGTTCCGTTCGCGGACGTCGGCAAGAGCGGCCACCTGAAGCTGCTCGAGGACTGGCTCAAGAGCTACGGGCCCGAAGAGCTCTTCGACGAGAACGGGACGTTTCACGCCGAGCTGAAGGAGCTCGCCCCGAAGGGCACGCGCCGGCTCGGGTCGAATCCGCACGCCAACGGCGGGTCGCTGATGCGCGACCTCCGGCTGCCGGACTTCCGCGACTACGCGGTCGACTGCCCGACGCCCGGCTCGACGATCGGCGAGGCGACGAAGGTGCTCGGGGACTTCCTGCGCGACGTGATGAAACGGAATATGGACTCGAAGAACTTCCGCGTCTTCGCTCCCGACGAGCTCGCGTCGAACCGGCTGAGCGCGATCTTCGAGGTCACCGACAGGACGTGGGTCGAGAACACGATTCCCGAGGACGATCACCTCTCCCCAGACGGCCGGGTGATGGAGATCCTGAGCGAGCACACCTGCCAGGGCTGGCTCGAGGGCTACCTGCTCACGGGGCGCCACGGCTTCTTCACGACCTACGAGGCGTTCGTCCACGTCGTCGACTCGATGTTCAACCAGCACGCGAAATGGCTGAAGACGATCCGCCATCTCGAGTGGAGGCGCCCGGTCGCCTCGCTGAACTACCTGCTGACGTCGCACGTGTGGCGGCAGGACCACAACGGGTTCTCGCACCAGGATCCCGGGTTCATCGACCACGTCGTGAACAAGAAGGCGGAGGTGATCCGCGTCTACCTGGCGCCGGACGCCAACACGCTGCTCGTCGTCGGCGACCAGTGCCTGCGCGCGCACAACTGCATCAACGTCGTGATCGCGGGCAAGCAGCCGGCACTCCAGTACCTCACGATGGACGAGGCGGTCAGGCACGTCACGGCCGGCATCGGCATCTGGGAGTGGGCGAGCAACGACCGCGACGGGGAGCCGGACGCCGTGATGGCGTGCTGCGGCGACATCCCGACGCTCGAGACGCTCGCGGCCGTCGACCTGCTGCGCAACTACTTCCCGAACATCAAGCTGCGCGTCGTCAACGTCGTCGACCTGATGCGGTTGCAGCCGGAGAAGGAGCATCCACACGGGCTCTCCGACGACGACTTCGACATGATCTTCACGACCGACAAGCCGGTCGTGTTCGCGTTCCACGGTTACCCGTGGCTGATCCACCGCCTCACCTACCGGCGGCGGAACCACCGGAATCTGCATGTTCGCGGCTACAAGGAAGAGGGAACGACGACGACCCCGTTCGACATGGTCGTGCGGAACGATCTCGACCGCTTCCACCTCGCCGAGGACGTGATCGACAGGCTGCCGAAGCTGGGCGCCAACGCGGCGTACGTGAAGCAGGAGCTCCGCAACAAGCTGATCGAGCACAACGAGTACATCCGCAAGTACGGCGACGACATGCCGGAAATAGCGGACTGGAAGTGGGAGCGCTGAGGAACTAGCAGGTTGGCTGCTTCAAGGGTCTGACCCTCCGGGTCAGACCCGCTTTCCTGGTGTCCGTCCGTTTTGCGCTCTGTGCTGCCTAAGCCCTGATCCTGGTCTTGACTTATGTTTGGTGCAGGGCTACCCTCGCGGGGCATTCGAGTCTGGGGTAGGCGGGTGCGGCCTCGTCTCCTTGTCCGAGGCGAAAGGGGACTTTCATGGGCCTGTTTCACGGCATCCGCCGGCCTGCCTTGGTACCTCGCACGAGTTTCGCTCGCGCCTGTTTTCGAGGCCTGCGCGGGAACGACGGCAGGACCCGCTTTCCGCTCAGTCTGGTTGTGCTCGCGGCGGCGGTGGTCGCGCTGGGCCAGCCGCAGTCCGCGCTGGCAACGACTCACATCGGTTCGACGACCTACACGTCGAACACGACCTGGACGACCGCTGGCAGCCCCTACGTGCTGGACGGCAACGTGACGGTCAATGCGGGGGTGACGTTGACGATCAACCCGGGGGTGATCGTCAAGTTCAACGGCACGATCCGGCAGATGTTCGTGAACGGGACGTTGAGCGCGGTCGGGACGTCGGCGAGCCCGATCATCTTCACGTCGTATCAGGACGACAGCGCCGGCGGCGACACGAACGGTGACGGCGGCGCGACGAGCGGTCAGGCCGGCCAGTGGTACGAGGTTGCGTTTGGCTCGAGCTTGTCACAGCTGCAGTACGTGACTGTGCGCTATGGCGGCTATGGGTTCGCGCAGAACTCCGCCCCGCTCGCGGTCTCGGGGACGGGGAACGCGGTCTCGCTCGACCATGTGACGGTCACAAACAGCATGCAGTCCGGCGTCATCTCGGACAGCCGCGCGTCGGCGACGATCACCAACTCCACCTTGTCGAACAACACGCAGGGGCTGTACGTGAATACGGCGACGGCGACGGTCGACCACACGACGATCGCCAGCAACGGCTCCCGCGGTGTCTGGTTCAACCTGCCGAACTCGAGTCCGCTTCCTGCCGCTTCCAGGTTCACGGCGAGCGAGATCACGGCCAACGGCTCGGACGGGGTCTATATCGGCGTCAACAGCGGCTACCCGCTGGCGTCGATGCCGACCGGCAGCGGCAACAACATCTACGCCAACGCTAACAACGGCACCCAGCTGGAGACGAACGGCTACCCGGCGTTCCAGAACGCCGACGTCAACTGGCGCGGCAACTACTGGGGCGACAACGTCTACCACTGGTATGACCCGGCCGTCTGCGCCGGCAGCTCCCCGAACGCGACCAGCCACCTCGCCTACCGCTCCGGCAGCGGCAACGTCCCTGCCGGGCCGATCGGCGGCGGCACCTACCTCGGCCCCGGCAGCACCTGGTGCGGCTACGACAACTTCAAGTTCGGCCCCGGCGACTTCTCACCGACCAAGTTCGACACCAACCCGCGCGAGAGCTGGGGGCAAGCGCTCGGCCTGTGCGGGGGGCGAGGCCACAGCAGAAACCAGACCGTTTGTCTGGCGGATCCGGTCAATTCGGCGACCGGCAGCTTCACCCACGCCGAAACCGACCTGACCTTGCCCGGCACAGGTGTGCCGTTCGAGTTCACCCGCTCCTACAACTCCGTCGACCTCAGCTCAGGCGAGCTCGGACAAGGCTGGACCGACAGCGTCGCCGCATCGCTGATCATCCGATCAAACGGTGACGCAACGCTGCGGGGCGAGGACGGGCAGCAGGTCGACTACATCAAGCAGCAGGACGGCTCCTTCGTCGGCATCGCCGGCACCCTCTCCATGCTCGTCGCTGTTCAGGGCGGCTACGACCTGACCCGTGCTGACCAGGTCAAGTACCACTTCGACAGCCAGGGCCGGCTGACGAGCATGCTCGACCGCAACAACCAGGGGCTGACGCTCGCCTACGGCGGCGACGGCAAGCTCGCGACCGTCACCGACGCCAGCAACCGCACCTATACGTTCACACACAACGCCTGCCTACGTCACGGGCGCATGGAGATGTTCGAGGGCGAGTGTCAGCCAGGCGATGGCATGCGCTTGCCAGAGGGCGGTCGTGTGGCCGCCGGCGTAGAGCTCGAACAGGTGTGACACGCGGGCA
>JBASRJ010000072.1:0-7903 GCA_049273785.1 Gaiellaceae bacterium | reverse complement strand
GGGCTGAAGCGGCGCCAGAAACTCAACCGCCTGCGCGCCCGCGAGCAGCTCGATCGCGAGCGCGCTCTCGGCGTTCGCAAGCACCTGGCACGCCTTCAGTCCAGATGCGTTTCCCATCGAGACGTGGTCCTCCTGGCCGGCGCTCGTCGGAATCGAATCGACGCTCGCGGGATGACACAGGCTCTTGTTCTCGCTCACCAGTGACGCGGCGACGTACTGCGGGATCATGAAGCCGGAATTCAAGCCACCGTCCGTCGTCAGGAACGCGGGCAGGCCGTCGGACAGGTTCGGATTCACGAGCCGCTCCAGCCGCCGCTCCGAGATGTTCGCCAGCTCCGACACCGCCATCGCCAGCGCGTCGAGCGCGAACGCGAGCGGCTGCCCGTGGAAGTTCCCATTCGACACGAGCATCTCTTCCTCGAGCAGGACGAGCGGGTTGTCCGTCGCAGCGTTCAGCTCCACCGACACCGTGTAGTCGACGTAGTCGAGCAGGTCGCGTGCGGCTCCGTGCACCTGCGGCGCGCACCGCAGCGAGTACGCGTCCTGCACTTTGTCGCACCATTTGTGCGCCTCGTTGATCGCAGAGCCCTCGAGCAGACGGAGGACATTGGCGGCGGAGTCGGCCTGGCCACGCAGCGGTCGTAGCGTGTGGATCTGCGGCATGAAGCTGGTTCGGGATCCCTGGAGAGCCTCGAGCGACAACGCGCACGCGAGGTCGGCCACCTGCGACAACCGTCGCGCACGCACGAGGCCGAGGGCCCCGAGCGCCGACATGAACTGCGTTCCGTTGATCAGCGAGAGCCCTTCCTTCGCAGCGAGCCGGATTGGCTCGAGCCCGGCGGCAGCGAGTGCGGCGCCGCCGTCGAGGAGCTCGCCGTCGAACCACGCGCGGCCCTCGCCGATCAGCGGCAGCGCGAGGTGCGCGAGCGGAGCGAGATCACCGCTCGCTCCCACCGAGCCGCGGCTGGGAACGTACGGCAACACGCCGCCGTTCAGACACGCAAGCAGCGCCTCGACGAGCTCGACGCGCGCACCCGACGTTCCCTTCGCGAGCGCATTCGCACGCAGCACCAGCGCCGCTCGGACGATCTCGTCGGGATAGGTCTCGCCGACGCCGCACGCGTGGCTGCGGAGCAGACGCACCTGCAGCTCCTCCGTCAGCTCCTCGGGGATCGACCGCGACACGAAGCGGCCGAAGCCGGTGTTGACCCCGTACGTGTGCTCGCTGGCGCCGTGGGCCGTCCGTTCCACGAGCTCGCGCGCCGCTCGCATGCGGTCCCGCGACGAGTCGCTCAACTCAGCCGGCGCCCGCTCGACGGCGACCGTCCAGACGTCCGCGACGCGAAGGTCGTCTCCGGTCAGGCGGATCGCGGTCGCCTGGGCCATGTGCGGCCAGTCTAGCTCCGGTCGGAACGGGAAATTCCTGCGTCGAGCAGCCGCAGCTCGAGCAGGCGCGACGGCGCAAAGCCGTCGATCCTGAGCATCGCTCCCGCGGCCGCAGCCGCGGCCGCAGCGGGCATCAAGCCGACGAGCTCGGAACCGGACACCTCGACACCGCGCGCCCCTGCCTCCGCTTCGACGCGCGCCAGGATCTCGTGCAGCGCCGAGGCCTCGTAGTCCTCGACATTCATGCTCACCTGCGCGTGCCCCGCACGCGGGAGGGCAAGGCCGAGGGCGCGGACCCCCGGAAAGCCGCCGCCCTGCTCGCGCACCACGGACGCGATCGAGCGCGCGACTCCGACGTCGTCCGTTGCGAGGTTGACGTTGAACGCGATCAGCGGCCGGCGGGCGCCGACGATGACGCCCCCTGCGCGCGCGTCCAGCTTCGGAGGACCGAAGTCCGGTGAGAGCTCGCCGGCGTCGATCCGGCGCTGCAGCTCCTCGGGCCCGCCCGTGCGGAAGAACGCCGGCCCTCGCCCCGGAGCAAGGTCCCCATAGAGGAACACCGGCAGCGCCAGCTGACTCCCCAGGCGCTCCGCAATGCGTTCCGCCGCGGCACCGGCGCGCTCGCGCTGGTCGGGACGGAGAGGAACGACGGGCACGACGTCCGCCGCGCCGATCCGCGGATGCGCACCGTCGTGGCGTCGAAGGTCGATTCGCTCGCGCGCACAAGCGACCGCGGCGACGAGCGCCTCGACCAGCGAATCGTCGTCCCCGACGACGGTGAACACCGAGCGGTTGTGGTCCTCGTCGGCGTGCACGTCGAGGACCTCCGCATGCGCTTCGAGCGCCTGGCGCAGCGCCTCGATCGTTCCGGCGTCGCGTCCTTCCGAGAAGTTCGGGACGGACTCGAGCGGCAGCTGCACGGACGTACTCTACGAGCCGTGAGGGTCGACCACGACCGGCGCGCGTCGTACCGCTCGCTTGCATCGCTGCAGCGCGACCTTCAAGCCTGCCGCGCCTGCGTCGAGGCGGGGTTCCCGCTCGAATCGTCGCCCGTGCGCAACGAGCACCTCGGCCGGCAGGCGTACATGTACGGCCAGGCACCGGGAATCGTCGAGGGGCAGGAACGGCGGCCGTGGCGCGGTCGCGCGGGCCAGACGCTTCGCCGCTGGCTCGACCTCGACGAGGACGAGTTCTACGCGACGTTCTACTGCGCGTCGGTCACGCGCTGCTATCCCGGCCGCGCCCCGTCCGGTCGCGGCGACCGAACGCCGACGCCGCGCGAGCAGGAGCTCTGCGCCTTCTGGAGAGAGTGGGAGTTGCGCATCCTGCGTCCGAAGCTGATCGTTCCCGTCGGAGGCCTCGCGATCCGCCGATTGCTCGGGATCACCGGTCTGGCGTCGTGCATCGGCAACCGCTACGAGCTCGACGGTGCCACGGCGATCCCGCTCCCGCACCCCTCCGGCGCGAGCGGCTGGCTCAACTCCCCGGCCAATCGTGACCTGACGGCGAAGGCGGCCGAGCTGGTCCGCGTAGAGCTCAAGAGCCTGCTCCGCGGCTAGATTTCGAAGGTGAGCGCGGTTCCGTATCGCCGGACCTTCGTTCGGCTGCTCGGGTTCCTCAGACCGTACAAGGTCTCGCTTGCCGTCTCGATTTTCCTCGCCGTGGCATCCCAGGCCGCACAGATCGCGCTGATCTGGGTGACGAAGAACATCATCGACGGAGCGCTTCGTCCCCACGACTCGCACAAGCTCTGGCTCTACGTCTGGGCGATCGTCGCCCTCGGGATCGTGCGGGCGGCGCTGATGTCCGGGCGCAGACTCATCTCCGGCAAGCAGGCGCTCGCCGTAGAGATGGACCTGCGGCAGGGCCTGTACGCGCACCTCGTGCGACTGTCGTTCGGCTTCTACGACCGCCATCAGACGGGACAGCTGATGTCGCGGGCAACCGTCGACCTGCAGGGCGTTCGCTTTTTCCTCGGCTACGGCTTGATCTTCCTGTTCCAGAACGTGCTCACGGTGTTGTCGGTGACCGCCGTCTTGTTCGTGTTCCAGTGGAAGCTCGCGTTGATCGCGCTCGCGATCACCCCCGTGCTCGTCATCCTCGCGTACAGGTATAGCCACGTCTCCCATCCGACGTTGCGTGACGTGCAGCAGAAGCTCGCAGACGTCGCGACGGTGGCGGAGGAGAACATCGTCGGCGTCCACGTCGTCAAGTCGTTCGCCCAGGAGCCGCAGGAGCAGACGAAGTTCGAGCGCCGCTCGGAGGCGGTGTTCGAACAGACGATCAGGGCGAACCGACAGCGAGCGCTCTACGTCCCGCTCATCTCCTGGATCCCGTTGGTCGCCCAGGGCGCGGTGTTGCTCGTCGGTGCGCGCATGGTCACGAACGGCCAGTTGACGGTCGGCGGTTTCGTCGCGTTCAACCTCTACCTCGGCATGCTCGTCATGCCGCTCCGCTCGCTCGGCATGTGGATCGGACAGGCCCAACGCGCGACCGCGTCCGGCGAGCGGATCTTCCAGGTCATGGACGAGCCGGAGGAGATCGCCGACACTCCGACGGCGGTCGAGCTTCCGCCCGGCGGGGGTCACCTCAGATTCGAGAGCGTGACCTTCGAGTACATGTCGGATCAGCTGGTGCTCGCCGGGATCGGCCTCGACGTTCCCGCGGGGCGGACGATCGCGCTCATCGGGCACACCGGTTCCGGCAAGACGACGCTCACGTCGCTCGTCCCGCGCTTCTACGACGCGACCGCGGGACGCGTGGTGCTCGACGGCGTCGACGTACGCGACGTGAAGCTCACGTCGCTCCGACGCGCGATCGGTGTCATCTCGCAGGATCCGTTCCTCTTCTCTGCCAGCGTGCGCGAGAACATCACGTTCGGCGCCCCCGAGCTGAGCGAGGACGAGGTCGAGCACGTCGCGCGACTGGCACAGGCGCACGAGTTCATCGAGCGGTTGCCGGAGGGCTACGACACGGTGATCGGCGAACGCGGCATCACGCTCTCGGGCGGCCAGCGGCAGCGGCTTGCGATCGCACGCGCACTCGCGGTCGATCCGCGCATCCTGATCCTCGACGACGCGACCGCCTCCGTCGACGCGACGACCGAGGCCCGGATTCGCGTCGGACTGCGCGAGGCGATGAAGGGGCGGACGACGCTAATCATCGCGCATCGGCTGTCGACAATCGCGCTCGCTGACGAGATCGTCGTCCTCGACGGCGGCCGGATCGCGGCGCGCGGAACACACGACGATCTACTGGAGACGAGCGTGGTCTACCGCGACATCTACGAGCACGGGCTGCTCGAGCGTCAGTTCGCGGACGCCGTCGAAGCGCGCGGCGGCCGCGAACCGCTGGAGGCAGCGTCGTGACCACACGTTCTCGTTCAACTCGTTTTGGCACAGAACCGGCACAGACGCGTGCGAGCTCGTCCGGTATCGTCGATGTCGTGGGTGGTGGGTGTCGTCCCCACCCATCGAGGGTGGGGGTCGCGCGCGCGCGTGCACCTGAGAAGGAGTGCGCGCAATGAGGGTGTGGCAGGCGGGCGGCCACCTGATGAGCGAGCGCGGGGCCAAGGTCGAGGATTGGTCGTGGGCGCGCACCCGCCGGCGTATTGCGGCGCTGGCGCGGCTCGCCGCGCCCTACAAGGTGCGAACCACGCTGTCGATCTTCTCGCTGCTGGCGGCAACGGCGACGGCGCTCGCGCCGCCCTTCCTGTCGAAGTACGCAGTCGACGACGGCATCCGCCGACACGATCTCACCAAGCTCTGGTGGATCGTCGGAGCGTTCCTGGTCGCAGGGCTCGCCAACTGGGGCATGAGCTACGTGCAGACCTACCTCACCGGCTGGGTCGGAGAGCGGATCCTCGCCGACCTGCGAAACAAGCTGTTCGGCCACCTGCAGCGGCTCTCGCTCGGCTTCTACGAGCGCAACCGCGCGGGCGTGATCATCAGCCGCCTGACGAACGACGTCGAAGCGCTCGACCAGCTCGTCACCGACGGCGTTACGAGCCTCGTGCAGAACACGCTCACGCTCGTCGGCACGGCGATCCTGCTCTTCGTCCTCGACTGGCGGCTCGCGCTCGCGACCCTGACCGTGATCCCGGCTATGAGCCTCGCGACGGTGATCTTCCGCAAGCGCTCCGCGCGCGCCTATCGCGCGGTGCGGGAGCGGCTCGGCCTCGTGACCGCGACCCTCGCCGAGGACATCGCGGGGATGCGCGTCGTGCAGGCGTTCACACGCGAGCAGCGCAACATCCGCAACTTCCGCGAGGTGAGCGAGCGCTACCGCGAGTCGAACCAGGAGACGGTGGTGCTGAACGGCCTGTACTTCCCGTTCGTTGATCTGCTGTCGTCGATCGCGCTCGCGGTCGTGCTCGGCTACGGCGGCCACCTGTACTTCCAGGGCGACGTCACGATCGGAACGCTGTTCGCCTTCATGCTGTACGTGCAGAACTTCTTCGATCCGATCCAGCAGCTCTCGCAGCTCTACAACACGTTCCTCTCCGCAACGGCGGCGCTCGACAAGATCATGGACGTTCTCGACGAGGAACCGGAGATCGTGGACGCGCCGGACGCCCGCCCGCTCCCGCAGGTCGAGGGCGGCGTTCACTTCGACAACGTGCGGTTCGCGTACGGGCGCGGGCCGGAGGTGCTGCACGGGCTCGACCTCGACGTGCCCGCGGGAACGACGGTCGCGCTCGTCGGTCACACGGGGGCCGGCAAGTCGACGATCGCAAAGCTGCTTGCACGCTTCTACGACCCGGTCGAGGGCCGGATCACGATTGACGGCATCGACCTCCGCGACGTGATGCAGGAGTCGCTCCGCCGCCAGCTCGGGATCGTCCCGCAGGAGGGCTTCCTGTTCGCCGGCACGGTGACCGAGAACATCGCGTTTGCGCGCCCGGACGCCTCGCCCGAGGACGTCGTGCGTGCCGCACGGGCGGTCGGCGCCCACGAGTTCATCCTCCGGCTCGAGGGCGGCTACGAGACGCAGCTGCAGGAGCGCGGCACGCGCCTGTCCCTCGGCCAGCGCCAGCTCGTCGCGCGCGCGCGCGCGCGGCTCGCGGCCCCGCGGATCCTCATCCTCGACGAGGCGACCTCGTCCGTCGACATCGGCACGGAACGGAAGATCGAGCAGGCGCTTCGCCTGCTGCTCGCCGGACGCACGGCGTTCATCATCGCGCACCGTCTCTCGACCATTCGCGACGCGGACCTGATCGTCGTCCTCGAGTACGGGCAGATCGTCGAGCAGGGAACGCACGACGAGCTCCTCGCACGCCGCGGCCTGTACACGTCGCTGTACGGGGACTGGGCCACCGACGTGGCATAGGGCGGTCGCGTAGGCTCACCGCATGACGCTCGACCCCGAAACCGAGGAACGGATCGAGCAGCCCGTCTCGCCCGAGGCCGAGCGTGAGACGCGCCTGACACCCGCCCAGGCTGTCAGCGAGATGAAGATCAACGTGCCCGTGCGCGGGAACCGCAAGCTGCGACGGATCCTCGAGCGCGTCAACGACGACAACCAGCTGAAGGGCTGGTGGCACGCCTCGAACGTCAACGCCGTCACGCGGCTCCACATCAACGACCACTCGTGGGTGCACATCCAGATCGTCGCGAACATCGCGTTGAAGCTGCTGCGGCAGCTGACGAAGCACCACGTCGAGCCGTCGGTCGTGACGGACTACAGCTACGAAAACGACGATGCCGAGGTCGTCGTCCTGCTCGGCGCGCTCCTGCACTGCGTCGGGATGGCCGTGCACCGGGACGGCCACGAGGACTTCAGCCTCTTCCTCGCGGAACCGAAGCTGCGCGAGCTGCTCGAGGGGATCTACGAGGAACCGGATGTGACGGTGATCAGCGCGGAGGTGCTACAGGCGATCACGAGCCACCGCGACTACGGCAAGCCGCTCACGCTCGAGGCCGGGATCGTGCGCGTCGCCGATGCGCTGGACATGGAGCAGGGTCGCTCGCGGATCCCGTTCGCGCGCGGCTCGATCTCGATCCACTCGCTGTCCGCGGCGGCGATCGAAGACGTCGCAATCAAGGATGGCGAGGAGCGTCCGATCCTGATCGAGATCACGATGAACAACTCGGCCGGGATCTACCAGGTCGACGGGCTACTCAAGGCGAAGCTGCAGGGCTCCGGGCTCGAACCGTACGTCGAGGTCGTCGCGCACATCGACACCGAGGCGGAGAAGAAGCTCGTCCCGATCTACCGGCTCGAGACTTAACAAAAACCCCGCGGTGCGCGGGGCTTTCGTGAGGCTGCGGGGCAGGGACTCGAACCCCGACTACCTGATCCAGAGTCAGGCGTCCTACCATTAGACGACCCCGCAACGGGGTGAGAGTGTAGCGCCTACGTTCTGACGTACGGCCGTCGCTAGACTGACTCCGCCGGGCGCATTCGTCTAGTGGCCTAGGACACCGCCCTCTCACGGCGGCGGCACGGGTTCGAATCCCGTATGCGCCTTAAACGCATTCGAGTCGCTGCGGCTTCGCCGTCAGCATGACGACTCGAA
>JBASRJ010000148.1:0-22555 GCA_049273785.1 Gaiellaceae bacterium | reverse complement strand
GAGCAGGAGCAGCGCGGCCGCCAGCAAGGGGGTCGGCAAGCGCCGGCGCCGTGGCGCTGGCCGCGGGATCACGACCGTCTCCGCGGCCGCCTTTCGGGTCGCCGCACCGATGTTCGGTGGACCGCCCAGTCGCGCTGCGAGCGCTGCGCCGTCGGGTGGCCGCCGGCGTGGATCCTTCGCCAAAGCATCCCTTGCGACGGCGGCGAGCTCAGGAGGTGCGTCCGGACGCACGAGCTCGATCGCCCGCGGTTCGAGCTCCCTATGCATGCGCGCCAGCTCGAGCGGCGAGTCGCTCTCGAACGGAAGGCGTCCCGTCAGCAGCCGGTAGAGCAGAACGCCGAACGAATAGACGTCGCTCGCCGGTCTCGCTGGTTCTCCCGCAGCCTGCTCGGGCGAGATGTAGGTGGCGGTTCCCATCACCGTCCCGGCTTCGGTGATCGTGTCTCCGCCCGTGATGCGCGCGATGCCGAAGTCCGCGAGCTTCGGGCGGCCTTCTCCGTCGAAAAGCACGTTCGCCGGTTTCACGTCGCGGTGAACGAGACCGCGAGCGTGCGCGTGCGCTAGACCCGCTGCGAGTTGGGGGGCGATGGTCTCGGTCTCTGCGTCCAAGAGCGGCTGCCCGTCACTGAGGCGATCCTCGAGCGTGCCGCCCGGCAGGAATTCGAGCGCGATGAAGAGACGGCCGTCGGCTTCTCCATAGTCGTACAGGTGCGTGACGTTTGGATGGGCGAGTGACGCGGCGGCGCGTGCTTCGCGGTCGAACCGCGCGCGGTCGGCATCCGGTGTCAGCAGTTTGAGCGCGACGGGCCGCTCGAGCTCGGAGTCATGGGCAAGCCAGACCTCGGCCATCCGGCTCTGACCGAGGCGAGACTCGAGCCGGTAGCGGCCCGCAAAGAGCTCCGGGTCCACGCGGATACGGTATTCGCGTGGTGACGAGCCTGCTGACGCGGGAGGAGGCGCTCGCGAAGGTGCTCGAGCGCGCGCAGGTGCTGGCTGCGGAAGACGTTCCGATCGGGGAGGCCGCGGGCCGGTTCGTCGCGTCGGACGCGCGTGCGGTCGTCGACCTGCCGCCCTTTGCGAGCTCGGCGATGGACGGATTCGCTGTCAGGGCCGCCGACACCCCGAGCCGGTTGCCAGTCGTTGGACGCGTCGCCGCCGGCGTGCCGGCGCGGCTTGCGCTGGGGCCCGGCGAAGCGATGGCGATCGCGACCGGAGGTGTCGTCCCCGAAGGTGCCGATACCGTCATCCCCATCGAGTACGTTGTCGAGCATGACAACGAGGTCGAGATTCACGATGCTGTTGTCCATGGTGCAAACGTTCGCCCGCGCGGCGGCGACGTTCGTGCGGGCGACGTCGTCGTGGTGGCCGGGACATCGCTGGCGCCGGCGCACATCGGTGCGCTCGCCGCTGCCGGACTCGAACGTGTCGCCTGTGCGCGCCGTCCGCGCGTCGCAGTGCTCAGCACCGGAACGGAGCTGCGCCGGCCGGGCGAGCCGCTCGGTTCCGGCGAGGTCTACGAGGCGAACGCGGCGATGCTCGCGGCAGCGCTCACCACCGCGAACGCAGACATCGTCGAGCTGCCGGCCGTCTCGGACGACGAGGACGCGCATCGCGCGTCACTCGAGCGCGCGCTCGCCGCGGACGTCGTCGTGACCTCGGGCGGAGTGTCGGTCGGGCCGCACGATCTCGTTCGCCGCGTCGCGCGCGAGCTCGGCGTCGAGGAGGTGTTCTGGGGCGTTGCGGTCAGACCGGGGAAGCCGGTGTCGTTCGGCGTGCGGGACGGGACGCTCGTGTTCGGGCTGCCCGGGAATCCCGTGTCGTCCCTGGTCGCTTGCGAGCTCTTCGTTCGCCCTGCGCTGCTTGCGCTGCAGGGCGCGGCGGAGCCTGGTCCCGTGTACGAGCCCGGGCGGCTCGCTGCGGCTGCTCGCCGGAATCCACACCGCGACGAGCTCCTTCGTGCCCACATGACGGTGCGGGACGGCGAGGTCGTGCTCGAGCCGATCACCGGTCAGGAATCGCACATGATCGCCCGCACTGCGTCGGCGAACGCGCTCGTCCTGGCTCCGCGCGGTGACGGGGATCTCCCCGTGGGCGAACGCGTGCGCTACCTGCGGCTGGGCTGACCGGCGGCGTCGGCGGCCGCCAGGTCGAACGGCGTGCCGCCGCGCGGCTCGACGCGCATGAGCTGCGCGTACGCGATGTAGCGGTGTGTCGCGAAGAAGCGCGGGTGACAGGCCTGGAGTTCGAGGCGCTCGTGGCGCGGCGATCGGAGGACCGAGAAGTCGTCCGCGGCCACGATGCGGTGACCGGTCACGCTGTAGACGAACGTTCCGTACGGGACCTCGATCGTGACCTTGTCGCCCGGCCGCAGCGAGTCGATGTGCGAGAAGGGCGCGAGATACGTCGTCCGGTGGCCGGCGATGTAGACGAGGCGGTTCTCCCCCGGCATGAACGTCCGGAGGTCGCGTCCGGGTCCCTGCGTCAGCGTGTCGTGATCCGTCCCGTCGACGAGGACCATGTTCAGGTGCATGCGCGGAACCCGGATTCGTCCGATTGCCTCTCCGCGGTGTGTTTCCCGGCGGTAGCGCAGTGCTTCGGCGGCGATCGTCCGGCGCTCTGCCGCAAGCGACGCGCCGGAGAACGTCTCAGCTGGAAACGTCGCGACGCGCTTGTCGTACTGCGAGGTGAGCTGGTGCTGTTTCCAGCTCGTGTACAGCGCCGTGAATGGGTCCTGCCACTGCCAGACGAGGAACGCCCAGGCGAGTGTCAGGAGGCCTGCGGCCGTCAGGACAGTGCCGAGAATGCGCAGGAAGCGGCGCATGTCACCCTCCCAACGCGCGACGGGCGTCCTGGGGTGCACGCCGCCGCGCGCGCGCACCGAGGACGAGACGACGGAGCAGGCGGCGGGCGGGGCCCAGCCGTGGGCGTTCGCCGACCTCCGGATAGGGCGCGTAGCGCCCAGCTGCGAGCGCCGCCAATTGGCCTGCTCCGGCCAGCCACGGGATCGCCAGGACGATGACCACGAACGGAACGTAGCCGAGGGCTCGGAGCTCCAACAGGTACCACGGCGCGTCCCACCCCAGTCCGTAGCGGAATGCGAAGGACCCGACCACCAGTGCGGGCCCGGCGAAACCGGCGACGATCAGCGCGGCCCGCGCCGGCGAAGGGCTCAACCGCATGTTCGGGAGCCAGAGCCAGACGTGGAGCGACGGGAGGAGGAACAGAAGGGCGAACGGGTTCGTGGCAACGACCAGAAGTGACAGTGCGGCGAGAGCGAGAAGTGCAACGGTGTGCCCGGCGAGCTCCTCCTCGGCCGTCACCGGCCGGTGCGGAAGCAGTCGGTCGCGGGCGACGAGCCAGCCTGCCAGGGTCAGCATGCCGAGCATCAGGACGCCGAATGCGGACCAGTCCCGCGCGGCGGATCCGGTGAGCTCGGGCGGCCGCGCAGTGCCGCCGGGCCAGATCTGCAGAAGTGCGAAGAGCTCGAAGACGGCCGCGACCCACGCCCAGAAGGCGAGACGGCTTCGATAGCTGCGAAGGGCCGGTGCGAGCGCGATGCGCCGCCGACGGCAGCGGGCAAAGAGGTCGACGGCGGCTGCAAAGAAGGGCAGCAGCATTGCCATCAACACGAGCTCGATCGCCCAGCCCCGGATCAGCCGCGCGCCGACGTTGACGTAGGACGAGGTTCCCTGCACGAACTCGGCGCCTTGATCGAGCGTTCCGAGGAGATCCTGCGCTGCGCGGCCGACCTGGCCGAGTCGCGTCGCATCCAGGCGATCGAACGTGTCCGCGTCCGGCGACTGGGGCCGGTCGCCGCCCGTCGTCAGCGTGACCGCCGGGATTCCACGTGAAATGAACGGCGCCTGCTCGTACGGGCTGAACGGGAATCCGAGATCGATCAACTGCCGCAGGACGCTCGGACGGGCCGGCCCGCGACCCGCCTGCTTGGCGATCCGTGCGGCGGCGGTTTCGAGCAGCGTGCCAGAGGTCGTGCGCGGCGTATCCCCGCCGATCTGCAGGCGCGGCCACGACGAGCTACCGATCGCATCGAGGTTGATCACGGCGACCACGCCGTGACGCTCGGGCGAATGGGCCGCGAACTCCGCGGCGCCGAGGCCGCCGAACGCTCCTCCGTCCGTCGACAGGAACACGATCGTGTGCGCGGGGGTGAGCACGGAGTAGGCACGCGCCAGTTCGACGAGGAGCGCCGTCCCCGAGGCGTTGTCGTTCGCTCCCGGCCCGGTCCCGTCGTTGTCGCGGTGCGCCATGACGACGATCGTCTGAGGCGATCGCCCCGGTGCGACCGCGAGGAGGTTCTCCATCTGGAGCCGTCCGGCGCGCGGCACGACTGCCGAAAACCGCTCCGTGCGGACATGCAGCCCGTAGGGGCGCAGCTGGTCCCTGAACCACCCGGCCGCGTTGATCGCGCCGGCACTGGCGGGGTAGCGGTTCGACCGGTACAGGATCAGATCGCCGGCGAGGGACTTGATCGCGGCACCGTCGAGCGCCGACAGCTGCTCCGGCGGCGGGAGCGGCTGGGGCCTCGCAACGCTGAATGCCGCGATCAGCAGCGGTAGGCCGACGAGCAGCCAGGTACCGCGATAGAGCTTCGCGTTGACGGGACGCTGGAGCGACCCGGGCCGCGGCCGGCGCCGCGCTGGGGGAGGCGGAACCGCCGCCATGCGGGGCTATAGTAGGTCGCAGTACGGTCGCACCACCGCCCAGGCTTCGGCAGGCACGCCGACATGCCCGACTCCTCCACCATTCTCCTCGTCGACGACGAAGACGCCGTGCAGAAACTCCTCGCGTACCCCCTGGAGCGTGAGGGGTTCCGCGTGCTCCAGGCGCGCGACGGGGAGGAGGCACTCGCGCGGTTCCGGTCGGAAGAGGTCGACCTCGTGGTGTTGGACGTGATGCTCCCGAAGCTCGACGGCCTCGAGGTCTGCAAGCGGCTCCGGGCCGAGAGCACCGTCCCGATCATCATGCTCACCGCCCGCGACGACGAGCTCGACAAGGTGCTGGGCCTCGAGCTGGGCGCGGACGACTACATCACGAAGCCGTTCTCGATCCGGGAGTTCCGCAGCCGCGTGCGCGCGTTGTTGCGGCGAGCCGCCGCTCCGCGCCACGACGCGGCATCCGGCTCGGAGGAAGAGGTGATCGCGGTCGACGGGCTCAAGATCGACGTTGCACGACGCACCGTCGAGGTTCGCGCAGAGACCGTCCAGCTCACGTACGTGGAGTTCGAGCTGCTGCGGACGCTCGCCTCGCATCCCGGCCGCGTCTACAGCCGGCGCATGCTGCTCGAGGCGCTCTGGGGTGGCGCGGACTACCGCGAGCCGCGCACGATCGACGTCCACGTTCGCCACCTGCGCGAGAAGCTCGAGCGCGACCCGCGCGAGCCGGAGTACATCTTCACCGTTCGCGGTGTCGGGTACCGGTTCCGCGACCGATGAACCCGCTCCGCAGCGTCGGCGGGCGGCTCAGCATCGGCCTGGCCGTCGTGGTCGCGCTGGCGCTCGCGCTCGTCGACCTGATCGTGGTGCCGTCGCTCGAGCGGAATCTGATCGACGCGAAGGTGAAGCAGTTGCGTGGGTCTGCGGACGTCGTCTCCGAACAGATCCTCCCGATCAACCCGTTCACGATCGACGATACGGCTCGGCTGGCCAGCGAGTCCTCGAATGCCCGTGTTGTGGTGTTCACGGTGCTGAGCCCGCGCCAGTTGATCCCGTACAGCGACTCGAGTCCTCGGTCGGCGGGACTCAGTGACGATCCGATCGCCGTGCAGGCGGCCGCTCGCGGTGTGGGTGAGCGCGTCTCCGGGACGGTCGAGCGGCGAGGCCAGCGATATGCGGAGGTTGCGACACCGCTCGGCGAGCCGTACGTGCTGCTCCTCAGCGCCTCGCTCCACGACTCGCTGGCGAATGTTCACCTTGTCCGGCGGCGGCTCTTGATTGCCGGGATGATCGCGCTCGCCGCGTCGCTGGTCGTCGGCTACGGGGCCGCGTCGATGTTCGCCCGTCGCCTGCGGCGCCTCGAACAGGCGGCGGAGCGGATTGCCGGCGGCGATTTCGGCGAGCCCGTCTCCGACTCCGGCCGCGACGAGGTCGGCGAGCTCGCCCGGGCGTTCGAGCGCATGCGGCAGCGCCTTGCGGGCCTCGAGCGGGCCCGGCGAGAGTTCATCGCCAACGCCTCGCACGAGCTGCGGACGCCGCTCTTCTCGCTCGGCGGCTTCCTGGAGCTGCTCGAGAATGAGGACCTGGATCCCCGGACACAGCGGGAGTTCCTCGCCACGATGCGCGAGCAGATCGACCGGCTCACGAAGCTCGCGACCGACCTGCTCGATCTCTCACGCGTCGACGCCGGCCGGATCCACGTCGAAGCCGAGCCCCTCGACCTCGGCAGCCTCGCCCGGACGCTGGCCGACGAGTTCCGTGCCGTCGCTCTCAGCAGCGGGCACCAGCTCGAGGTGGTCGACCGGTCATCGCCTGCGGTCGTCGGCGACGAGGAGCGCGCGCTCCAGATCGGCCGGATCCTGGTCGAGAACGCTCTCGTCCACACTCCTCCCGGCACGACCGTTCGCCTGTCGACAGCGCGGCGGAACGGGACGGCGCTGCTAACGGTCGAGGACGACGGGCCCGGCATTCCGGCCAAGGACGTCCCGCACATCTTCGACCGGTTCTACCGCGTGGAGGGCTCGACGGCCGCCGGGAGCGGCCTCGGTCTCGCGATTGCCCATGACCTCGCCGGTCTCATGAGCGGCACGGTGGAGCTGCACGTGACTCCGGGCCGGACGATCTTTGCACTCGTCCTTCCCGTCGCCCGCCGCGACACCGAGATGGCCGGAGAGGCGGAGCCATTTCACGTGGAATCGGTTCAGACGTGACCGACGGCCGGCCCGGCTACAGTGCGCCGGTGCGCCGCAGCCTGCCGGCCCCCGCCCTGTTGCTCGGCGCCGCCGCCGTTGCGATGCTGGGCGGTGCCGTGGCGCTTGCGATCGGAGCGGGCGCCGGCTGGATCGGCAAGAGCACGAAGACCGTGGTGGTCAACGCCGGGGCGCTTTCGACGAACCAGACGGCGCTACCGGCCTCGGTCACGAGCAAGGCCCGGCCGATCCCGGGCAACGGCTTCGATCCGGCGCGGATCTATGCGGACCGCTCCGCCGGCGTGGTTACCGTCTACGCGTTCTTCGGCGATCCCTCCTCGGACGCCACCGTTGCCGCGCAGGGATCCGGCTTCGTGATCTCGTCCAAGGGCTACATCCTCACCAACTCGCACGTGATCACGAACGCCGGCGAAGGGAGTGGGAAGGTGAAGGCCGCCTCGCACCTCTACGTCGAGTTCAACGACCGCGACCGCGTGGTCGCGAAGGTCGTCGGCTGGGACGTCTATGACGACGTCGGCCTCCTGCGGGTCGATCCGATCGCCCACGTGCTGCGGCCTGTGCCGCTCGGGGACTCCCGCTCGGTCGTCGTCGGGCAGCCTGTGGCGGCGATCGGGAGCCCGCTCGGAAACGAGGATTCCCTGGCCGTCGGCGTCGTCTCGGCGGTCCACCGCGCGATCAAGGCCCTGACGGTCGCGCGGTACAACATCGTGGACGCGATCCAGACGGATGCACCGATCACGCACGGAAACTCGGGCGGCCCGCTATTCGATGCGCGCGGCCGCGTGATCGGCGTCAACGCGCAGATTCGAAGCCAGTCCGGGACGGGCAACGACAGCGGTGTCGGCTTCGCGATTCCCATCGACGGGATCAAGCGCTCGATCGACCAGCTACTCAAGAGCGGCCGCGCCAGGTACGCCTACGTCGGAATCACGACGCAGGACCTGACGCCCGCGCTGGCTCAGGCGCTCGGCTACTCGGTCAAGCAGGGCGCGCTGATCGAGGACGTCCGCCCGAACGGCCCCGGGGCGGACTCGGGCCTGCGTGGGAGCAACCACCCGGTGAAGGTCCTCGGGTACCGCGACCTCTGCACCGGTGGTGACGTCGTCGTCGCGATCGACGGCCGGCCGGTGCGCAACGCAGACGACCTTGTGCGAATTGTCTCGTTCGAGCTCGAGCCCGGTTCCGTCGCGACCTTCACGATCGTGCGCGGCACTCAACGAAAGACCGTCGCCGTCACGATGGGCGACCGCGACAACGCCCCGGCAGCGGTTAGAGCAGGCCCCTGCGGGGCATAAGCCGGACGACCCCTCTCCGGCCCAGAGGAGGTTGCGGGAGGTTTAACCGGTTTACGTTTCGGAAATCTGTGGAAAGCTGGTGACGTGGCGAACAGCCCGGTGAGGGGCGAATCGGCTGCCCACCGCTCGAACGGCGGCGAAGGGCGCATGGTCCGGCTGATCATCCCGGCACGGCCCGAGTACATCACGCTCTGCCGGTTGGCGTTGACCGGCATCTCGCGCCTGCGGCCGCTCTCGGACGAGTTGCTGGCCGACCTCAAGCTCGCGCTGACCGAGGCGGCCTCGAACTCGGTCCGGCACGCGTATGCGGAGGGCAGCGACGGGGTCGTCGAGATCGTCTACGAGCTCCATCCGGACCGGCTGGTGATCGAAGTGGCCGACGAGGGTGCGGGCTTCGAGCCCGGCGACGGAGTGGCGGACACCGAGTCCTTGTCGGAGGGTGGACTCGGAATCGCGATCATCCGCGCGATCGCCGACGAGGTCGAGATTGGAGCACGGCCGAGCGGGAAGGGTTCCCGCCTGCGGTTCATCAAGACGCTGACGTAATCTGCGCAGCCTTGCTGCAACTCGTCAACGTCGGACACAAGTCGCTCGCGGATTACGCGACGATCGCCACGCGTGGCCTGATGGAGGAGATCCGTCGCCTCGCCGAGCCGCTCGCCGGTAGGCGTGTCGTCCACCTGTCCGCAACCGCGTTCGGCGGCGGCGTCGCCGAGATCAACTACACGCTCATCCCGCTGATGCAGGACGCCGGCCTTGAAACCGAGTGGCGGATCATTCGCGGCGCGGAGGAGTTCTACAACGTCACGAAGACGATCCACAACGCCTTGCAGGGAAACCCGCAAGGGCTCGACGACGAGCAGCAGGAGATCTACCTCCGGTACCAGGAGCTGAATGCGCGGGAGTTCGACGACGATTACGACTTCGTCGTCGTCCACGACCCACAACCGCTCGGGATGATCGACCGCTTCCCGGAGTCGCGCGCGCAGTGGGTGTGGCGAGGGCACATCGACTTCTCGGCTCCGAACCAGAGGGTGCTCGAGTTCCTGCTCCCGTCGATCCGTCTTTACGACGCGGCGATCTTCCACATGCGCGAGTACGTCCCGCGGGCGGGCGGTTTGCCGCCCTCTTACATCTGGCCGCCGGCGATCGATCCGCTCGCGCCCAAGAACATGGCGCTGTCGGCCGAGGACGCCGCGTACATCGTGGATCAGTTCGGCATCGACGTCGAACGGCCGCTGCTGACACAGGTGTCGCGCTTCGACCCCTGGAAAGATCCGCTCGGCGTCATCGATGCGTACCGCCTCGTGAAGGAACGTGTCCCGAACGTGCAACTCGCGCTCGTCGGGTCGATGGCGCACGACGATCCCGAAGGCTGGGATTACTACAACCAGACCGTTGCGTACGCCGACGGCGATCCCGACATCTACATCCTCTCCAACCTGAACAACATCGGCTCGGTCGAGGTGAACGCGTTCCAGGTGCACTCGGCCGCTGTGGTGCAGAAGTCGATCCGCGAAGGCTTCGGGCTGACCGTGACCGAGGCCCTCTGGAAGACGCGGCCGACGGTGGCCGGGCGGGTCGGCGGGATCGTCGCGCAGATCCAGGACGGCGAGACCGGCTGGCTCGTGGATTCGCCCGAGGAGTGCGCCGAGGCCTGCATCGAGATCCTCCGCGACCCGCAGGAGGCCCGCCAGCGCGCGCTGCGCGGGAAGGAGTACGTGCGGCGCCACTTCCTCACCCCGCGGCTCCTGCGTGACTGGCTCGTTCTCTTCAACCGGTTGCTCGGCAATGACACGTCGGGCGCCGAGGTCGCGGTCGTTTCTGCCGTCTCCTAGGGGTTACGCTCCGGCGCGATGCGCCGGAAGCTGATCGTCGTCTCGAACCGCGGCCCCGTGTCGTTCTCGCGGAACGAACGTGGCGAGCTGACCGCGAAACGAGGCGGCGGCGGTCTCGTCACGGCGCTGCGCGGGCTTGTTGCCCTTCACGAGGTGACGTGGATCGCGAGTGCGATCAGCGACGAGGACCGCGCGCTCGCCGGCGAGGTGCTCGAGGAGACGGCGCGGGACGGCTCACCGTTCAGGCTCCGCCTCGTCGCACACGACGCGCAGGACTACGACTGGTTCTACAACGTCGTGTCGAATCCGATGCTGTGGTTCATCCAGCACCACCTCTGGGAGCTCGCGTACACGCCGGCGATCGATCGCGGCTTTCACACCGCCTGGGACGACGGGTACGTCCCGGTCAACGCAGGCTTCGCCGCCGCCGTCCTGGAGGAGCTCGAGCGAGAGCCGGACGCGGCGGTGTTCTTCCACGACTACCACCTCTACCTTGCGCCGCGGATGGTTCGGGAGCAGTCGGCGGACGCGACGTTGATGCACTTCGTGCACATCCCGTGGCCCCAGCCGGATGCCTGGCAGGTGTTGCCGGAGCGCATGCGTGTGGCGCTGCACGACGGATTGCTCGCGAACGACGTAATCGGGTTTCACACCGACCGCTGGCGCAGGAACTTCCTTCATTCGGCGCAGGAGATCCTCGGCGAGGACGCCTCGGCCCAGACAATCACGGCGGCGATCTCGGTCGATCCCACGGAGTTCGACGAGCTCGCACAAAGCGACGCGGTGCTGGCGGCCGAGCGCGAGATCGTCGCGCAGCGGCCCGAGAAGTTGATCCTTCGAGTCGATCGCACGGACCCGTCGAAGAACGCCGTGCGCGGATTCCGCGCGTTCGAGCTCTATCTCGCCGCACATCCCGAGATGCAACGCCGGGTGGGCATGGTCGCGCTGCTCGATCCGTCGCGGCAGCACATTCCGCAGTACGCCGAGTACCTGGGCGCGCTGCAGCGCGAGGCGCGGCGCGTCAACGACCGGTTCCAGCAGGAAGGCTGGACGCCGATCGATCTGCAGATCGAGGACGACTTCCCGCAGTCGGTGGCCGCATACAAGCAATTCGACGTCCTGCTCGTCAACGCGATCTTCGACGGGATGAACCTCGTTGCGAAGGAGGCGCCGCTCGTGAACGAGCGCGACGGTGTCGTTGTCTTGTCTGAAAACGCCGGCGCGCATGCAGAGTTGGGGGAGTGGGTCTTGACGGTGAATCCGTTCGACGTCGAGGCGCAGGCGGACGCGATCCACCGGGCGCTGGAAATGGACGAGACCGATCGGCGCCGTCGCATCGAAGCGATCCGCGCGCACGTTCGCGCCCATGACGTCAACGCCTGGGTCGATGCGCAGCTCGCGGCGCTGGACGGCCTCGCCGCGACGACGCCTCGCTAGGATCGTTCACCGCAGGTGAGTGAGCTCTCCCACGTCAACGAAGCCGGTGACGTCCGGATGGTCGACGTCGGCGACAAGCCGCTGTCGCGCCGGCGTGCCGTCGCGCGTGCGACCGTGCGGATGGCGCCCGAGACGGCCGGACAGCTTCGCGCGCTCCCGAAAGGGGATGCGCTCGTGACAGCCCAGGTCGCGGGGATCATGGCGGCGAAGCGGACCAGCGAGCTGATCCCGCTCTGCCATCCCCTGCCGTTGTCGAGCGTCGAGGTTTCGCTCGCGGTGGGGGACGCGGGCGTCGAGATCGTCGCGACCGTGGAGACGATCGCTCAGACGGGCGTGGAGATGGAGGCGCTGATCGCGGTGTCCGTTGCCGGTCTGACCGTCTACGACATGGCGAAGGCGGTCGACAAGACACTTGCCGTGACCGACGTGATGCTCGTCGAGAAGACGAAGGAACCCGCCTGAGAGCTGGAGTGGTCACCATCTCCGACGGCGTTGCAGCCGGCGAGCGCGAGGACGAGAGCGGGCAACTGCTGGTGGCGCTGCTGGAAGCGGAAGGGTTCGACGTTGCGCACCGTGTCGTTCCCGACGATCGGCCGAAGATCGCCGCCACGATCCGGGAGCTCGCACGGACGTCACGGCTCGTGCTGACGACCGGCGGCACGGGGATGTCGCCGCGCGACTTCACACCCGAGGCGACCGAGTCCGTGATCGAACGTGACGCACCCGGCATCGCCGAAGCGCTGCGCGCCGATGCGATCCGCCAGACTCCGCACGGCTTGCTGGGGCGAGGGGTTGCGGGAGTGCGAGGGCAGACGCTGATCGTGAATCTGCCGGGGTCGCCGGGCGGCTGCCGCGACGGGTTCCACATCTTGCAGCCTGCGCTCGCGCACGCGCTCCAGCTCCTCGCGGGCGAGCCGTCGGAGCACCGCGCCACGTGAGCGCTGTCGCTGCTCTGCCGGGCCGCTTCGCACGGCTCGTGAAGATCGAGCACACGGTGTTCGCGCTGCCGTTCGCGTACATCGGCGCGCTGCTCTCGATCGACGCGGTTCCGTCCGGACATGACGTTCTCTGGATCACGTTGGCAATGGTCGGCGCTCGTTCGCTTGCGATGGGGATGAACCGGCTGATCGACGCGGAAATCGACGCTCGCAATCCGCGCACCGCGAGGCGCGAGCTTCCCGCCGGGTTGCTGTCTCGCGTGCAGGTGGCGGCGTTCTGTGCGCTCGCGCTCGCGCTGTACCTCGTCGCGGTGTTCCAGCTCGCGCACATCGTCCGCTGGCTGTGGCCGATTCCGCTTATCGGCTTCGTCGTCTACCCGTACCTGAAGCGATGGACGTGGCTGTGCCACCTCTGGCTCGGCGCGGTCGACGGCCTGGCGCCGATGGGCGGGTGGATTGCGGTGACCGGGCGGTTGCCGTGGGAGGCGTGGGCGCTCGGCGGCGCGGTTGCACTCTGGGTTGCCGGGTTCGACCTGTTCTATTCGTTGTTCGACCTGGAGGTCGACCGTGCGCAGGGCCTGCACTCCGCGGCGACACGCTTCGGCGTGCGTGGGGTGTTTGCGGGCGCACGGGTTTGCCATGCGCTGACGGTCGTCCTGCTCGCGGCGGTCGGCGCAGGCTTGGGAGTCGGCTGGTGGTACTGGGCGGGCGTTGTCGCGGTGACCGTGCTGCTGGCCTACGAGCACGCGCTTGTTCGTCCCGGCGATCTGCGCCGGCTGGATGCCGCGTTCTTCACTGTCAACGGCGTGATCAGTGTCGTGTTCTGTGCGTTCGTACTCGCGGAAGCGGGGCTCTAGCCCGCTCCAGGGCCAGTCCTCGGGCTCGGCGCAAAGGCCGGCGCGCACGGGGTTGTTGACGACGTAGACGCAGGTGTTGACGAGCCGCTCCTCGGTCTCGATCGCTTGCGACCAGAATCGCTCGCCGAAGAGATGGCCCCACCTCCGGTATCTCCCGTTGAACGTCTGTGCGTGGACACCGTTCAGGACTTGCATGCCCGCGGAGAGCTGCTCCCGGCGCGCATCGACGACGAGGTGATAGTGGTTGCCCATCAGGCAGAACGCGTAGCAGCGCCATTCGAATCGAACGACGACGTGCGCGAACAGCGCGAGGAAATGGCGCCGGTCGTCGTCGTCGAGGAAGATCGGAATCCGCCCGGCCCCGCGCGCGCCGACGTGAAAGATCCCTTCGTCGGGCATTGCGGAGCGGGGCAGCCGTGTCATGGATCGAAGGTAATCCGGCCCCGTACCCGCCGGGCCCCCGTGGAACAAACGTCACTCTTCCGTCACACCGCGACCCGTCCAACCCAGCCACGGCTTGGGACTGTCCCGAGCCTTGGCTCTTGCGGCGAGGGGCGATTGGGGCATGGCGCAGGAGTACAGTCTCGGCGTGATTCGCGCGCGCGGGCTTGAGAAGCGTTACGGCGACCGGCGGGTGCTACGGCGCGTCGAGTTCGAGCTGCCGCGTAACGGGTTCCTGCTCGTCACGGGCCCGAACGGCTCCGGCAAGACGACGCTGCTGCGGATCTGCGCCGGGCTCGCAGCGCCGACAGCCGGCGAGCTCACATGCGACGTTCGCCGCCCGAGCATTGGTTTCCTCGCGCACGAGCCGCTCGTCTACCGCGAACTGAGCGCGCTGGAGAACCTCGACCTCTATGGCCGGCTCTACCGCGTCCGCGAGCGGCGCGAACGAATCGGGATGTTGCTCGAGCGCTTCGGACTCTGGGACGAGCGGCGTGCCCGCGTCGCCTCGTACTCGCGCGGCATGCTGCAGCGGCTCGCGCTTTGCCGGACGCTCCTGCACGAGCCGGAACTCCTCGTGCTCGACGAGCCGTACAGCGCACTCGACGACGACGGCGCGGCGCTCCTCGACCGCGAGCTCGCCGACAGACGCGCCACGGCGTCGTTCGTCGTCGCGACGCACGAGCCGGACCGTGTTCTTCCCCTCGCAACCGCGCGGCTCGCGCTCGGATGACCTACCTCGCGGACGTCGGCGCGCTCGCGCGCAAGGATCTGATGCTCGAGCTTCGCGCCCGCGACACGCTGCCGGCGATGCTCCTGTTCGTTCTCTCCGCGCTCGTCGTCTTCCACTTCGTCCTGCCGTCCGACTCCTCCGAGCTCGCGGCGAAAGGACTCCTGTGGGTCGCGATCCTGTTCACGGCGCTGCTCGGGCTCTCCCGCGCGTTTGCGGCCGAGCGGGAGCAGGGCGTCATCGACGGGCTCGTGCTCGCGACGCGGGACCGGAGTGCAATCTGGCTGGGGAAGGCGCTCGCGATCCTCGCGTTCCTGGGTCTCGCGGAAATCGTTGCGCTCCCCGCGTTCGGCCTTTTCTTCACGCACGTTGGCGGTGGGACGATCGCCGGTGTCGTCCTCGCGGACGTCGGAATCTGCGCCGTCGGGACGCTGCTCGCCGCGATGGCGACCGCAAGTCGTGCGCGGGAGCTCTTGCTGCCGCTGATCTTCCTCCCGCTCACGATCCCTATCGTGATCGGTGGAGTCGGAGCGAGCGTCGCCGGCCATCCCGGGAAGTACCTCGCGTTCCTGGCGCTGTACGACGCGATCTTCGGGCTCGTGGCCTGGGGCTCGTTCGAGTACGTCGTCACGGAATAGCGACGGGAAATCCGGCGCCGGTGGGACGGCGTAGAGAGAGGCGTGACCCTCGCCGACCTGGTCGACAGCTTTCCGCAGCTCAAAGTGGCGGCCGGAGCGACCGTCGAGCCCGAAGAGCTCGCGAGCGTGTCGCTGATCGTGGTGCAGGAAGGCCTCGTCGTCGTGCGGACGATGGTTCCCGGTTCGACACGGAGGACGATCACCTGTCACGCCGGCCCGGGCGCGCTCGTGCTTCCCCCCGCAGACGACGAGGTCCTCGCCGCCCTGACGGACGCGATGCTCGTGACGATCTCGCCCGATGCGCGCGATCGGCTGACGGAGTCTCCCGACGCCGCGCGACTGCTCGTCGATGGGCTCGCAGAGACGTTGCGTCAGAAGCACGGTGCGATCGCGAGCATGTCGCGTCTGCACCACGTCGACCGCGTGCGCGAGAAGCTGATCGAGCTGGCACGCGAGCACGGACGAGTCGGCCGCGACGGAATCCGTCTGGACTTCCCGCTCACCCACGACCTGCTCGGCGAGATGACGGGTTCCGCCCGTGAGACGGTGACTCGCGCCCTGGACGAGCTCCAGCGAGAAGGATTCGTCGTCCGGCGCGGCCGCACGTACAGCCTGCAACTCGAGCCGGGCCAGCTTGCCTCCTCGTCCTGAGGCGCTCTGAGCAGGGAGGTTCTGCGAAACTTCGGCGGGCAACCGTGCTGCCCGCCAATCGCCTACCCGCTCTCGCCACGCTCGCGCTCGGCCTCATGGTCGCCGCCGTCGCGCTCGTCGCTTACGTCGCACCGGTCGACGCCAACCAGGGCCTGTCCCAGAAGATCTTCTACTTCCACGTTCCGGTCGCGCTGACCGCCTACACACTGTTCGGGTGGGGCGCGTGGAAAGGACTGCGCCACCTCTGGAATCGTGAACAGGGCGCCGATCTGGAGAGCTACGTCGCGATCCACCTCGGCGTGATCTTCGGAGCGATGACGCTGCTGACGGGCTCCATCTGGGCGAAGATCTCGTGGGGACGCTGGTGGGCCTGGAGCTCGGATCAACTCGTCCTGTTCCTCGTGCTGTTCCTCTTCTACTCCGCGTACTTCATGCTGCGCTTCTCGATCGAGCCGGGGCCGCAGCGCGCGAACCTGAGCGCGGTGTACTCGGTGTTCGGGGTCGCGTTGATCCCGGTGAGCTTCCTTGCGATCCGAATCTCGAAGGACATCATTCACCCCGTCGTCTTCAAGTCGACCGGCCCGGACATGTCCGGAACGATGTTCCTCGCGTTCTGCGTCTCGTGGGCGGCGATGCTCGCTCTTGCCGCGACGCTCTATCACGTCGAGCTTGCCGGGAAGCGGCTCGACGCCCGGCTGAAGGAATTGCGGGAGGCACTGGTCTCGTGACCGCCTCCGAGAAGTACGTCGCCGGCGCCTACCTCGTCGTGTTCGTCGTGGTGCTCGCGTACGTGTTGATCATCGCGACGAAGCTCGCACGGCTCGAACGCGAGGTCGCCGAGCTCACCGAGCTGGCCAAGGAGCGGGGCGTCCAGGAGCCGGAGCGGAAGGCGGTGGCACTTGGCTGAGCTCCTGTTCTGGCCGGCGCTCCTGGCCTACGGCGAAGCGGCGCTCGCGTATCTCGGCGAAGCGCGGCGGCCGGGGCTCGCCGGCAGTCTCGCCACCTGGGGCGTGCGGATCGGCTGGCTCGTCCAGACCGCGCTGCTCGCGGTGCAGGCGGCGCGCGCGGACGGCTTCCCGTGGTCGACGTGGGCCGGGTCGCTGAACCTGTTCGTGTGGTTCGTGGTCGGCGCCTACCTCATCTGGGGCTGCCAGGTGCGGTATCGGATGCTCGGGCTCACCGTCCTCCCGCTCGCGGCGGTGCTGCTCGCGCTCGCGCACGCCGGCGGCGGCACCGCGGCGCAAGGTGAGAGCCGGTATTCGAACCTGTTCCTGGTCCTCCACGTCGGGCTCGTGCTCGCGGCGTTCGCGGGGTTCACGCTCGCAGCGGGGCTCTCGGCCCTCTACCTCTGGCAGGAGCGCCGGCTCAAGCGGCGCGAGACGACGATCCTGCGCGTGCGCGCGCCGGGCCTGGCGCGACTCGACGAGCTGACCGCGCGCACGATCGCGGTTGCGTTGCCGGCACTTACGCTCGGGATCGCTGTCGGAGTCGCTCGCCTGCGCGATCGCGGCGGCGGTCTCGACGCGCTGATGGCAGTGACGATCGCGGCGTGGTTCGTGTACGGCGCCTATCTCGTCCTGCGCTTCGGCGCCGGCTTCCGCGGCCGGCGAGCGGCCTACCTCGTGCTCGCGGGCTTCCTCCTCGTCGCCGTCGTTCGTCTGGCGTTGCCGGTGACGCACTTCTCATGAGGATCGTCCTCGTCGGGATCTCGCATCACCGCGCGCCGGTGGAGCTTCGCGAGCGGGCCGCGCTCAACCGCGAGCAGGCTGCAGAGCTTGCGGACCGGCTCAAGGGGACGTCGGGAGAAGCGGTGTGTCTCTCGACCTGCAACCGAACGGAGCTGTATCTCGCGGACGAGTCCGGCGGCGACGCCGAGCGGCGCGCCGAAGCCGCGCTGCTCGCGCTCGAGGCCGACCTGGGCCCGGCGCTGTATCGCCTGAGCGACGAGGCTGCGGCGTTGCACCTCTTCCGGGTCGCTGCGGGCCTCGACTCGATGGTTCCCGGTGAAGGAGAGATCCTGGGCCAGGTGCGCGCGGCCTACGACGCGGGTGCGACCGGGCCCATCCTCGATCGGCTCTTCCGGCAGGCACTCCACGCAGGGCGCAAAGCGCGGGTCGAGACGGCGATCGGCGAGAGCCCGGCGTCCGTGTCCTCGGCGGCGGCGGCGCTCGCCGAGCAGGTCTTCGGCGATCTCCGCGGACGGAAGATCCTCGTCATCGGAGCGGGGAAGGTCGGTGATCTCGCAGCCCGGAACCTGCTCTCGCGCGGCGCGGACATCGCGTGGATCGCGAACCGCACCGCAGACCGGGCGGCGGAGCTTGCCGCCCGATTCGGCAGCGAGGCGCTCCCGCTCGAACGTGCTGAGGAGCAGCTCGTGGACGCCGACGTCGTCGTCTCCTCGACGAGCGCCCCCGGCTGGGTCCTGGAGCGCGCGCAGGTCGAGCGCGCACTCCACGCGCGGAAGGGGCGGCCGCTGTTCCTGATCGACCTGGCGGTTCCGCGCGACCTCGAGCCGTCCATCCACGAGCTCGACGGGTGTTACCTCTACGACATCGACGATCTGCAGGCAGTCGTCGCCGAGACACTCGCGGGACGGCGGCGCGAAGCCGAGCGCGCGGAGGCGATCGTGGCCGACGAGGCCGGGCGATTTCGCGAGTGGCAGGCCTCACTCGACGTCGTGCCGGCGATCGCGTCGTTGCGTGCCCGCGCAGAGGAGATCCGCGCGGCCGAGCTCAAGCGCGCCAGGCTGAGCGAGTCGGAACGGAAGGCCGCAGAGTCCGTGACCGCCGCCGTTCTCAACAAGCTCCTGCATCTGCCGACGATTCGGATGAAGGAGGCTGCCGCGGCAGCCGATGGGGTGATTTATGCTGACGCGGTGCGTCACCTCTTTGGTCTCGAGGACGAACACTGAAGACCGCGAGCCTGATCGGGCGGCCGCTCCCCGTGCAGGCGCCGACCGCATTCGTCCGGATCAGACGGCGTCGCTCGTGTGCGCAGACGCGGTCGGGGCGTACACCATGCCGTGCTGATTCGCGTCGGCTCCCGCGGCAGTAGGCTCGCCCTCACGCAGGCGGAGTTGGCTGCGGCGCAGCTGCGAGGCAACGGCGTCGAGATCGCGCTCGTGCCGATCACGACGTCGGGCGACCGTGACCGGACGAAGCCGTTCGGCGAGATTGGCGCCCGCGGCGTGTTCGTGAAGGAGCTCGAAGAAGCACTCCTCGACCGACGCATCGACGTCGCGGTGCACTCGGCGAAGGACATGACCTCCACGGACACGAGCGGGCTCGTGGTCGGCGCGTACCTCCAGCGGGACGATCCGAGCGACGCGCTCTGTGGCGCGCACGGCCTGCGCGTGGGAATGCGGATCGGCACGGCCTCGATCCGCAGACGCGCCCAGCTGCTGGCGCTCGAGCCGACGTTGTCGATCGAGCCGCTGCGTGGAAACGTCGAGACGCGTCTGCGCAAGCGCGTGGAGCGAGGGCTCGACGCAATCGTCCTCGCTACCTGCGGGCTCGAGCGGCTCGGCCTCGCGAGCGAGATCGGCTACCGCTTCGATCCGGCCGAGCTGTTGCCGGAAGCGGCCCAGGGTGCGCTCGCTTTGCAGGTGCGAGCCGGGGAGGACGAGCTCGTGCGGCGCGCGGACGACGCGGAGACGCGGCGGCGCGTCGAGGCGGAGCGTGCGTGCGTGGCCGCGATCGGCGGGGGATGTCTCGCGCCGGTTGCGGCGTTCCACGACGGCGAGACCTTGACGGGATTGATCGCGGCCGAAGACGGGTCGTGGGTCGAACGTCGCAGCGGCATCGATCCCGCCGCCGTCGCGAGCGAGCTGTTGGCGTTCGTCTCGTGAGAGTCCTGGTTACGCGGCCGCAAGAGCTGGCCCGGCCGCTCGTCGACGCGCTCGTCGACCGCGGCTTCGACGTGGTCGCGCGGCCGCTGATCCAGATCGAGCCGCTGTCGGACGATCCGGTCGACACGACCGGCTACGACTGGGTGATCGTGACGAGCCCCAACGGTGCAAGCGAGTTCGCGCGACGCCGGACGGGTGTCCTCCCGCAGGTTGCGGTCATCGGCCCCGGGACGGCAGCGGCGCTCGAGGACGCCGGCATCGACGCGAACCTCGAGCCTGGCGTGCACACGCAGGAGGGGCTGATCGCGGCCTTCCGCGGATTGCCCGAGCCTCCTCGCCGCCCGCTCTTCGTCGGAGCCGAGGGTGCGAGGAGGGTCCTGGTCGAGCAACTCGGCGCCGAGTTCGTTCCGCTCTACCGCACGCACGAGCTGGTCCCGGCCGATCTCCCTGACGCCGACGTCGTGCTGCTCCTCTCGCCTTCGGCCGCACGCGCCTACGCACGCGCCGGTGGAACGGCACCGGTGCTCTCGATCGGCCCCGAGACGACTGCCGCCGCCGCGGACGCGGGGCTCGAGGTCGTTGCACAGTCGCGATCGTCGGACCTCGGCAGCCTCGTAGACTGCGCGACTGCGTGGCGAGCTTCATTACGTTCCTGACCGACTTCGGACTCGAAGACGACTTCGTCGGAACGTGCCACGGGGTGATGAAGCGGATCGCCCCGGACGTTCAGATCATCGACATCACGCACGGCATCCCGCCGCGGCAGGTCCTGCCGGGTGCGCTCACGCTCGCCAACACGCTTCCGTACATGCCGCCGGGCGTGCACCTTGCGGTTGTCGATCCGGGTGTCGGCAGCGCACGCCGTGCACTTGCCCTCCGCGACGGGGAGGGACGCGTCCACGTCGGGCCGGACAACGGATTGCTCATTCCGGCGGCCGAGAAGCTCGGCGGCATCAAGGAGGCGCACGAGCTGACGAACCCGGCGTACGCGCTGGAGTCCGTGTCGCGCACGTTCCACGGCCGCGATCTCTTCTCACCTGCCGCGGCGCACCTTGCGCTCGGTGTCTCGCTCGGAGACCTCGGGCCGCCGATCGATCCCGACGCCCTTGCCCGGCTCGATCTACCGCGACCGGATCTCGGCGGCTCGCGCATCCGCTGCACGGTGCTGTCGATCGATCGTTTCGGGAACATGCAGCTGAACCTCGACCGCTCGCATCTCGAGCGCGCGGGAATCGTCCCGGGCCACCGGCTCGAGCTCGAGCTCGGGGCTGAGCGGTACTACGTCGTCGCCGCGCGCACGTTCGCCGATGCGCGGCCCGGGGACATCATCCTCTACGAGGACGCGTACCGGAACGTCGCGATCGCGATCAGCGGCGGCAGCGCGGCGGATATGTTCGGCGCGCACGAAGGACAGGACCTGCGGCTCTACCTGGACGCGGCATGAACAGACAGGCGCTCGGCCGCAAGTTCGCGCGTCTGGCGACGAACGCCGCCGTCGCCCGCCCGCGGCTCTGGCGGTTGTTTCGCGGCGTCATGCGTCGCCAGTTCGAGACGTTGGCGCCGCACTGGGACCAGATCCGGAGCGCGGATCACCTGGCGCCGTACGAGGAGGCGCTCGAGGCGCTCGCGGAGCCGCCGGCACGTGCCCTCGACGTCGGCACCGGCACCGGAGACGGCGCGCTGGCGATCGCGCGCAGGTTTCCGCAGGCGAACGTCGTCGGTGCCGATCTCACCGACGGGATGCTCGAGGAGGCGCGGCGCAAGCTGTCCGGCGACGTTGCGGGCAGGGTCCGCTTCGAGCGGGCCGACGCGTCTGCGCTCCCCTACGCCGACGAGTCCTTCGACCTCGTTGCGCACGCGAACATGATCCCGTTCTTCGACGAGGTCGCCCGCCTCGTCGCGCCCGGCGGGTACGCGCTGTTCGCGTTTTCGATCGGCTCCGAAACGCCGATCTACGTGCCGTTCGAGCGCCTTCGTGCCGAGCTGGAACGCCGTGGATTCGCGGAGTTTGCGGATTTCGCCGCGGGCCAGGGAACCGCGCTTCTTGCCCGCAAGCGGCCCAGTTCGTAATCTTCCGGGCAAAGGTCGTTCGCGGCGCGGTAGCACCGGCCCGGACGGCCTTTTTCTGCCGGCCGCCTAGCTCTTCTCGATCACGACGTCGAAGCCGTGAGCGGTGGCTTCGCGGACGAAGTCGTCGGTCTCATTCTGGTCCTGGAACCCCTGGAGCATCACCTCGAACCCGCCGCACGGGTCCGGCTCGAGCAGCAGGCCGACGAAGCCCGATGCCGCGGCGCGAGACACGAGGTCGGCGGCTTCGGCGCGGGTTCGCGGGTGCCCGAAGACGACCTCGAGCTCGCCGACGTCGTCCTTGCCCTTGACACATTCGATTGTCGTTGCGTAGTTGACGGTCTTGGCCTCGGCCTGCAGATCGACGGCGACGTCGTAGGTCTCGGCCCCGCGGACGACGACGCGGAAGAACCCGTCGCAGCCTTCGATGATGCTGGCGTTCTGGAACCCGTTTCCGACGACCTTGTTCCGGAAGGTCACGGCCGGCGGGTGCGTCTTGAAGCGCTGGAAGACGACCTCGACTCCGCTCGTGTACTCGACCTTGCAGACCTGAGGGGCAGCCGTCTTGGAGCCGGCCCCCGGCGCGAGCACCGCGACCGTCGCAACGACTCCGACCAGGACGGCGAGTAGCCGAGTCCGCCTCACGGGCGACAGTCCTAGCAGACCCCCGCCGCCCTGGTCCGAGTCTTTACGAGATCTTCAAGAACGAACGCGACCGCTTGCGAAGGGCTTTTGACGTGCAAGCATTGGAGCCGCGCCCGGCCGGTTATGGCGAGGGCCGGAATCGAACCGGCGACCCCACGGTTTTCAGCCGTGTGCTCTACCAGCTGAGCTACCTCGCCGAGGAGGGGACAGTCTAGCCCGGGTAGTCGTTTGCGAATCGCCGCCGGCGGCGACATGCGCGGCGCCGGCACACAGCGGCCGGGTTCAATC
>JBASRJ010000056.1:0-1923 GCA_049273785.1 Gaiellaceae bacterium | reverse complement strand
ACCGCGCGGTGCCGGCGGCCGAGCTCGACGCCGTGGTGGACGACTGGGTGGAGAGCCTCGCGCGCAAGCTTCCGCAGGCGACCCGCTACGCGAAGCACCAGCTCAACATCTGGCGCGACCTCGCGTGGCATCAGACGGTCGGGCACGCCCGCGACTGGCTCGCGCTGTCGATGCTCGCGGACGAGACGCAGGACGCCGTGCGCGGCTTCCTCGATCGCCGGCGAACGTAGCCCACCTTCTTCCTGCAGAGGCGGCGCCCGGTCGTTCGAGGGCCGGGTGGACGTCGGCCGTTACGGCGGCGGTGTCCCCGAAGAGTCGCGGACGACCAGCTTCGTCGCCAGCTCGATGCGCAGCGCCTCCACGCGCTGGCCCTCGATCAGTCGCAAGAGGAGGCTGACGGCGATTCGCCCGAGCTCGGCCAGCGGCTGCCTCACGGTGGTCAGTGCCGGCGTCACGATGGCTGCACTCTCCGCGTCGTCGAACCCGACCACCGAGAGATCCTCGGGGACGCGGAGGCCGCGCTCGCGCGCGACCTGGATCGCGCCGACCGCCATGTTGTCGTTCGAGGCGAAGATCGCGGTCGGTCGATCGGGGAGGTCGAGCAGCGCCGCTGCTGCCGTGCGTCCCCCCGCGATCCGGAAGTCCCCTCCAGCCACGAGCTCTGCGGACGGCAAGACGCCTGCCGCGGCAAGTGCGGTCTGGTAGCCGCCGAGGCGCTCCTCCGTCGACGTCCAGCCGCGCGGACCCATAATGAGCGCGATACGCCGGTGGCCGAGTTTCAGCAGATGCTCGACTGCGGCCTTCGCGCCGGCCGAGTGCGCGGCAGAGACTACCGGGATGCCCTCGTCGAGCGGCTCGCGCGGGTCGGCGACGACAAAGGGGTATCCGTGCGCCTTGAGGGCGCGAAGCTCCGCGCTCGACTCCTCGGGGAGGAAGATGATCGCGCCGTCGGTCGCTCCGTCGATCAGGCGCTCGATCAGCGACACCTCGCGCTCGTGCTCGTGGAGCGTCGTGCAGAGGACAGCGCGCATCTCTTGCTCGTAGAGCGCTTCGGATGCGCCGGCGAGGATCGCCGCGAAGTAGTCGCCCTGGACCATCGGCACCGTGATCCCGATCAGCCCGGTTCGACCCGACGACAGCGCCCGCGCGCTGCGGTTCGAGGTGAAGTTGTGCTCCTTGATGTGCCGCAACACTGCGTCCCGCGTCTCCGGCGAGACATCGGGCCGGTCGTTGATGACGCGGGAGACCGTCGCGATCGAGACCCCGGCGAGCTTCGCGATGTCGCGGATCGTCGCCCGACCGGTCTGCTGGTTGTTCCCTCGGTTGTTCGTCACAGGTCGCATCAACGCTATCCAGACGTCGTGGGCGTTCCGTAAACGTTTACGGAATTCGGGTGCATTTTGCCTCATCCTTACCCCGAAGGGAAGGTCGTCGATTACCTTCGCCAGTGTGAGTTAGCCGCAAATTGCGCATAACTTGGTCTTGACTTGCGCGTCTGTACCTGTTAACCGTTACCGGAACAATTTACGGAATCAGCTCCGCCGAGCATCTCGACGGTGGTGCCGGCCAACAGGAGGGAGCCGAGCAGGCTAGAGATATCGACGAGGTCCAGCAGGCACCTCCGCACGGTGACGCGGCCGGCAGGTGGCAACGACACCAGTGTCGAGGTGCGATGTCTTCGCTTCGAGATCCCCTTCCGCGCGCCGGGACGGCGTCGGCGGATCACCGAAAGGAGTGGGGGAGCAGCATGAAGAGTCGTTTCCGCACCAGACGTACCGCTGCCGGCCTGCTGGGCGCTGTTCTGGTCGTCGCAGCGATCGGCGGCCTGGCCGCGTCCGCGAGCGGCGCGAAGGCGGCGGCGGGCCATCCGTGTGTCGTTGCCACGGGCTCCGGCGACCAGCCGTTCGTACGCAACTTCAACCC
>JBASRJ010000015.1:0-2254 GCA_049273785.1 Gaiellaceae bacterium | reverse complement strand
GCATACCCTTAAGCGAGTGCTGCCCGCGATCCTCGAAGCGCGCGTCCGATCCGACGACGATGTCCTTGACGGTGCTCGACACCAGGATGTCACCAGGGCCGGCGAGTCCCTGGATGCGCGCGGCGACGTGCACCGCCATCCCCGTCAGCGAGCGTCCCTGCAGCTCGCATTCGCCAGTGTGCATGCCGACCCGGATGTCGATACCGAGACGCTTCACGGCCTCTCGCGCTGCCCGGGCACAGTCGAGCGCGCGCGCCGGGGAATCGAAGCGGATGAAGAACCCGTCGCCAGCCGTGTCGACCTCGGTGCCTTCGCACCGCGCGATCTCGGCACGCACGGCATTGTGATGCTGCGAGAGCACCGCCCGCCAGCCGCCATCGCCCAGACGCCGGGCATGCTCGGTGGACCCGACGATGTCGGTGAAGAGCAGCGTGGCGAGAATGCGCTTCACCTCGCTCACCGTCTGTTTCTGACGCTTCGAAGAGTCGATGAGCTGCGCGACGCCCTGGGCGGCCGCGGCCAGCTGGCCATCCGCGTCGTACACGTCGACGTCGGCGATGACGAGACCTCGACTACGGATCGTGCCTCTCGCCTCGGCACGCAGGAGTCTGCCGTCGGCCGGAACCGCCCGGAAGAAGGACGTCGAGTGAGCAAGGCCGGCAAACGACTGGGCGGGCTGCACTAGCAGCCAGCCGAAGGTGAGCGAGGCGGAGTTGGCGAGCGATGCGATGGCGCCGGGCGCCACGCAGCGAGAGAACCGGCAGAGCCACTCGGTGGCGGGCATGGTCATGGTCATGGTCACCGACCCTTGCTGTTCGTCGATCGCCTCGATCCGGCATCCGGTCAGCTCCGAGAACGGGGTGAGGAATCGGCCTTGCAGGTACGCCTGCCCGAAGGCCAAGCCACCTTGCTCCACGAGCATTTCGGGTGGAGCGAGCCTGCTCCGGACGGCGCGGAGATAGGGGTCGGGTGTCGAGTAGGCCGCTTCATCGACCCGACGAAGCTCTGAAGGGGGCGGTGGCGGGGACGGTTCCACCTGCCGGACCTCGCAATGGCTGGTTCCGTGCGCAATCTTCCGCCCCTGAGGATCCTCGACCTCGATCTCCACGAACACATACAAGCGGCTGGCGTTGACGACGCGCGCGCGAGCCAGCAAGTTGCCGGCCTGAGGGCGGGTCGGCCGGAAATAGTTGAGCGCCAGCGAGACCGGTTCAACATCCAGGCCGGGAGTGAGCGTGGTCATCGCCACTCCGGTGACCGCAGTCTCGGCGAGCATCGAGACCTCGAGCTCGCCCGTGGCGATCGACGACCACCCCGTTGCCGGCATCACCCAGGTTCCAGACCCTGGCCCCACATGGCCCGCCCGTATTCCCAGTAGGCGGGCGATGGGGGGAGAGGGCAGCTGAGACTGATCGAACGCCCGGATGCGGTCGATGCCGGGCAACGCCCAGAACCAGGTAGGCGGTACGTGTCCTCGAACGGCTTCGTCGACGATCACACCGATGTCTCCAGGCGCCTCATGCAGATCACGGCTTGTAGTTCACCTTCGCCGGCAGCACCTTCCGCATCAGTTCCGGGTAGATGAACCCGCTCCAGTCCAGCGGCTTCGCGAGCTTACCCTGCCCCTTGAGCTGAGCCTCGGCCAGCCGGAACAGGTTGACGGTGAAGTCGCTCAGCTCCATCTCGAAGGTGAGCTTGGCCATGAGCTGCTCGACCATCGCGGGGTCGAGATTCTTGAGGAAGTCCGACACGTCCTTGGCCGCGCGCTTGCGATCGCGATTGATCAGGTCCGTGGCCTCCACGAGCGCGCGGATGAATCCCTCGGCCTGGGCCGGGTTCTTCTGGATCCACCCGCGGTTCATGTAGATGTACACGCCCTGCTCGAGGATGCCCTCCTGGGTGCGAAGCACCTTGGTGTTCTTGATGGCGGCGAGACCGCGCGTCACCCACGGCTCCCACACGACGTAGGCGTCGATGTTGCCGCGCTCGAGGGCCGCCACCATCTCCGGCGCCTCCACGTTGACGACGGTGTAGTCGGCCGGGTTCAGCTTGAGCTTGTCGATCATGGCGAGCCAGAACACCTCACCACCGGAGCCGCGCGCGATCCCGACCTTCTTGCCCTTGAGCTGGTCGAGGCCCTCGATGTTGCGGCCCACCACCGCAATCCAGCGCACCAGGCGCGTGGCCTGCGCGACGACGACCACGTTGGGATCCAGATTGTGGTTCGCGACGCCGGCGATCTCGGAGCCGAAGG
>JBASRJ010000147.1:0-29771 GCA_049273785.1 Gaiellaceae bacterium | reverse complement strand
GCGCTCCGGTCGTCATCACCGACGCGTAGAAGGCGGCGGTACAATCCGCCTCGCGCGGACGTAGCTCAGTTGGTAGAGCATCAGCTTCCCAAGCTGAGGGTCGCGGGTTCGAACCCCGTCGTCCGCTTCAACGCCGCGAAGTCCGCTCGCGCTGGGCGCGCGAGCATGACGACTTCGCGGCGATTCTGTCTCACGGCGAGCGTTTTCGGCCGCATCGGGCAAAGCCCGACGCGGCGGCCGAGGGAGACCCGCTTGACACGAAGTTCGCACACAGCGCCTCGGACACCGGAATTTGACGCCGTCCGTAGACACGATCGCGACGGACGTGCTGGGACCAGCGCGGTGACGTGATCGTGCCGCTGATTCGAACGTCGTACGATCGGCCACTGTGTACGAGGCGCTGGGCTTCTTCGTCGGGTTCGTCGCTGCTGTCATAGGCGTCGCATGGCTCGTGCGGCGACGAAAACAGGTCAAACGTCTCTAGCTAGTTGTCCTGCCTAAAGAGGTTGTGCGCTCGCGGGAGAGTTCGCCCGCGCTGCCTTCAGGTTGATCAGGCCGCCGTTCGTCGGCGTGAAGCCGCAGGCGCCGTAGTAGAAGGGGCGCAGGTCGTCCTCGAAGTCGACGTGGAGCCAGTCGCAGCCGGCTGCGCGTGCATGCTCGGTTGCCAACTCCACCATCGCCGTGCCCAGCCCCTGACGACCCGCCGCTCGGCTGACGATCGTGTCGATGATCCATGCGTGCAACGCACCGTCCCATGGGACGTTCACGAAACCGACGAGGTCGCCCTCGTCGTCCCAGGGCGCACGCCCAGCCGAGGCTGTGGGCTCTTACCTGCGAGACCCAGTCGTCGTAGAAGATCGGATGCTCGAAGGCTTCCGCATGGAGCTCGTTGAGAGCACGGTTGTCGAACGCACCGCGCCACTCGATGCGATGGGTCATGGCCGCGAGGACACTAGCCGCTAGTCTTCCGCGCCGTGAGCTCGCTCCAGGCGTTGAAGGAACGGCTGGCTCCGATCATGGACCTGCAGCGGGTCATGCGGATCCTCAGCTGGGATCAGCAGACGATGATGCCCGCCGCGGGCGCTGGGCACCGCGCCGAGCAGATGGGGACGCTGCAGCTCCTCTCGCATCAGCTCTTCGTTGCGGACGAGACCGGACGGCTCCTCGAACAATCGGAACGTGAGGCCGAGTCGCTCGACCCCGATTCCGACGATGCTTGCTTGGTTCGCGTCGTCCGCCGCGACTACGACAAGGCGGTTCGGGTGCCGTCCGAGCTTCGCGCGGAGATGGCTCGCGCGGCGGCTGAAGGGCGGCCTATCTGGGTCAAGGCGAAGGCCGACTCCGACTTCCAGGCGTTCCTGCCGGTCCTCGAGCGCAACGTCGAGCTGCGCTTCCGCTACATCGAGTGCTTCGACCACGTCGCCGAGCCGTACGACATCCTGCTCGACGACTTCGAGCCGGAGACCTCGACGGCCGAAGTACGGGAGATCTTCAACGAGCTGAAAGCGCAGCTCGTTCCGCTGATCGCCGAGCTCCGCAACGACGACGTCGACGAGTCGTTCATGAACGGCGACTTTTCGACCGAGAAACAGGAAGCGCTCGACAAGAGCGTCGTCGAGCTGTTCGGGATGCGGCCGAACAGCTGGCGGCTCGACCCGACGGTGCATCCGTTCGCCTCCGGCGCCGGGGTCGACGACGTCCGGATCACGACGAACTACGACCCGACGACGATGAAGTCGCTCTTCTCGACGATCCACGAATACGGGCACGGGCTCTACAACCATCAGTTGCCGCGCGCGCTCGGCCGGTTGCCGACGGGCGCGCCGTGCTCGCTCGGCATCCACGAGTCCCAGAGCCGGCTCTGGGAGAACCTGGTCGGCCGCAGCCTGCCGTTCTGGCGCTTCTTCTATCCGCGCGTGCAGGAGACGTTCCCGGTAAAGCTCGGCAGCGTGGAGCTCGACCGTTTCTTCGCGGCGATCAACAAGGTGCAACCGTCCCTGATCCGGATCAAAGCCGACGAGGTCACCTACGGCATGCACGTCATCCTCCGCTTCGAGCTCGAGCAGGACATCGTCAACCGGCGCGTCGACCTACGCGATCTTCCCGAAGCCTGGAACGCGAAGATGAGCGAGTACCTCGGCCTCGATGTGCCCGACGACGCGAACGGCGTTCTCCAGGACACGCATTGGGCCGGGGGGCAGATCGGCTACTTCTCGACGTACCTGCTCGGGTCGGTCATGTCCGTCCAGATCTGGCAGCAGGCGACCGAGGACATCGCCGATCTCGAGGAGCAGATCGAGCGGGGCGAGTTCACCGCGCTGCGGGAGTGGCTCGGCGAGCACCTCCATCGACACGGGCGCAAGTTCTCGCCGCAGGAGACGCTCCGCCGCGCGACCGGCTCGACGATCGATGCCAAGCCTTACCTCGCGTACCTCGAGTCGAAGTACCGCGCGGGAATCATCGCCTAGGAAGGCCGTCGCGCTACGATCGCCGCGTGGAGCGAGCCGTGCACGACCGCGGCGGGTGGCCGACTGACGCGCCGATCGACCGGAGCGAGCACGAGCTCGCCGACTGGGAGTTGCTGACGGACGCACTCCTGCACGCGCTCGCCGGCCGCGGCTTGATGAACGTCGACGAGCTCCGTCGCGGCATCGAGAGCATGCCGCCCACCGAGTACGAGCGCGCCACCTACTACGAGCGGTGGCTCTTCTCCATCGAGACGATCCTCGGCGAGAAAGGCCTTCTGGCGCCGGGCGAGCTCGACGGGAAGCTCGGCTCGTGAAGTACGGCGCCGACACGCGCGTCCGGGTCACCACCCGGCCTCACGAAGGTCACCACCGCACTCCCGAATACGTGAAAGGGAAGACCGGCCGCGTCGAGCGCGTCCACGCAGCCTTCACGAATCCGGAAACGCGGGCGTACGGCAGCGACGGGCTGCCCCGGCAGCCGCTCTACCTCGTCGGCTTCGCGCAAGAGGACGTCTGGCCCGAGTATCGAGGCCGCCCAAGCGACAGGATCTACCTCGACATTTTCGAGCACTGGCTGGAGGAGGCGGATTGAACGACCACGATCACGACCACGATTACCCGCACGCGCCGGTCACGAACGGCGACGTGCCGCCCGTCGCCGCGAGGGCGCGCGCGCTCGAGGAGCTCCTCGTCGAGAAGGGCGTCATCCGCCACGAGGACGTTCGCCACCTGATCGACGACCTCGTCTCGACCACGCCAGCAGACGGCGCCCGGCTGATTGCCCGCGCGTGGGTCGATCCCGACTTCAAGCAGCGTCTGCTGGCGGATGCACGAGCCGCAGCGCTCGAGCTCGCACTCGACCCAGGACCCTCGCCGGTCGTCGTGGCCGTCGAGAATACGGACGACGTTCATCACATGGTCGTCTGCACGCTCTGCTCCTGCTATCCGCGCGGGCTGCTCGGCCCGCCGCCGGCGTGGTACAAAAGCCTGCCCTACCGCTCGCGCGCCGTGTCCGATCCTCGCGGAGTGCTGGCCGAGTTCGGGGTCGACCTCGGGGACGACGTCGAACTGCGCGTGCTCGATTCGACGGCCGACATTCGCTACCTGGTGATCCCCCGCCGCCCCGCGGGCAGCGAGGGGATGAGCGAGGAGAAGCTGGCCTCGCTCGTGACGCGCGACTCGATGATCGGCGTCGCACATCCTGCTGAGCCGGCCTCGGTTCGCACCTAGGCGCCGACAATGGACGCGGACGCGGTCGAACTTCGAGTCCTCGGCTGCCTGATCGAGAAGCAGCGCACGACGCCCGACCAGTATCCGCTGTCGCTCAACGGGTTGCGCCTCGCTTGCAACCAGGCGACGAACCGCGATCCCGTCGTCGAGTACGACGAGTCCACGATCCGCGACGCGCTGACGCGGATGTCCGATCGGGGCTGGGTCCGGCTCGCGAGTGGGCCGGGGAGTCGCGCAGTCAAGTTCCGGCACCTGCTCGACGAGGCGCTCGCGGTGTCGCCGTCGGAGCTCGCGGTACTCGCCGTTCTGATGCTGCGAGGCCCACAGACCCCCGGCGAGCTCAAGCAACGAAGCGAGCGTCTATACCCGTTCACCACGCTCGACGACGTGGAGCGCACGCTAGGCCAGCTGATCGAACGCGAGCTCGTGGCCCGGCTGCCGCGCCAGCCTGGCCAGAAGGAGCTGCGGTACCAGCAGCTCCTGGGCGGAGACGGCACAGAGGCCCCGGATACCGCTGAACCCGAACCGGCGGCGGCTGACGATCTCGCGAGCCGCGTTGCGCAGCTGGAGGAACGGCTCACCCGGCTCGAAGCCGAGGTCCGCGGCCACTAGCTGGGCCAGGCCTCAGCCAGCTTGCGCCTGCTCTCGAGCAGGTGCTCGGGCAGCACCTTCACGTCGGCCAGAACCGGCATGAAATTCGTGTCGCCCGCCCAGCGCGGCACGACGTGGAGATGGACGTGGTCGACGACGCCGGCGCCTGCCACCCGGCCAAGGTTCCAGCCCAGGTTGTACGCCTGCGGTTGATACACCTGCGACAGGGCGCCGATTCCCGACGACGCGAGCCGGTGCACCTCGAGGACCTCGTCGTCGTCCAGATCCCCGAAATCGCCGACGTGGCGCTTCGGGGCCACCATGAAGTGTCCCGACGCGTACGGAAACTTGTTCAGCAGCGCGATCGCGCGCTCGCCGCGGTGCACCACGAGCCGCTCCTCGTCGTCGCCTTCGACGGCCGCGCAGAACAGGCAGCCCTGTTCTTGGTCGGCCGACTCGATGTACTCGAGGCGCCATGGCGCCCAGAGCTGCTTCACGAGCCGCTAGAGGCGCTCGTCCTGCGCCTCGGCCGGCGCCGGTTCAGCCGCGGCGCGCATCCGAAACACGCTCAGCCAGGCAACCGAGCCGAGCATCGCGGCGACGAGCAGAAGGGAGGAGGTGAGGAGGATCGCTTGCATCGGGGGCTGACGGCTCGGGCAGGAGTTCGGTCCCGTGGAGCCGACTCCTGCAGGGACGTTAACAACCTCTTTACCGATCCGGGCGAAAAGGAACCGGGGTGGGGGGCTTCCGATGAAAGCGGCAATCGTCACAGGGATCGCCCTACTGCTCGTGCTCGCCGCCTCTGCGTCTGCAGGCAATAAGGTCAGCTATCCCGACCCCACGGGCGACGCCTCGACCGGCAAGCTCGACGTGACGTCGCTGGCCGTGCAGGTCAACAATGCCGGCTCGATCTTCACGTTCAGGATCGCGAGCGCCGCCATCCCTGCACCGCCCTCGGACGCATTCGTGTTCTCCGCGTTCGACACAGGCAACAATCAGACGGACGGAAACAAGGGAAGTGGTACCGACCTCGTCGTTTCGTACTGGGCGGCAGAGGGGCCGGCTCACCTACAGCAAGTCGAATGGCTCGAGCTTCGTCCTCCTGAAATCCGTGTCCGACCCGTCCCTCGTTTCCTACACCGCGAACGCCGTCACGCTGACGATCGACCTGACCGATCTGCTCCAGGCGCCGATCCTCCACAAGCGGCTCCTGATCAGGATCACGTGCAGCTTCCAGGGCGTGAGCGGCAAGACCGCGGCGTACGACTTCCGCGTCGGCTGACTCTGAGATACGTTCTCCCGGCTGGCAACCAAAGGAGGGAACGTGGGGGATTACCTGGCTTTCCGGCGCATGATCACGCCGGCCTTCATCCAGATCATCTTCTGGATCGCCGTCGTCGGCGTCGTCATCGGGGGGATCGTCGCGATCTCGAACGGGAGCACGGGAGGTGGGATCGCGCTGATCATCTTGGGACCGCTCGTCGTTCGGATCTACGCGGAGCTCCTGATCGTGATCTTCCGCATCAACGAGAACGTGTTCGCGATCCGCTCCGCGAAAGCAGGGGATCCGGGGCCGCCCGCTCCGTAGGCGCAGCTGCTCAGAGCCAGCGCTTGGTGCGGAAGAACGCGATGAGTCCCACGGCGACGACGATCATCGCGCCGAGGATCGCCCACCACGCCCCCTCCGTTCCGAAGCCCGGAAACTTGACGTTCATCCCGAAGATTCCGGTGAGCAACGTGAGGGGCAGGAGGATGACGCTGACGACTGTCAGGATCCGCAGCACGTTGTTCTGGCGATGGGCGATCACGGACTCGTTCGTGTCCTCGAGCCCGTCGATCACTTCCTTGTAATTGTCGAGCAGGTCCCAGATCCGCTCCGAGGCGTCGACGATGTCGTCGAAGTAGAGCTCGAGGTCCTCCGGGAGAAAGCGCTTGACGTGGCGCTCCAGTAGACGCAGGGTCGAACGCTCGGGCTTGATGATCTTCCGATAGGAGATGATCTCCTGCTTGGCGTTCGAGATGTCTCGGACGACGTCCTCGGCTCGCTTCTCGAACAGGTCGTCCTCGATCGTGTCGAGCTTGTGTGCGATCTTGTCGAGGATCGGGAAGCAGTAGTCGAAGAGATCGTCGAGCATCTCGTAGAGGAGCCGGCCGGATCCCTTCGAGAACAGCTGCGCCCGGAGCTCCGGATCTTCGTAGCAGCGCTGGAACAGCCGCGTGACCGGCAGCAGCTCGACGTTCGGGAGCGTGACGAGATAGTCGGGCCCAAGGAAGAAGTCGAGCTCGGCGCCGTTCAGGCGCTGGATCGTCTTGTCATAGACGGGGAAATGAAGGACGCCGAAGAGGTACTCCGGGTAGTCGTCGACCTTCGGGCGCTGGCGCCGCGAGAGCACGTCCTCGATGTCGAGTGCGTGCCAGTCGAACCTCTGGGCAAGCGCCAGGGCCTCGTCTGGGCCAGGCGCGTCGAGGTGAATCCAGGTCAGCCCGTCGTAATGAAGCTCAGCGAGCCGGCTGCGTGGCTCGGGGCGCGTCGAGACGACCTCGGAATGAGGCCTGGTTCTCCGGATGCGCGGGACGATGGGCACCGGTACTGAGGGGGTCGTCGACGATTGCTGTCACCACGTTCGCCATGTTACCCCGGCGGGCCTGCAACCAAGCCTGCTACAGGCTCGATGTGCGGCGTGCGCAAGACTCCGCGCGGAAGCGAGCGCTCCAGGCCGAGCGCCCAGCCCGCGGCAACGAGTTGGAGCGCGGCCGCAACCGGCCACAGCGCGTACGGCGCGTGCTGGAGCAGGAAGCCGCCGCCGGCGGGCCCGATGATCCACCCGATCTGCCACGACTGGCTCGAGAACGCGAGGTAGCGCCCGACGGCGCGCGGCGACGCGAGGTCCGTCGCGAGCGGCAGGTGGATCGTTCCGTGCAGGCACTCGCCGACTGCGAAGACGACGGTGATCGCCGCGAGCAAGCCCGCGGCGGTCCACCCGGACGTCCAGTAGCCGGCCGCGTCGAAGCCGAGCAGTGATCCCGCCCAGACGACGGACATCAGCGCGAGCCCCCGCATTCGCCGATGTCCTTCCATCAGCTTCGCCACCGGCAGTTGTGCAACGACGACGAACAACGAGTCGACGGCCCAGATCACGCCGACACCCTCCGTGCTCACGTGCGCCTGGTTCTTCGCGAACGGCGGCAGCAGCTCCACCCAGACGGCGATGCTCGTAGCGATCACGAGCGCGTTGAGGCCGACATAGCTCATGAAGACGCGGTTGCGGACGACCTCGCGGTAGCTCCCCGACTCGCGCTCCGGGTGCAGGTCCGGGCTCGTGAGCCTCAGCAAGACGACGACGTACGCGAGGAACGTGCCGGCGTCGAGGAGAAAGAGCGCCGTGAAGCTTCGCGAGGCGATCAAGCCGCCGACGAGGCCTCCGAGGGCGACGCCGAGGTTCATCGTCAGCCGCTGCGTGGCGAAGGCCGAGTGACGTCGGTTCCGCGGCGTGAGCCCGGTGACGAGAGTCGACTGTGACGGCCAGAACGCGCCGCTGCCGAGTCCGGAGATCCCGTAGAGGACGAACGCCTCCCACGCGTTGTGCACGAGCGGGAACAACCCGATCGCAACGGCCATCACGCAGAGCGCGGCGATCAGCACGCGTCGCGGCCCGATGCGATCCGAAAGTGTCCCCGCGGCGAACCCCGAGAGGAAGCCGCACACCGAGTTCGCGGCCGCGACGAGCCCGGCGATCCCGAGCGGGATCCCGCGCACGTTGTGCAGGTAGATGATCAGGAACGGAAGGACGATCCCGTTTCCGAAGGCGTTCGCCAGGCCGCCGATCTGCAGGATCCAGACGTCGCGCGGCAGCTGCGGGTTCAGGCTGCGGACATAGGACGCGAACTCCCGCACGGTCGGCGAGCGTACATTGGCGTGAGATGACGCTCGCTGTCGCAGCCGCCGTCGCGGCGCTCGCCGGCAGCGGCAGCGTGCCGCTCTCTCCGCTACCGGCGCGCGGCGTCGAGCTCTGCCGAAAGATGCAGGCCGCCGTGCACGTCGCTGTCCTGTGCCCGGCGCGGATCCCGCTGCCGACGGGCAGGCATCGGCCGCCTTTCCACGTCGACATCCTCGGCAGTCCGCGTCATCCGGATCTGCAGACGCCGTTCGGGATCGAGCTCGGGTACAGCGCGCCCGTCGAGCCGCAGTCTGGACCGGACTGGCGGCGCCAGGTGTCGCACAACCGTCCGTGCTGCTTCCTTCACTTCACGATCTTTCGGCGGCTCGGCGCTCCGCTGCCGCCCGGCCTGAAGTCCGTGCGGCTCGGGGGCAAGCGCGGACGCATTCGCTACGCCACCGGTTACGGGCTCGGGGGCACGGTCGGATACTTCTGGTCGAACCACACGTGGTTCTTCTGGCGCGAGCACGGCGTCGAGTACTCCGCGAGCCTCCACTACTTCGGGCGCGGGACGAAGCGGCTGCTGGGGCGGCTAATCCAGCAGCTCAGGCCGGCGGATCAGCTGCCCATCCACTGACGGCCGAGGCGTCTGCTGCCGGCGTCGCAGGTCGGCGAGGCGGCGAAGCATATTCCGGGCGCGCGAATGCCTGCGGCCCAGTCCCCGGCCCCAGTGAAGTCGTTCCGCCTCGGCAAGCAGTTCTGCCTCGCGCTGTGCGCCGAGCATTCGGTAGGTCTCGAACATGGCTCGGACGATCCCCTGTGGCGGTTGAGATTCGGCTGGGGATTGCCGCGGCGCGGTAGAGATCCGGTAGAGAGGTCTAGCCCCAGGCCTCGAATCGTGCTTACGTAGACACGCGCGATGGAAGTGCGGTTGCTCGGTCCGTTCGAGGTCTGGGAAGGAGACCGCCGGCTCTCGATCGGCGGCGGAAAGCAGCTGGCCCTGCTCATCCTGCTCGTTCTCAACCGGAACGAGGTCGTCAGCACCGACCGGATCGTGGACGCGCTCTGGGACGGACGCCCGCCCCCGACCGCGTCCAAGAACGTCCAGATCTATGTCTCCCAGCTCCGCAAGGTGCTCGGTGAAGACGCGATCGTCACCCGGTCGGGCGGTTACTCGTCGAATCTGCGACCGGACGCCGTGGATGCGGCTCGGTTCGAGGAGTCGCTGGCCCGCGGCCGTGAGCTGCTTGCGAATGGGGACAACGCGGCGGCCGCGGCGACGCTGCGGAAAGGACTCTCGCTGTGGCGCGGCTCACCGCTCGTCGACGTCGCCTACGCGGACTTTGCGCAAGTGGAGATCAATCGACTCGAAGAACTGCACGACTCGGCTGTCGAGGAACGCAACCAGGCTGACCTCGAGCTCGGCCGCCATGCCGAACTCGTTCCCGAGCTGGAGTCGCTGGTGCGCGAGCACCCGCATCGGGAACGGTTGCGCGAGCAACTCATGCTGGCTCTGTACCGGAGCGGACGCCAGGCGGACGCCCTGGCCGCATTTCGAACTGCCAGACAGACGCTGGTCGACGAGCTCGGGCTCGAGCCGGGTCGCTCGCTTCAAGAGCTCGAGCGGGAGATCCTCGCGCACGACCCACGACTCGATGCACCGAAGCGGAGCATGGTTGTCCGCGTACCTCGCAAGCGTGGGCTCGTCGTCGGTGCACTCGTTACAGCGGCAGCGGTGGCCGCGGCAGCCGTTGCATTCCGGAGCGAAGCGAAACCTGTGCAGGTTGCGCTGAATGCCGTCGGCGTCATCGATCCGGGCACCAACAAGGTGATCGCCCAAGTGCCGGTCGGCGTCAACCCAGCGGCGATCGCGGTTGAGAACGGACGCGTCTGGGTCGCGAACGAGGAAGACCGGACGCTCTCTGAAATCGACGCGGTCTCACGCAAGCTCATCGGGACAATCGCCCTGGATGGTGCAGCGACGGATGTCACGGTTGCCGACGGCTTCGTGTGGGCTCTGAATGCGGCGACCCCGGAGAACACGACACCGCCTGTCGAGATCACGAAGATCAATCCACGCTTGGGCCAAGTCGTCGATCGGATTCCGACCGATCTCGCCTACGGCGAGGTGATCGAGGGCCAGTTCGCCGTTGGCGACGGTAGCGCCTGGGTCCCAAGCGCCGTCGGAGATTCAGCGACGCAAGCGATCGAGCGGATCGAGCTCGCGGGCCATCAGGTCGCCGGCCGAGTTCGCGTCTTCGGCCCGCGCCGAGCTGCGGACGGAATCACGTACGGGGCGGGCGCAGTCTGGTTCGTCGACGCTCGTGGGCTAGTTCGTTTCGACCCCAAGACGGGCAACCCCGATGTCGCGGCCGTCCATGGGGGTGGTGGCGTGACGGTCGGTCTCGGCGCTGTCTGGGTCGGTGCACGTTTCCCGCCCGAGTGTCTCTTGCCGGTGTGCAAGTCCAAGCCGGGCTACCTGGCAAAGGTCGATCTTGGCGGCGGCGCTGTGGAGGCGACGACTCCGGCCGGCGACCCGGTGTCGGTGGCGGTCGGAGCGGGATCCGTTTGGGTCGCCAACCGGCAAACTCGAACCGTCCAGAGGATCGACCCGGCGACGAACCGGACGATCGCGACCATTCGGCTCGACAACCCGCCGGTCGCAATCTCGGTCGGCGAGGGTTCCGTCTGGGTCGTCGTCGGCTAGCCGCAGCCGCGCACGACGCGCTTGGCCTGAGCCTCGCGTCCGGCGGTGTCCGACACGACAGCGGTGAGGACGCGCTTGCCCTTCCCGCTCGCCGCCCACGTGAAGGTGTAGACGCCCGCGGAGTTCTCCCGAACGCGTCCGATCTGCCGGCCGCCGGCGTAGAACCCGACCGACGAGATCGACTTCGAGTCGCTCGCGAGCACCGCGAGCTGCGTGCGACCCGAGACGCAGGAGCCGTTGAGCGGAGTGAGCCACGCGATCGTCGGAGCGTTGACGACGCGGATGTTCGCCTTGAGGAACGTCGTGTTCGGCATCAGCCGCTTGCTGACGGTGTTGACGTTCTTCGACTCCTGGTTGTCGGCAGAGACGAGGCGCATACTCGCGACACCGGCCTTGAGCCTCGTGTCCTTGTCGTGCGGGAACGGGAAGACCGCGACGCCGGTGCTCGGGTCGTAGAAGGACGCGCCGAAGAGGAACTGCTTGTAGCCGATCACGAGCGCGAGCGGGTCTACACCGGACTGCCTATCGGTCGCGCGGAACGCGATCGACGGACGCCCCGACGCCACCTTCGTCGTAATCAGTCGCACCTTCGGCGGCGTCGTGTCGTTGATCCAGGAGCGGATCGTGAACGGCCCGGCGCCCGAGCGACCGGTGAACGGATCGCGACCCGAATCGACCGACACGTAGTAGCGGCCCGGCCGTGCAAACACCGTTCCGGCGACTCCGGTCGTGAAGAGGTAGTCCTGCAGGAAGCCGTTGACGTTGACCGGCGTCCCGGCATAGCCCTGCACGTCGTTCTCGTCGAGTGACCCGAGGAACCATGGGTGGATCGGGCCGTTCAGCAGGTTCTCGATCCGGTTCCCGAGGTTGGGCGCGGGATTCGTCACGGCGACGCCGACGTTCGTCGCCGTCTTGGCGACGTCGACGTAGTAGACCTTCTCTTTGCCGTCGTCGGCGACCGGCTTGTCGAGGCCGAACGCGCTGCTGTTGACCGAGAACGGATTCGCCGGCCAGCGATACTCCTGTGCGCGGTCGGTGCCCTCTGCGGTCGTGCCGGACTGAACGGCCTTCAGCTGGATCGCCTGCGCGCCCGCAAGCTTCGGCCGCGCGACGGAGAACCCGTAGGGGATGCGGCGTCGCAGGCCACCGCGATCCAGGACGACGAAACCGTAGTCGTCCCCGGCCGCGGCACCCGCAGAGGCGTGCGCCACGATCTGGATGGACGTCTCCCCGCCTGGCGCGATCGCGACCGGCGAGGCGACGTCGATGCCGGCGCCGGCCGTTGCGACTTGCGGTTCCAGCCCGACCGACCACGAGCCCGCGCCGCCGCCGCCATCGGAGATCGTGAGGGCGATCGTCTTGCTCGCCCCGCCGGAGCTCACGTTCAGGTCCTGGAAGGACAGCGACTGTGGATCCGTGAAGATCTTCGGGTCGTCGGCGGCGGGAAGCCATGCGAGCCCCGCGCCCTCGAGGTTGACCGTTGCCTCGGTCGTGTCCGCGGTGTCCTGGAAGACGGGACGCGCCGTCGACATGAGCGCCGACTTCACCTGCCGCGGGCTCCAGTTCGGATGCCGGCCGACGAGGAGCGCTGCGGCGCCCGCGATGTGCGGCGAAGCGAAACTCGTCCCGTCGAGGTACGCGAACTGCGCGCCCGCGAACTCCACGAGGGTGGACGACATGATCTGCGCGCCCGGCGCGGAGATGTCGGGCTTCAGGAAGTGGCCGAAGTCCGTCAGGCCGGCGGACGAGAAGCTCGTCGGCGTCGTCCCGCTGCGATGCGTGTCGATCTCGGTGATGTCATGGCCGATCAGGATCGTCGCGCGCCCGCCGGTCGTGGCCATCGCAGCGTGGAGCCGCGCGCCGTCGAGGTCGGCGATCATGCCTGCGGGGATTCCGCCGCCCGGGAACGGGTTCGCCTCGCCTGGTCGGTTGTCGACCATGATCATCCCGATCGCACCCGCGTCACGCACCCGCGTCACCTTCGAGTCGAACGTGCAGTTGCCACGCCAGACGAGCGCGATCGCACCGTTGAGTGAGCCGGGCGCGAGGGGCGTCGAGCTCGGGTCGTTCGGATCGCCGATCGGCCCGCACACGTATTTGTCCTTGCTGATCGCCTCGGTGTCGACGAGCCGCTGCGAGTTCGTCGCCCACGCCTCCGGGATGGCGCCTGCCAGCACGAACGGGATCGGCTGAGGGCCCGCGGATGGGGAAACGACGGTGAGTGCGTAGTCGAACACGTGCGTGTTCTCGACGGCCGCGACGCTGATCGCATCGGGCGCGGTTCCCGGCGAGCCCACCGACCCGATGCCGAAAAGGTCACGGTCGTTGCCGGCCGCGATGACCGGGACGACGCCGCCTTTCGCAACGTTCGAGACGACCTCGATGAGCGCGTCCGACGGTGGATCGCTCTCGGGGCCGCCGCCCGAGAAGTTGATGACGTCCATGCCGTCCTTCACAGCCGCCTCGAATGCCGCGGCGATCTCGGGCGTGTTCGCGGTGCAGCAGTCGTACGGCTGGAGCGGTGGTGTCAGCGGGTTCGGGACGGTGAACACGCGGTAGTTCCCGAGCCACGCGCGCGGCGCAACGCCGCTGAGGCCCGTCACCTTCGGATGGCATCCACCCTCGGAGAACTTGCAGCGGATGCCGCCGGGCCCCTCGGAATCGATGATCGTCGACGTCGCCGGCGCGGTCGTGCCCGCATCGCCACCGGCGACGCCTGCAACTGCGGTTCCGTGGAACGAGAACTGACGGTCGACCGGGAGCTTGCCTTCCTGACCTGAGTACGGCCCCGGGAACGCGCGCGCCACGATCACCTTCGGGCTCGTGTACTGAGTGTTCCCCTTCGGGAAGCCGGCTGGATACGAGTAACCGGTCGGGTCGAAGAACGGGTTCTGCAGGTCGATGCCGTCGTCGACGATCCCGATCTTGACGCCCTGCCCGCGCTCGCCGGTCAGTGACTCGAGCTGTGGCGCGCCGATGATCGCCGTGCTGCGGTTGAGCGATCGCGTGTAGGTCAGACTCGGGTACACCCGGCGCACGAAGGAGAGGCCGAACAGCTTCTGCAACTCCTTCGTCCGGAGGTTCACAGTCAGGCCGTCGAGGACGACCTGGAATCGGCGCCCGACCCGGGCGTCGGGGATCGCATGGCGCAGCGCTACGATGGCGCGACGCTGTGCGGCTTCCACCCGCGCGAGATACGCCTTCGCCGCTGCGCTCGCGAAGTTCACCTTGTGACGCGCTCCGACGCTCGTGAAAGCGCGTTCCGGGAGGTTGGCCGCAAGAAGGGGCGGCAGCTTCAGCGTCACGATGACGCGTGCGTCTGGACCGCTCGTCGCCGGCATCTGGATCTTCCCCGTTCGGACGCGTGGGATGCTCAGCGCGCCGTTGTTGCGAAGAAGCGGCTGCAATGCAGCGGCGGCGGACGTCACGCACACGAGCCCGGCGACGAGCCCGGCCAGGATGGACGCCCGGTACACGACGCGCCTAGCCGATCGAGGCAGTGAACGTCTTGGTGACCTTCTTGCCCTCGAACACGACCGTGATCGAGCCGCGGAAGGCCTGGCCGCGGGCCGATCCCGGAATCGCCCAGGTGCATTGCGCGACCTTGTTCGCGATGCGGTGAACGCGGGCGGCGAGCTTCGAGCCGCCGGCCTTGCCGGCGCAGTTGACGGTTCCGCCCTCGAGAACCGCGTTGGTGTCGTTGCGCACGACGGACATCTTCATGCTGAACGAGCCGCCGGCCCTCGGCCTGCTGGGGGCGGTCTTGAAGTTCTTCGCAACGAGTTTGAGCGGCGCCGTCTTGACGTCGTAGGCGTAGAGGCCATGGCTGAAGTCCGGCGCCGAGTCGACGTGCGCGTTCGTGAAGTCCAGGTTCCCGGCCGAGTCGAGCGTGACCCCGGACACCGCGCTCGCTTGGAAGTTGAACTTCTTCGTGTTCGCGAGCTCGGTGTTGCTGATGGAGATCGTCGGACCGGTGGGCGAGTCGGCAAAGATCAGCGTCGCCTGCGAAGGTCCGGCGGCGCTGCGCGAATAGGTCTGCCCGTCCCACTGGAAAAGGGTGGCGACGCCCTGGAAGAGCTCGATCGCGTAATCGGTGCCGGGATTGAGAGGACTCTTGTCTCCGGTCGCCGGGTTGTTATCGGAGTCGACGAGGATGTCGATGATCTTCTCGCCCGACAGCTGCGCCTGGTTCGGAATGTCGATCTTGAAGGTGATCAGGCCGGCGTTGTTGTTCGAGACGGTGATCGTGTTGATGTCCGGGCCCTTTGGATCCTCGTTGCGGGAGTCTTGGAACGTCACCGTGTTCGCGAGTTTCCGCGCAGGCGATGCCCCACCGACCACCGGAAAGACTGTGGCGAGGGCGGCAATCAGGCCTAGAAACTTGAGCGCGCGGACCAAAGGATGAGACCCCGGCCCAGGCTAGCCGCAGCCCCGGACAACGTCAACGGGCGACTATCACCATTTGTGATGGAACCGTAAGGGGTCGGGAGCGCGAGGGTCAGCTGTTGAACCGCCGGTCGCACGTAACGACCGTTGCGGTGCGGCACCGCCCTTCCCAATCGGGAAGGTGCGCGGGATACTCGACAGATGGCGTCGGTGTTGGCCGTGCCGCCATGGAGGGTGATCGGACGAGAACGCGAGCTCGCGACGATTCGCGATTTCGTCGCGGGGATCTCGGCGGGCCCGCGCAGCCTCCTACTCGAGGGTGCGCTCGGGATCGGCAAGACGACGCTTTGGCGGGCAGGGCTCCGCGCGGCGCAGGAGCATTCCTACCACGTCCTTTCCTGCCGTCCCTCCGAGCTCGAATCTCGCCTTGCCTTCGGCGCCGCCATCGACCTGCTTGCAGCCGTCGACGACGCGGTCCTCGAGTCCTTGCCGGTGCCGCAGCGGCACGCGCTCGAGGTCGCACTCCTCCGCCGCGAGACGAGCGCGGATGCTCCCGTCCAGCCGCGGGAGGCTGCCGTTGGGGCGCTCGGAGCGATTCGGATGCTCGCACGCTCGGCCGCGGTCCTGATCGCGATCGACGACGTCCAATGGCTCGACACGCCGTCGGCGAGAGTCGTCGCCTACGCCGTCAGGCGCTTGGAAGACGAGCGCGTTGGACTGCTCATGACTCGGCGGGACGGGACGGAGTCGCCGTTCCGGCTCGAGCAGCTCCGCCCAGATGAGGAGAGCACGTCGCTCGAGATCCCGCCGCTCACCCTCGGCGCCCTTCACCATCTCGTCCGGGAGCGCATCGGCATCGCCTTCCCGAGGCCGACCCTCGCCCGGCTCCTGCGAACGTCGGGCGGGAACCCGTTCTTCGCCCTGGAGATCCTCCGCTCCCTCGGCGGCGAGACGCCCAGCACCGCCGCCGAGCTGCCGATCCCGGGCAGCCTGCGTGAGCTCGTCGCGGAGCGGCTGGCGGCACTTCCACCGGCGGCTCGGGAGGCGGTGCTTGCGAGCTTCGCCCTCTCGCGGCCCGTGCCGGCGGCGATCGAGTCTGCCCTGCGGGCGGCACGGCGTTCGCAGAGCGGCCTCGCCGCGGCGGTCGAGGCGGATGCATTGGAGCTTCGCCACGGGCTCGTCCAGCTCAAGCATCCGTTGATCGGATCGACGCTGTACGACGAGCTGACGCCTTCGAAGCGGCGTGCTCTTCACGCAAGGCTCGCAGGCGTCAGCGATGACCCGGAGGAGGCGGCCCGCCACCGCGCCCTCGCGACCTCAGCCCCGGACGCAGAGGTCGCGGACCTGCTCGAGGACGCTGCACGCCGCGCTCGTAACCGCGGCGCGCCCGATGCAGCCGCCGAGCTGCTCGACCTTGCGCTCTCGTTGACCCCGGGCGATCTGCGCGACACGCGCAGCCGGAGAGAATTCGCGCTCGCACAGGACCAATACGTGGCAGGCGATCCCGAGGGCGCTCGAACTCGTTGGCGGCGGCTCGCTAATGAAGCGGCGCCGGGCGCGCTCCGTGCGAAAGCCTTATGGAGCCTCGCGCAGTTCATGGAGACGCGGCCCGATGTGAGTGAGCCATTGCTCACGCAAGCGCTCGCCGAGGCCGACGGAGACCTTGCTCTCAAGGCGAACGTCGAGACCACCTGGGCGAGAGTCGCCTGGTGGGCCAGCCGATTCGGCGATTCGGAGACGCACGCGAACGCCGCGGTCGAGCTCGCCGAGCGAACGGGCGATCCGGCAGTGCTGGCGCCCGCGCTGGCGGAGGCGGCGGTCGTCGCCCGCTACCGCGGACGCGGTCAGTGGCGCGAGCTGCTCGACCGCGCAGTGGCGGTCGAGCGACAGATCGAGAGCTCTCCGCCGTTGGCGACCTTGCCGACGATGATCCGGGCACTCATCTACCTCGCGGTCGGTGACGAAATCGAAGCCGTGCGTGCATACGTGGAGGAGGTGCGCGAGCTCGCGCGTCGTCGCGGCGACGAATGGGCGCTCGCGAGCATCCTCGCACCGCTCTGCGAGCTCGAGTGCCGGGTCGGAGATCTCGAGACAGCCGCACAGAATCTCGAGGAGGGTCGTGAGGCGATGCGACGCGCCGAGGCCTGGCACCTGGTCCCGAGCTACACGTACGACTCGGCCCTCATCGACGCCCTAGCCGGGCGCGTCGACGAGGCGCGCGCGCAGGCCGAGGAAGCGCTCGCCGAGAGCCGGGAACTCTTCCCGATCAGCAGCCGCTGCGCCTGGCTGCTTGGATTCCTCGCCCTGATGGAGGGACGGCCCGGCGAGGCCCTCGACCGCTTCGAGCCGGAGCTCGAGAGGATGCGCGCCGACGGGCTCTTCGAACCGGTGCGCCTCGAGACGGATCTCGTCGAAGCGCTGATGCTACTGGGACGGCTCGACGATGCGGAAGAGTCGCTTTCGTCGTTCCTTGAGAGGGGCAGGCGCGTCGGGAGGCAATGGGCGCTCGCCGGGGGCGAGCGGTGCCGCGGTGTGCTCCTCGCTGCGCAGGGCCGTCTCGACGAGGCGGCACAAGCCCTGGAGCAGGCCGTGCAGCTGAGCGAGAAGCTCGGTCACACGCTCGAGCTCGGCCGTGCGTTGCTCGCGCAGGGAATCGTCGCGCGGCGCGCGAAGCGCAAGCGCGAAGCCGACGAAGCTCTCGCGCACGCGCTCGAGGTGTTCGAGCGGGCCGGCATGACACTGTTCGCGGACCGCGTCCAGGCGGAGCGCGCTCGTATCGGCCTCCGTCCCCACGCCCCGAGCGAATTGACGGAGACGGAGCAGCAGGTCGCGGAGCTCGCTGCGGCCGGGCGGCAGAACGGCGAGATCGCCGCCGAGCTGTTCATGAGTGTCCGCGCCGTCGAGGCGAACCTCACGCGCGCGTACCGGAAGCTCGGGATTCGCTCGCGCAGCGAGCTCGCGTCGCGTCTGGCGCGGACTCGTCGCAGCTGACCCGACAGATCGGCGGTTTCCCGCACTATCTCCGCGAAGTCGGCGACCCTAGCGTCGTGGCATGCACGAGTACCTTGCCGAGCGGTACGAGCCGGGAGCGACGCGCGAACAGGTAGAGGCCGACGCCTCTCGGCTTGCCGTCGCGGCGGGCGAACTGCAGGCCGAGGGGCACCTGATCGAGTTCCTCAGCTCGACATTCGTGCCCGGGGACGAGGCGTGCCTCTCACGGTTTGCGAGCACCTCGGCCGAGCTCGTCGAGGCCGCGCATCGGCTCGCCTCGGTTCCCGTGGAGCGGGTCGTGGAGGCGCTGTCACTGCGATGACAGGCCGACAACATCCATCAGGAGGCGGAAGGAGGAGCGTCATGCTGCGGATCTGGAACCGGCGGAGTCGTCTCTACATGCTCGCGGTTGCGGTGGTGGTGGGTGCCGGAGCGCTTCAGGGAAGCTCCCTGACCAGCGCGGCGCGGGCCGCAGTCAGCGGCGCGATCACCGAGTACTCCGTGCCCGCCGACAGCTCGCCGGGAAGGCCGCTCGGCGTCGCACCCGGGCCGGACGGCAACGTCTGGTTCGTCACCGGCCTGGGTCAGCTCGGCAGAGTGACCCCGACCGGCGCGACGGCGCTGTTTGCGATTCCCACTCCGCCTGCATGCACGACCAACTGCCCGCCGCCGAGCGCACCGCCGCCACCGGCCGAGCGCCTCGCCTCGGGACAGGAGATCGCTCTCGGGCCTGACGGAGCACTCTGGTTTACGCAGCCGTTCAGTAACAACATCGGTCGCGCGACGGTCAGCAACGGAGCTCTTGTCAGTGTTCAGGAGTTCCCGGCACCAACGGGATGCCATCCGCCCTACCGCTTCTGCATGGATGGAATCACGACCGGGCCGGATGGCAAGGTGTGGTTTACCGAGCCGGTCAAGGGCAAGATCGGACGCCTCGATCCCTCGACCGGACTCATCACCGAGTTCGCGATCCCCGGGGGAGGGTTTCCACTCCGCATCACCGCTGGACCCGACGGCAACCTGTGGTTCGCCGACAACGGCACGTCGTCGGTCGGCCGCGCTACTCCACTCGGTGTGATCACCGAGTTCGCCATTCCCAATCAGGATCCCAATGCCGGCGCGCACTCAGGAGATCCGAACTACACCTACGGCGTGAATCCCGGTATCACTGCCGGCAGCGACGGCAACCTGTGGTTCAACGAGGAGGCCGGCGTTTGCAATCCTCCGATTGTCTGCGGCGCGACGTTCGATGAAATCGGGCGCATCACTCCGTCGGGCACCGTGCTGGCCGGCTATCCGATCGCGACGAGCTCGAACGTCCAGAGCCTGACCGCGGGTGTCGATGGGAACGTCTGGTTCGCCGAGGGCAACGCGTCGGATCCGCAGGGGAACTTCGCTCCGGGAATGCAGATCGGGCGGCTCACACCGAGCGGGGAGCTGACCGAGTTCGTCACGCCCACGGCTGCGAGCGCGCCGTTCGACATCACGCGGGGAGGGGACGGACAGATCTGGTTCAGCGAACGGCTTGTTGGCGCGTCCGGCGCGATCGGGACGGTGCACGACTTCGACTTCGCGACCGGCGGCACCTTTGTGATCGGAGATGGCAGGAGCGCCGTGGGAGACCCTGTCACCTACTGGGGCGCGCAGTGGTCGGCCGCGAACCTTCCGAGCGCCGGAATCGCGCCGACGAGCTTCAAGGGATTCGCCTCAGGTGCGGGCACGACACCGCCGTCCTGCGGAACCGCGTACTCGACGTCCGCTGGTAACAGCCCCGGTCCGCCGGCGAGCGTGCCCGCATATCTGGCAGTCGTGGTCTCGAGCACCGTCTCCCAGTCGGGCGCCACGATCTCCGGTGACGTCAAGAAGATCGTGATCGTCAGGACGGATCCGGGATATGCGCCAAGCCCCGGCCATCCCGGGACCGGCAGCGTCGTCGGCGTCCTCTGTTAGCAGCAGCGGTGCACGAAATAGCGAGCTGGGTCGCGCTCAGACACTCACGACTCGGTCGAATTGCTCGATCATGCGGGCGACCTCGGGCGGCGTGATCCAGCTCGCTTTCAGCCACTTGAGGTCTTCGTCGGTCGCCCCACGGGCGACTGCGCATCCCTTTCAGACGTAAACCGGAACGTCGTTGTCGAGGAGCTTCTGGAAAAGATCGCGCGCAGGAGGGACCCCAACGCCCTCAACGCGTTCGGCCGTCTCCTGTGAAACGAGTTCCGTCGCGTCGCCGGCCAAGACAACTGCACACTCCTGAGCCGCCTCGACGGAACCGTTCGCTGCGATATGGAGTGGAATCGACGCCTTCGTCGGGTCGCCGGCGCCCGTAGTCGCGAGATAGAGAACCTTCATCGGCCTACCTCCTCTTTGATCGATGAGTGCCCCCAACCTCACATAATCCGAACCACGCGGTCGTGCCTGGCGACCGGCTGCGGCTTTCGGCGCAATACGCCAAGAAGCGCGCGTGAACGTCTCCGATGCGAGATCGCGCCCAAGTCCGGCCCGACGCGGCGCGGGGGGTAGCCGTAGACCGAGTCGAATTCGCTGCAGGGACGGAGCTGCCACGCTCGGCGAGAGGAAGCACGCCGAAGCAAAAAGAAGCGGTCGTGGTCGGCCGCTTCCTCGCTGCGGGCGGCTTGTGGGCCGGTGGCGCCGCGACGGCGAGGAACCTCTATGGCGTGGTCGTGGCTTTGGCGACGCGCTTGGCGTTAGCCGGCATTTGTTCAATGCGAGGCGTTCCAAGAACCGTTGACGGAAAACCTCAGCAGGTGAATAGCCACGGGCTGCGTACGACGAAAGCGACGACTCGGCGTGCCTTGACGGTGGCGAGAAGGGTGGGCGTGCGAACACCGGCGAAGGGGCGGGTCGCCAGGGTCCAATCGTTGCCAGTGAATGTGCGGGAATGCCTATACAACTTGTGCAGTCGCTGCAACGTGTCGCCGACGTGCAAGCCCTTCGCGGTCCTCCATTGTTTTCCCGTCAGCGCGCTTTCGCGGTGGCAAGCGTTCGGCGAGCATGCACCGGGCTGCATGTAAAAGAACTGCGCCTTGATGCCATCGTTGTCCCACACTACGGTGCAAACGTCGCCGAACGGCTGTCGCGTCGTGGGTGTGCCATAGATGTCAATGGCAGCTTTAAGGCTGCCATTGTGCGCGAGTGTGAATCCGCCGATGTCGCTGTCGCCGCGAATCACAAAGGTCGGCGCGGCTGAGACAGGAGCGGCGAGAAATGCCGCGAGCGATACAAATAGGAGCAAATGCGAGCGCATGCTACGCGGTTGGATCGAGGCGGCTGATTCGTTCGAGGACGGCGCCGAGGTCGCGGTCGTGGGGGACTGTGAGTTCGTCGGCGATGCGGCCGTCGCGGAGGCGGATGATTCGTTCGCAGGCGCTGGCGACGACGGCGTCGTGGGTGGCGATGATGACGGTCATCCCGTGGTCGCGGCGCAGCTGCAGCAACAGGTCGATGATTTCGGCGCCGGTGTGCGAGTCGAGGTTGCCTGTCGGCTCGTCGGCGAGGAGGAGGATCGGCCGGTTGACGAGCGCGCGTGCGATCGCGACGCGCTGCTGTTCTCCGCCTGACAGCTCGGCTGGTAGCGCATTCTCGCGATTGCCAAGGCCGACGGCCGCCAGCAGCTCGCGAGCGCGCTCGTGCTTGTCGAAGTCGACATGGTGCGGAAGAAGCGGCGCGGCGACGTTGTCGAGCGCGGTTAGTGCGGGAAGGAGGTGGAACCTTTGGAAGACGAATCCGATCCGGCGGCGGAACGCCGGCTGTTCCGAGCGTGAGAGCGCGGTGACGTCGGTTTCGCCGACCACGATTCGGCCTTCGTCTGGTGTGTCCATGGCCCCGATGAGATGCAGGAGCGTCGATTTTCCAGAGCCGGAGGGGCCCATGACCGCGAGGAGCGAGCCGGAGTCGACGCTGAAGGTGACTCCGTCGAGCGCGACGACCCGGTTCCGGGCGGTCGCGTATCGCTTGGCGACCGCACGAGCGTCGACGCCTGCGCCGCTGAGCGGTTGCTTTTTCGGAAAGGCTCGGACACCCTGCTCTTGCATCGTCGAGCGCGCACTGTAGATTGAGACAATCTAAGCGTCAAGGAGCAGGTTAGTGCCCATCCATCACGCAGTGCTCGCGCTGCTCGGCGACGGCTCGAGTTACGGGTACGAGCTGAAGGCGCGATTTGAGCAGTCGGTCGGTCCCCAGTGGGGAGAGCTGAATATCGGTCACCTGTACCAGGTGCTCGACCGCCTCGAGCGCGACGCGCTGGTGACCAAGCGAGTCGTTCCGCAACTCGACCGGCCGAACCGCGTCGTCTACAGGCTCACCCGCGCCGGCCAGGAGGAGCTGAGCCGCTGGCTCGCGGAACCGTTCGTGCGGCCTGCGTACCGCGACGAGCTCTTTCTCAAGCTCTTCGCCGCCGCGCGCTTGGGGAAGGAAGCCGTCGAACGTGTGGCCGCCGTTCAGCGCGAGGCCTACCACGGAGAGCTTGCGGCCCTGCGTGAGCTGCGCCGCCTCCATCGTGGTGACGCACTCGTTTCACTGCTGATCGACGCGGCGACACTGCACACGAAGGCGGATCTGCGGATCGTCGAGCTCGCCGAGGGGGCTGCCGCTGACCTCGCCGCAAGCGACGCGCGAGCCAACATCACGGCCGAAGAGGGCGGCGCCGCCGCTGCGAACGAGGCTTGAGACCGGCCGAGTGGTCTGCGGAAGGCTTACTCGACTTCGTTTTGACAAAAGAGCATCCGCTGCGTACCCTGTCACAACGTAAATTGTCGAAATAGGGGTCGCGATGTCCCAGGAACTGGTCGATGCTGCGGCGCTGGCATTCCGGTTCGTTCTCGCGTTCGTCTTCGTAACGGCGGCCCTCCCCAAGCTCCTTAACCTGCGGGAATTTCAGCGCGCCGTTGCGAACTACGATCTCCTTCCAGCTTCGCTCGCCTCGGCGGTTGCGCTTGTTCTGCCGCCGATAGAGCTTGCGTGCGGCCTCCTACTGCTCATTGGCGTCGGCGTGACGCCTGTCGGTATCGCATCGGCCGCGCTCCTGGTCGCGTTCGCCGCGGCCGTGGGAATCAACCTCGTTCGCGGCAGACGCATCGACTGCGGCTGCGTCGGGTCTGTCGCGCCACGCACGATCAGCTGGCAACTCGTCGCTGGCGATTCGGCTCTGGCGGCCATGGCCACGTTCGCGGCACTCGTCAATCCCCACACACTCGCCGTCCAGCGCGGGTCGGCTTCGCCTGTATCGGCGCATGATGGCATCGCGCTCCTCGTTGTCGCCGCCGCGGCCGTGCTTGGTCTGCATCTGCTGTCGAGCTGGCGCGCGTTTCACAGCGTTGCCACCGGCGTTGGTGAGTCATGACGGGGTCCTGGATCGCAGCTTTCGTCGCGCTCTCAGCGCTTGTGTTCTTGCTGACGCTGCTCGTGCTCGGCACGCTTCGACGGATCACACCGCTTCTCGAACGAACAGAGGCGCGCCTAGCGGCTGCACCTGCGCGCCAGAGTGGTTTACCGCCAGGTACGGCCGTACCGCCGTTTGTAGCTGCCGACAGCACCGGCGAGACGTTCACGAACGCGGATCTGCGCGGGTCACGAACGCTTGTCTTGTTCTTGGGCTCCGGGTGCCAGGCGTGTGGTCGCTTGGTCGGAGATCTACGGGCAGGCTTAGCGCCTGACGTTGGCGCTCGGCTGATCGTCATCGCGGAGGATCCCGAGGAGGCGTGCGATCTCGCGGCCTCTGGCGTTCCGGTTCTCGTTCAGGAGGAGCATTCGCTCTCTCGGGTGTTCGAAAGCGACCGCATTCCACACGCATTCGTTCTCGATGAGGAAGCGACCGTCCTCGCCAGCAGTTGGCCGAACGATTGGGAGGGGCTGCGGAACCTCGTATCCGAAACGAAGAAAGGTGGTGGTCGAGATCAAGACGTAGCTGCGGCGGTGGCGACAACGTGAGGAAGAAGGAGCCTTGATGGACGAGAATCAGACGACAACTCGCACTCGCTTCCTTAAGCAGCTAGGAGCGACGCTCGCGGCTGCTGTCGGCGCGGGCATCTTCGTTTCGGCGGCGTCGGCAGTGGTGGGTCAGTGTTGTAAGGACTGCGCCCACTGTGGCGGTTGCGGGGGGAACAACTGCTACTGCCAATGCGACTGCACCGGAATTCCGCCTGGGTCGTACTGCATGACGAACCCGACCGGATGCCTGGCGTCCGGTTGTATCCGCTGTCCGTGCTGAGGCTGTCGCAACCGATGGAGCTGCGATAGCGCACTTCGTCGTTAGCCAGCTGCGGTTTAGGCCGTGGCGAGCGTTGGCGCTTGCGGCCGCGATACTTATCGCGGCCGCAAGCTTCAGCGTGTTGACCGCTGCCGGAAAGACGAGCGAAATCCGTGTTCACGGATCCGTTCAGAGCAACTACCGGACGGCGTACGACATCCTCGTCCGCCCAAACGGCTCTGCCTTGCCGCTCGAGCGGGAAGACGGTCTGGTTCGCGACAACTACTTGAGCGGCTTGTTCGGCGGAATTACGCTCGGGCAGTACCGCGAGATCAAAAGCATTCCTGGCGTCGACGTGGCAGCACCCGTCGCCAACATCGGTTACGTCATTCCGAGCGGGGCGCGCTCGTTCACGCTGAACAGCGTCATCGCACGCGCGCCGATCCAGCTATACCGCGTCTTGTTTACGACCATCGCACAGAACGGGACGTCGCGGTATCCGTTGGCCCGTGACTACATTTACTTCACGCGTCGCGACGCGTTCACATCGATCGGCAACACTGCGCCTGGTTTCGGCGAAGTCGTCCGTGGTAGCGCCGATCCTCTTCGCGTATGCCCACCAGGGTTGCTCCTACCGGACGCGCCTGCCAGCCCGTTCTGGACGACGACGCAGGTTTCCTCGATGGAGTGTTACTCAGCGAGGTCTCCGGGAGTGGGAAGCGACCAAGCGGACCCAGGCAAGATCCCATCGGGATCCGGAATCTCGTTCCCGATCTTGCTTGCGGCCATCGATCCGGTCGAGGAGGCGCGGCTGCTACACCTCGATCGCGCGCTCGTCGGCGGCCGCTACCTGCGTGAAGCCGACGGACCGCGTCTTCTCAACCTTGGCGGCAACTCGTTCCAAAGGCTCGTCCCCGTCATCGCCAGCACCCGCACCTACGTCGGCGAGCACATCGAAGCCAGCATTGAGCGGCTGGCGATACCGCCGAACACGAACGTCCCTCTTCGGCTCGCGGCGGACGCGACGCACGTCACGCGCTTCCTTGACGGACTGGCGGCGCACGAGGTCGCGCGGCGCACACTCGGTGCGCAGGCGATCTACGACGCCGCGCTCGCCGGTGTCTTCGGTCCGAATGGACATAGCGGAAACCGAAACATCTCCTGGTCATACTGGACATCGTCACCTGTCCGCTACCGCTCGTTCCGCTCTGGCAGGCTCGTTCCAATCACCGTCAAGAATCCGCTGTCGGTGTGGCGGTCGACGCCCACGCCTGGGAACGACGTCAGCTATGCGCATATCCCACAAGCCAACGCTGACGTGCAGTTTCGTCGGCTTCATCCGAGGATCGGCTCCCCGTATTTCGGCGCGACGGGAAAACAAATCCTTCAGACGCCGACGATGTCCTTCGTGGGTCGATATGACCCGACGCGGCTGCCTGGGTTCTCACCGCTATCGCGTGTGCCGCTCGAGACGTATTACCCGCCGGAGTTGCTGCCGGGCGATCAGCGGAGCAAGCGCTTGTTGCGCGGGCACCCGTTGCTTCCCTCCGAGAACATCGGCGATTACGTCGCCCAGCCGCCGCTCTTTCTGACCACGCTGGACGGGATGGCCCCGTTTTTAAACTCGAAGTACTACGCAGGCGCAAATTCGCGCGCGCCAATCAGTGTAATCCGAGTGCGGGTAAAAGGCGCAACGGGCCCGGATGCGGTGTCGCAGGCGCGCGTGCGGCAGGTGGCGACGGAGATCCACGATCGGACGGGCTTGCAGGTTGATATCACCGCCGGATCGTCCCCGAAGCGCTTGCATGTCGCGCTCCCGCCCGGCCGATACGGGCGGCCGGCGCTGTTGCTGCAGGAAGGGTGGTCGAAGAAAGGCGTCTCGGTCAGCTTCTTGCGCGCGCTCGACCAAAAGCGGCTTGGCTTGCTCGCGCTCATCCTGGTTGCGTGCGTGTTCTTTCTCGCGAACGGCGCCTTCGCAGCTGTGCGCGGCCGTCGCCGCGAGATCGGAACACTCCTTTGTCTTGGTTGGCCAAGGAAGGCGATCTTCGCCGCGGTGATTACAGAGCTCGTGATTGTCGGCCTGCTTGCGGGCGTAGGCGCTGCCGGCGTGGCCGCGATTGTCAGCAACGCGTTCTCGTTGCGGCTCTCGCAGGTAGCGCTCGCAGCCGTCGTCCCGCTCGCACTTGCACTCGGCGTGGTCTCGGGGTTGGTGCCCGCTTGGCGCGCGGCGCGCATAGGACCGTTGGACGCTGTTCACTCGCCGGTATCAACGGGTGCAGCTCGTCGCCGGGTTGTGAATCTCACCGCCTTGGCGCTCGCCAACGTGCGGCGCGTTCCAGGACGAAGCATCGCAGCCGCGGCGGGTCTATTCATTGCGGCCGCGGTCTTCACGTTGCTGCTCTCGATCAACCAGACGTTCCAAGGGCATCTGGTGGGGACTCTTCTCGGTAATGCCGTCTCGGTTGAGGTGCGCGGGCTCGACTTTCTGGTGGTCGGTGTGATCGTTTTGCTCGCGACCCTGTCGCTAGCCGACGTGCTCTTTCTCAACTTGAGAGAACGCGCCGCCGAGATCACCACCTTGAGGACGCTCGGTTGGGCCGACTCCCATCTCGCACGCGTTGTCGCCGCCGAAGCAGTCCTGCTGAGCTTGCTGGGAACGGTTCCTGGCGCACTTCTCGGCCTGGTGGTGAGCCTTCAGCTTGGCGTTCCCGCTCAGGACGCACTTCTCGCGGATGGGATCGCGATCGTAGGCGGGTTCTGCATTGCGCTTGTCGCGTCGCTGCTCCCACTCGCTCGCCTGACACAACTCACGACGCCGGCCGTGCTTGCAGAGGAGTGACGGATGCCGAGAGACGTCGGCTTTAGCGAGATTCTGCTGTTCGTGGTCGTGTTGCTCATCGTCGTCTTCGGAGCCAAGAGGCTGGCCTAAATCGGCCGCTCGCGTGGTCAAGGAGTTCGCGATTTCAAGCAAGCGCTCGCTGAGCGGGACCAACAACAGCAAACGGGAGGAGGCGAAGTCGCAGGCGTCGGCAAGACTGTCGATGGCGGCGATGCCGTAGCCGAGGACCGGCGATGCCGCGTGCCCTAGCGGCACTGTGCGCGGACCCCCGACGAGGTGCCAGATCGGGCGTCAGCTCAGTCCGCCACGGGCCTGGTCGGCGTTAAGGAGTACCCAGGCGAGAAGTGCGCCTGACGCTGATTGCAGGTTTTCTTGTAGTCACGCGGTCAGCTCCCGGTACTCGAGCAGCTGTTCACACCGTCCTCGGCTGTTGGCCAGCGCCGCTGCGCGAAGCTGGCCGACAAGGCACGCGGCTGTGACCGTTCTGTGACCGTTCTGTGACAGCTCGCGGCCTGCTGTGCCGGCCTGCTCTGGCTGCTGTGACTTTCCGCATGGTTCTTGCGCATTGGTCCTGTGCAAGTCTCGAGTGCGCTGCTTAACGCGCTCGCTTACGGACCTTTGGAGGTAGGGGTTGGAAGAGCGGTCGTGACCCCGGACGGGCCGGAACGGGGCCTTTCTTAGGTGGGAGGTCGTTTCGGTAGGAGGCGGAGGATGGAGAAGAGCGAGCGCGGGCGGGCGCGGGTGGTTCGGCCGCTCATGGCCTGTGGTGCACTGCTGCTGGGGCGGCCGCGGCCGGCTGAGCTCTCGCCCGAGCAAGGAGCGAGACGCGTGGAGGCTGCTGGCGGATCTGGATCTGACCCCGATCGGCGGCCGAGGGGACCTTTGTGGATGGGGGCTCGTTGTCGGTGATCGTCTGCCGGGATCGCCCGCGCCTCGGTGCCTATGGGGTCGCGGGAAGGACCTTTCTGTGTGTGGGTCGAGATGGGACGAGCTCGGCTGTTCGGATGCTGGCCCTGAATGCGCATTGGATAAGGGAGGTGGTTTGTGAGTATTCGACGAGCGGCGTGGGTCGGGCGAGGCCGCGGTGGCGAGGGGACTGGCCGGTCCGGGGGGTTTGGGGGTGCACACGGCGGTCGGCGTTTGCGGTGGCGCTTACGCCGGCGTTTTGGTGGGCGTTTTCGGCGGCGCGGAGCAGCCGTCTGGGTTGGCTGCGTCGCGGCCTGTGACCGGCGGTTGCGGCGAGTGTTGGAACCCGACAAAGGAGGGTCTCGCCTCTGTCTGATTCGAATCGGAGCCGCGCGTTGCGCTCTCGCGCGGTGCGCGTGAGCGCCGAGCGCGTCTTCGAGTTGGTGCGTCATCTGACTGAGCGCGACCGCGCGATCGCGCTCGCGCTGTACGAGCATCAGCTGCTGACCACGGATCAGCTGACGCTGCTGTTCTTCAGCTCCAGGCGCAGGGCGCAGGATCGGCTGCGTTTCCTCTTTGACGAGCGCGTCGTCGACCGTTTCTATCCGCCGCGACCGTACGGGCTCGGGAAGCCGCAAGCGCACTGGCTCTTGGACGAGGGCGGTGCGATCCTGGTTGCCGCCGCGCTGAAGCTGGAGCGCAAGCAGCTGGGTTGGCAACGGCGCGACGACTGGGGCTCGTATCCGCAGCTCGTGCACCGGCTGGAGGTGAACCGCTTCGTCACCGACCTGATCGTGGCGACGCTCGAGGACGGGTCGCTGGGCGTGAGCGAGTGGTGGGGCAGCCGCAGCTGCAGCGCGCGGCTGAGCGGTCAGGAGCGCTCCTCGCGGCCGGTTCCCGATACGGGCTTCTTCCTCGAGACACGGGGCGGGGCGATCGAGTGCTACCTGGAGTGGGACCGCGGAACCGAGACGCTCGAGCGTCTCGGCAACAAGGTGGCCCTGTACCGGCATGCCGAGGTGCACGAGCCGCCCGACCGCGCACCCGTGAATGTGCTGTTCGTGGTGCCAACCCAGCGGCGGCTGCGGGCGCTCGCCGATGCGCTCGCCGCCGACGATGAGCGTCGCTCCAAGATCCGTGGTTACCGGTTCGAATCGAACTGGCTGGCCGCTGCCGTGCTGCATTCCGAGCTCGCCGCCGGTGGGCCGCTCGCGCCGGTGTGGCAGTCGCTTGTCGGCTCAGCCGATCGTGGGCGCCTCTGCGAGCTTCCGGCCCGAACGGAGCTGGCGCCGATCGAGTTGACGCGCTGTCTCGGCCGCCGCTGGCGCAAAGAGCGGTCAGGGTTTTGGCGGGCGCTGTCGCCGCTGGGCGTCGCACCTGGACCAGCGGCGTCTGAGAAGCCGTCGCCGCAGCCGGCACTCGAGCCCGAGCCCGAAGCGGTGGGTATCGCGCTTGCGCCGCCGACCCCGATCGAGCGGATGCGCGAACAGCTGCTGGCCGAAGCGCGCCGCGACATCGACGCAGCCTGCGGGCGCGATCGAGGCCGTCGGTGAGCGACCTCGGCCACGGG
>JBASRJ010000051.1:0-6293 GCA_049273785.1 Gaiellaceae bacterium | reverse complement strand
GGCGTCGACGTCCTCGAGCAGCGTCACGGCCCGCGACACGCGCTCGCCGAGAACTTCGCCGTCGGCGACGAGCGCGCTCGTCGCGACTTCAGTCGCCGTGTCGAACGCGAGGATCAGCATCCGCGATCGACACGATTCTCGCATCGCCTCCGCGGTGCTCGATCCGGACGGCGAACCGTGCCTGCGGGAGGGCGCCCTCCCCCGCCTCCGGCCACTCGACGAACACGATCGCACCGTCGAAATACGGCTCCAGGTCGCCCCACTCGGCAGCCGAGAGCCCCCGGAACCGGTAGAGGTCGAGGTGCGAGACGTCGGTCTCGCGGCCGCGGTAACGGTGGCCGATCGTGAAGGTCGGGCTCGTCACGGGCCCCTCGACGCCGAGTGCGCGACACGCGCCGCGCACGAATGTCGTCTTGCCGGTCCCGAGCTCGCCGGAAACCGTGACGACGTCGCCCGCGGCGAGCCGGCCGGCGAGCTTCGCGGCGATCTCCTCCGTCTCGGATGGAAGATTCGACTCGTGGGTCTCCGTATCGTTCATGCGATGCGAAGGTTCTCACCTCTCCTCGTGCTCGCGGCAGGGATCGTTGGTGTCACGGCGCCGGACGCGGCGAACGACCGCGTGACGATCGCGGCGAACCACGCGATCGCGGAGGACGGCGTGCCGCTCCTGCTCAGCGGTGCGGTCTCGAACGGGCGCAGAGGCGAGGCCGTGACGATCGAGCAGGACGACTGCGGCCCGATCCCGTGGCACCCCCTCCGGACGGTGCGGACGGGTGCGGGCGGCGGCTGGGTCAGCTACGCGGGCGGCGACCTCAACTTCTGGCTGCGGGCGCGGTGGAAAGGGTTCGTCAGCAGGGCGATCTCCATTCACGTGCGTCCCGTGCTGACGCTCGCAGGCGTGCCGGGCTCCCTGCGGGTCACCATCCGCGCCTACGACTGGTTCGGCGGCAAGACCGCGCAGCTCCAGGTCGTACGGGCCGGGCGGTGGGAGAAGGTCGCGACGACGAAGCTCGTGAAGCGAGGGTCGGCCGGCCAGTACGCGCAGACGGTCGGGACGTTCACGAAGAAGGTGGGCCGCGGTCTGTACCGCGCCGCTCTGCCGGATCGATCCGCTGCGCCGTGTTACATCGCCGGCTTCAGCGGAACCTTGCGTCTCTAGAAGAGACCGAGCTGCACTGCAGGCTCTGCACTGACTGCGGCGAGGACCGGCGCGGGCGCCTCCAGCTCGCGACCGAGCAGCTCCGGTAGCCGGCGGAAGTCCGACTGGAGCACCTCCAGCATCCGCGGCGTGTAGAGCGCGGCCGCCGGGTGGTAGAGCGGGTACAGCAGGACGCGGCGCCCGCCGAGCGTCGTCTCCTGCTCTTGGCCGTGGACGCGCGTGATTCCGGTCGGCTTCCCGGAGAGGAGCTTCGTGGCGAAGTTGCCGAGCGTCGCGACGACGCGCGGCTGGATCAGCTCGATCTGTCGCCAGAGGTGGCTCTCGCAGGCTTCGATCTCCTCCGGGAGCGGGTCGCGGTTGCCGGGAGGTCTGCATTTGAGCACGTTCGCTATGTACACGTCCGAACGGGACAGGCCGATGCCTGCGAGTAGCTGCTCCAACAGCTTTCCGGCCGCGCCGACGAACGGAACACCCTGCTTGTCCTCGTGGAAGCCAGGTGCCTCGCCGACGAACATCAGGTCGGCGTCGGAGTTTCCCGATCCAAACACGACCTGCGTGCGCCCCTGCGCGAGCGCGCATTTCACGCACCCGGCAACCTGGTCGGCGAACGCGGCGAGGGAGAGGCTGCGAGAACCGGGGTCGTCCACGCGGGGTGAGTCTAGGCCCTTGGCCGGACGCCCAGACTATTCCTCCGCATGCTCGCGGCGTGGCTTGCCCGCCGCCCCCTCTGGCGTCTCTCGCCAGGCTCGCTCCACGACCCGCTGAATGAATGCCTGGCGCTCTCGCACCCGTGCGACTTCCTCAGGTGTCCTCTTCCTGACCTTCTTCAAGCTGATCCTCCAACAGTCGCAGGATCTCGTCGACGTGAAGGTTTATGTCGGCAATCGCGAAGAGCATAGCGCGGGCCTCCTCACGCGATACGAGCGGCTCCGGCTCCATCGCGCCCATGGTGCCGAGCCATGACGTCCCCCTTCAAGACGCTTCTTAAGCCGGGTCTGGAATGGGAAGTCCCGGCGGCTAGTGCCCGCAGCCGCAGCTGCCGCCGCAGCAGCCGCCGCCACCGCCGAACGCGCCCGTCTGGCCACCTGTGCCGACCATCGCGAAGGTCGAGAGCTGCTTCGCCACCTTCGTCGCGCCGCACTCGGGGCAGGCGACCTCCATGTCCCCGCGCACGAGCTCCTCGAAGTGCTCCTCGCAGCTCATGCAGACGAACTCGTAGATGGGCATCGCTCCGAGAGTGTAGACAGTGTCCTGCCATGTGGGAACGCCTGCCAGAGCGCCTCGAGGGCAGGGTCGTCGTGCTCGAAGCCCTCCGCCCCGAGCACGCAGACGGCCTGCGGGCAGCGGGCGCCGACGCGTCGATCTGGCGCTGGATGCGCGTCGGCGACGTCGACACGTGGCTCGGTTCCATACTTGCCGGGCCCGATCACGCGTTCGCGATCCTGCAGGACGGAGTGCCGGTCGGAAGCTCCAGCTACATGTCGCTCGAGCCGGAACACCGGCGCCTCGAGATCGGCAACACGTGGATGAACCCGAGTACCTGGGGAAGTGGCGCGAACGTCGAGGCGAAGTACCTGCTCATGCGGCACGCCTTCGAGGAGCTCGGCTGCCTCCGGGTCGAGTTCAAGACCGATGCGAAAAACGACCGGGCGCGCGCCGCCCTCGCTGCGTTGCCAGCGCAGTTCGAGGGCATCCATCGCAAGCACATGCTCGTCCGCGGCGACGTGCGCCGCGATTCGGCGTGGTACAGCGTGATCGACGACGACTGGCCTGGGGTGAAAGAGTCGCTCGAGCGGCGCCTCAACCCCTAACCGGCAACCAAAGAAGGCACACCCTCGACCGTCCACCTCGTCGTCGGCATGTGGAGCTCGATGTAGTAGTTCCCGGGGTTGTCGTGGAAGTCGATGATCAGCTTGCGCGACAAGAACAGCGTGCCCGTGACAGTTCCGTTCTTCGGAGGGAGCGGATTGATATTCACCGCCAGGTTGGCGTCCTTGGCAGAGTGGATGTGTCCAAGGGTCGGAGCTTCCGGTGAGTCGGTAAGCGTCAGTGAGAACGACGCCTCTGCCTTTGCCGCGTCGACGGTCATCGTGATCTCGCCGGTTCCTGCGCCGGAACCGGCCGCTCCGGTGAGCGTTGCGTGGACCTTGAAGGCGGCCGGCAGGTTGTGGGCGAGGATCTTTCCCTGGGCCTGTGAGCCCGCGATGCGTGCATTGGTCGGGTGGCTGAGGACGATGAAGAACGTCTCGTCGTCAGCGGGGGCGGAGCTCTTGATCAGGGGCACCGAGATGCGTCGCACACGCTGGCTCGGATTGAAGACGATCCTTCCGTGCGCCGCGGAATAGTCGCTCCCCGCCGTCGCCGTACCGTCGGCGGTCGCGTACCGCACCGTGACCCGCTTCGGCGTGCGGTGGGAGAGCCGGACCGTGAAGACAACGCTGCCGGCATCCTCGGTGGCGCTGGCATTCGCAACCGAAACAGTTGGCGGCCTCAAACTCGCACCGCCGGCACCTTTTGCACCGCGGAACGTCACGTCGACGGACTGGACAACCCGTGTAGGAGCATCGGCCCGCACCGCCGACGGCGCCAACGTCGCAAGTGATGCGGCGGCGACAATGACGGCTGCGATTGCCCACTTCATGGAGGAGCCTCCCTATCCGCCGTGACTTCCTTGACCCGTTGGCGACGTTAGACACCGTCTCTAACGGCGCTCTAACGGCGGCTTCTCGGCTCGGCCGTACGGTGCTAGCTTCAGTCGAGGTGTCTGCGCTCGACTTCCGTGTGCTCGGCCCGCTCGAGGTTCGGCGAGACGGAGAGCTCGTGTCAATCGCGGCGCCCAAGCAGCGCGCGCTCCTCGGCCTGCTGCTGCTCCGCGCCAACGAGGCGATCCCGCAGGACGAGCTGATCGATCAGCTGTGGGGTGAGGACGCGCCCCCGACTGCGCGTGCGTCGCTGCAGAACCAGGTGCACGGATTGCGCGCAACGCTTGGGGCTGCGGTGATCGAGCGGCTCCCCACTGGTTATGTGCTGTACGTCGAACCGGAGCAGCTCGATCTCGCCCGCTTTGAACGCCTTGTCGCTCAAGCGCGGCGGGGGAATCCGCGCGAGCGGGCGGCCAAGCTTCGCGACGCACTCGCGTGCTGGCGTGGACCTCCGCTCGTCGAGTTTCCGACCGAGCCGTTCGCGCAGCCCGAGATCAATCGACTCGAGGAGGCGCGACTCACCACGATCGAAGAGCGGATCGAGGCCGACCTGGAGCTCGATCGCCATGCCGAGCTCGTCGCGGAGCTCGAGGCGCTGGTCACCCAGTACCCGCTTAGGGAGCGTTTGTGGGCGCAGCTGATGCTCGCGCTGTACCGGGCGGGGAGGCAGGCCGACGCGCTCACCGCCTATCGGCGCGCGCACCACACGTTCACGAGCGAGCTGGCGGTCGAGCCGGGTGTCGTCCTGCGCGATCTGCAGCGCGCAATTCTCGTCCAGGATCCGGCGCTCGACGACGGGGAGCTGCGGATCGGCTCGACGCTCGAGCGCGCCGCAGCGATCCTGCCCATGCAGGCCCGCGAACGGGCGGAGTCGCTCTACCAGTTCGGCGCCGCTCTTCTGCACGCGGGCACCACGCGACAAGGTGTGTCGACACTCGAGGCGGCGGCGCGTTTGGCGGCTGGTACGGGCGAGCGCCTGATCGAGGAGCGCGCCCGTCTTTACCTGTCCTATCTCTCGATCAGCACGGATGGCAAGGGCCTGTGCGAGCACCTCGCTGACGCGGAACGCGCAGCGAGGCTGTTCGAGGAACACGGCGATGATCAAGGGCTCGCACTTGCTCTTCGCAGCATCGCGCAGATGGTCGAAGAGTCAGGGCGCGCCGATGAGGCCGCCGAGATCGCTGCGCGTGGCATCGAGCTCGCCCAGAGGTGCGGTGACACCTGGGACGAGGCGCGGTTCCGCGGAAGGCATGCGTTGTGCCTGGCACGCGGCACGCGACCGGTCCTTGCGGCGATCGAGCTCTGTGAGGAGCAGCTCACGGAGCCCGTGGACAGAGAGAAGCATCCATTCGCCGTCTGGTTCGCGCTCATGATCTTGCGCGCGCAAGCCGGACGTATCGACGAGTCACGGATGATCGGCGACAGAGCGATCGCGGCAAGCCGCGAAATGGGTCTGATCTTGCGGCTCACTTCAGCATTGGAGTGCGCCGGGACGTCCGAATTCTCCGCAGGCAACCTGACAGCGGCCGCGACTCACCTTCGCTCTGCGTACATGGTGCTCGAGACCGAGGAGGATCACGCAGCCCTGCCCACGATCGCGGGCGCGCTCGCCTGCACGCTCGCACACACCGGGGACCTGCGCGAAGCCACTGAACTCGCTCTGTCCGCCCGTGCGCGAACTTCGCCGGACATCATCAGCACCGAAACGTTGTGGCGGCGCGCCCTCGCGCTCGTTGCTGCGCAAGAAGGCCGCGACGAGGAGGCGATGCGACTGTCGGACGAGGCCTGCGCCCGTGCCGCGGCGACCGACTGGCTGACGTTCCGCGGCGAGACGCTCGAGGAGGCCGCGACCGTGCACGAGCTGGCGGGAGACGCCGCCGGGGCAGATGCATCACGTCGCGAGGCGCTGGAGACCTACGAGCGCAAGGGCAATATCGTCGGCGCGGAGCGAATGCGACGACGGCTCGAGAACGACGCGTAGAAGCGCGCTCCGGAGCGCGGCCTTCTCGGCCTGCGGTCACGCAGCGAGCTCGCGCGGCTGCTCGCAGACAGCTAGCGACGCGATAAGCTCTCCGGTGCCCGGTATCCGCTACGGAACTGGAGCTTCGTGTTCGAGACAGTCCACGTCATCGGCTCAGGCCGCGTCGGCTCGGCCGTCGGCGCCCGCCTGCGCGAGCGCGGCGTCGCCGTGCAGGAGGACGCCGAGCTCGTGCTCCTCTGCGTCCCGGACACGGCGATTGCGGAAGTCGCGCGCAGCATCGACCGAGGGTCCTGGCTCGCGCACGTCTCGGGTGCGACGCCGCTCTCCGCGCTCGACCCGCACGAGCGCCGCTTCTCGGTCCATCCGCTGCAGACGTTCACGCGCGCGCGTGGGCCCGAGCAGCTGGACGGCGCCTTCGCGGCGGTGACTGCGGAGAGCGACGAAGCGCGGG
>JBASRJ010000042.1:0-4048 GCA_049273785.1 Gaiellaceae bacterium | reverse complement strand
CGTCCCCTTCGAGCACGACGATCGTTTTGGCCTCCACGGCCGCGGAGAGTACCCCGGGCATGACACGGAAGGGGGGTTGGCGCCGCGAAGGATCGCGAGGGCGCTTCCGCTATTACGACGCGCGCGGCAACAGGATCACGGACGAGGAAAAGCTCGCGCGGATCCAACCGGGCCTGGTTCCGGGTTGGTAGCGAGCGGTACGCGAGGACATCGAAGACCTTCGGGATCACGACACTCACGAAGCATCGCGTGCGTGTCCGCGGGCACCGGATCGGCTTCCACTTCCGCACGAAGCACGGCGTCATCGTCCGGACGACACTCGTCGACGGGGAGCTCGCAGAGGCGATCAAGCAGCTGCTCGCGCTGTCCGGCGGGCGGCGCCTGTTCCGCTACGAGTGGGAAGGCGAGCTCTACAACCTGAGCGGCAAGCGGCTCAACGACTACATTCGGAGCTACCTCGGGGGAGGAATTCACGGCCAAGGACTTCCGCACGTGGGGCGGGACGCTGACCGCGGCGATCGCCTTCGCCGAGCGTGGGGTGGTGGAGACGGCGGCCGAGCAGAAACGCGTCGTCGCGGCCGTGATGCGGAAAGTCGGCGAGCAGCTCGGAAACACACCGGCCGTGGCACGCGCGTCCTACGTGAGCCCGGCCGTCGTGGATCAGTATCTCGACGGGCGAACGATCGAGGATTTCCGGCCGCCCCATTTGCGCGTCGTCGGTGCGCGCGATCGGGGGCTCGATCTGGAGGAGCAGGCGCTACTCAGTCTCCTCCGATCCTGGCGAATTCGTCAGTCACGCGCGGCTGCATAGATGCACTGCGGTAAGCTGCGCGCGTTTCCACTGGCGAAGGAGGATTGGTTTGGCGCGGAAGACGGTGCTCGTGTCGGACATGTCCGGGGCGGAAATTCCGGAGGGAAAGGGCGCGACTATTCGCATCACGTTTCGCGACGCTCGGAAGGGCGTGCGCGAGCTCGACGTGACGGACGACGAGGCGGAGAAGCTCGGGGGCCGCTCGGTCGCCCGGCGCGGGCGGCGGCCGAAGAGCGCCGGCTAGGCACTAAACGTAGTCGAGGACCGGATACTCGCTCCGGCCGTCGATGCAGTCCGCTGCGTACAGCGCAGCCCCGATGTCCCCGGTCCACAACGAGTATCGACCCCGGCCGCGCTGTGCACGTAAGCGCTCGACCTGGTCGAGTGCATGGACCGCAAATCGCCGCGCACGTTCGAGCCACTTCTCGTCACCCGTGCTCTGGAAGGTCTTGAGGAACGCGTAGCCGTTCCCGGCAGTCCCGTGACAGATGCCGGGTCCTTTCTCGAGTGCCGGCGGTCCCGTGTGCCATGGAAGCTCGGCGCCCGCGAGGAGCAGATCTTCCTCGAGGTAATCGGCGGCGGCGATGACGATGCCGGGCGCGCCCGCGCACCACTGCACGCGGATCTGACCATCTGGTCCCGGCAGGTCGGGGCGGTCGCGAGGCGGCCAGTTCGCGAGACCGTCTTCGACCACGGCTGTCCGGGCGAGCACCGCAGCCGTCTCGCGCTTCAGCGCCTCGCTGCGTCCTTCGTCGAGGAGCGGCAGCAGCGCCTGAACGTTTCCGACGAGGCCGTGCGGCGGTGTGAGCGAGCGGAGCTCCTCGCCGTACAGGTTCTGAACCCAGAGGCCGTCCTCGCCGCGCCGAGCCCAGAGTGCCTCGGCGCTCTCATTGCACGCGTCGCGCCAGCGCGCATCGCCGGTCCACTCGAGCATTGCGTGTGCGGCGATCAGTGTTCCGGGCGATCCCCACATGACTTCGGCCGCGGGGTTGTCGACGTTCGCGTGCACGCGGGCGAGCAGATCGCTCGCGAGCTCGTCCGCCGGGGAAAGCCGCCACGCCACGAGCAGGATTCCCGTCTCGCCGGTCAGGAGCGCGGAGTCGGGAGGCGGCGGGAGCTTCATGCCCTTCATGAAATCCGGCCGGGTGCGAAACAGCTCCAGATTGCGCGTCGCGAGGTCGGCGAGATCGAGGCGGGTCTCCGCGTGGCCGCGTGTGCGTAGCCGGTCGAGCGCCCACAGGACGCCGGCCGAGCCGACGTAGAGGTTCTTCATCGGGCTCGTTCCGTGCCAGCCGTCCCAGGCATCGGCCGGCCAGAGCAGCTTCGGTCCGCGCAGCCCCTCGTCCGCGTCCGCCACGATTGCCCGGATCGCGTCTCGCACGCGCCCCTCGTCCCACGGAGCGTCCGTCAGGGGCTCGAATGCCTCGGGCCGATAGAGCACGACGGGACCCTAATCGTCTTTCACGCTCTTTCCACGGAGCCGCGCAGGCGCCGTCGGACCGCGGAAGTAGCATGGGTCGGTTGGGTCTGACGCTCATCACCGGCCCGGCTAACGCCGGGAAGGTGGCGCTCCTGCTTCGGCGCTATCTGGACGCGCTTCCGCGCGAGCCGTTTCTCATCGTGCCGAACCGTCCGGACGTCGACCGCGCAGAGCGCGACCTGCTCGAGCTCCAGCCCGCCCTCCTGGGTGGGACGATCGGCACATTCGACGACCTGTTCGGGCGCATCGCCCGCGCTCCCGGGGAGCCCTCGGCCCGCCGGGTCGTCGCGGATGCGCAGCGCGCGCTCCTCGTCCGCCGGGCGGTGAGCGTCGCCCGGGCTGGGATGAACGGGTTCGGCCGGTCGGCCCGCTTCGGCGGCTTCGCGGAAGCCCTGCTGGCGTGCGTCGGTGAGCTCGAGTCCGGGCTGCTCGATCCGGCCGATCTCGACGGCGATCTCGCCTCGCTCTACGCGGCGTATCGCGCCGAGCTCGACCGGCTCGAGCTCTGGGACCGCGACCTGCTGCGCCGCTCGGCGGCCGAGCGGCTCGCGTCCAACTTCGATGCCTGGCAGGGCGAGCCGGTGTTCGCGTACGGCTTCGAGGATCTGACCGGCGCGGAGTGGGCGCTGGTACAAGCGCTCGCGGGACGGGCGGACGTGACCGTCTCGATCCCCTATGAGCCGGGGCGCGCCGCGTTCGCGTCTCTCAGCCGGACGATCGACGATCTGGCCGCGCTCGCCGACGGACGGATCGAGGAGCTGCCGCCGCGGTTCGACGAGGTCGCCGAGCCTGCGATCGCACACGTCGAGCGCGCGCTGTTCCAGGACACACCGCCGCCTGCTCCCGCGATCGACGGCGCGATCCGATTCTTCGAGGGCGCGGGGACGCGCGGCGCGCTCGAGCTCGTGGCGGAGGAGCTGCTGGAGCTGATCCGCGGCGGCATGCGGCCCGAGCGGATCGCGGTCGTGTGTCCGACGCTCGACCGCTGGCAGGCGCCGCTCGAGACCGCGCTCGGAACGCTCGGAGTGCCGTATGCGATCGAGGGCCGCCTCCGGCTCGACCGCACGTCGTACGGCCAGGCTCTTCTGGCACTGCTCCGATTCGCCTGGCTCGGCGGCGGACGGCGCGACCTCTACGGGTACCTGCGCTCCCCGTACTCCGGGCTGAGCCGGACGAACGTCGATTTCCTCGAGGGTCGTCTGCGCGGCCGGGGCATCGAAGCCGCCGATCGCGTCGAGGAGGACACGATCCGCCTGCGCGACGGGCAGCCGCTGCCGGCGCTCGAAGCGCTGCGCTCGGCGGCGAACGCGATCGACTCCGTGCAGGAGCTCGCCGCTTCGATGCTGCGCGCCGCGTACGGATTGGAGTCGCCGCCAGTCAGCGAGTCGTCGCGCCAGGACCTCCGCGCGCACGACGCGGTGATGCGCCTGCTCGGCGAGCTGCGTGGGTGGACCGAGCTCGGGGAGCCGCTCACGTCCGAGGAGATCGTCGGCGCGCTCGAGCGTGCGGACGTGCGGCGCGCGTCGGCACCCGAGCCCGGCCGCGTCGCCGTGCTCGACCTCATGCGCGCGCGGACACGGCGTGTCGACGTCGTCTTCCTGCTCGGGCTGGAAGAGGGAAGCCTGCCGCGCCGCGTGCACGAGTCCCCCTTCCTCGGCGACGACCTGCGCCGCGAGCTCGATGCTCGCCGCGGCGCGCGCCTCGCACCGCGCGACCAGGTCGCGCGCGATCGTTACCTCTTCTACACCGCCTGCACG
>JBASRJ010000038.1:0-12844 GCA_049273785.1 Gaiellaceae bacterium | reverse complement strand
GAGAAACGCTCGCAGCCGATGGAGCCGATGAGCTCGAGCAAGCGCCAGGAGTCCTCGTCCCACGCTTGAATGTAGTCGGCGTTCTCGGGGTACCGTGCCACGCGCCAGGCGCTGATCACGACGATCGCGGCGAGCCTCATCGCGACGAGGTCGCCCAGGACCTCGAGCTCCTCGGCCTCGAGTGGAATGCGCGATTGGTACCCGTCGATCGCGATGCGGGCGACGCGAAAGACATCGTCGAAAGGGCGTCCGCGGATCAGCGAAGCGAGGCCGATCGCGAAGTCACCAACCTGCGAGGTATGGCCGACGTCCCCGAAATCGACGATCGCGCAGATGCGATCGGTGTCATCGAACAGGACGTTGTCGAGGTTCAGGTCGCCGTGCACGACGTGTGCCCGAAGCCGCGGCCAGCGCGGCGCGACGTTCGCGTCGTAGCGATCGAGCACTGACTCTACGAGCCGGCGCCGGCTGAGATCCTCGATCTTCTCTGCGAGAGGACGGAGCTTCGCCGCGTGTGCGAGGTCCCACAGCAACTCCCGACCGGAGCCTGGATGGAAGAAGCTGCGCAGGGCGAGGTTCAGCCGCGCATGCGTCGCGCCGTAGTCGCGGACGGCCGCATCCGAGAGGTCCGGTCCGCCGTCGCGACCGTGGAGCCGCTCGAAGAGCCGAACGAAATGCGTGCCGTCCGGCCCTTCCACGGTCGTGCGGTATGCAGCCGCGCCCGGGGCCGAGGAGACGGGGCGGGGAAGAGCAACCGGCAGATCGGGATCGACGCGCGAGACGTGCAGGATCGTCTCGGTCTCGAGGTCGAGTGTCGCCGGATCCTCACCGAGATTCGAGAGCTTGACGACGCCCTCGCCCGCCGGACCCGCGACTAGGAATGTCTGATCGCGCTCGCTGCCGAGATTCGTCGCGGTTCCCTCGAGCCCGAAGAGCTCAGCCGCGATCCGTGCGACGTCGTCGTTCCTGAAGCACGGTGGCTTGGATTCGAGGACGGAGCTCACGACCCACTGAATCTAATCACCGCCGTAGAGATCGATCCCGTGCGGCTCCTGGATTGTGTTCCCTCCGTCGATGACGATCGACTGGCCCGTGACGTAACTCGCTTCGTCGCAGCAGAGGAACGCGACGACCGCCGCGACCTCGTCGGCCGTCCCCGGGCGTCCGACCGGCGTGTGGCGGCCGGCGACAAGCTCGTCGGGCTCGGACGAGGCTGTCTCGATCCACCCCGGGGCGACCGAGTTCACAGTGACGCCGGCGCGTCCGTTCTCGATCGCAATCGTCCGCATCAGGCCGTCCATGGCTCCCTTGGCCGCTGCGTAGGCAGCAGAGCCCGGCGCCGTCACGAGCGGTCCGGTGACCGACGACACCATCACGATCCGACCGTGCCCGCGCTCGACCATCTCAGGCAGCACCGCCTGCGTCATGTGGAACGCCGTCTTCAGCGTGATGTCCATCTGCCGGTCGAACGCCTGGGATGCGAACGCGACGAACGGCGCGCTGTCAAAGGGGGCACCGGTCTGCACCAATCCGGCGGCGTTCACGAGGATGTCGATCGGCCCGTGCGCGTCGCGTGCAGCGGCGGCAACGGCAAGCGCCTGCGATCGATCGGTGAGATCCGCGACGACCGCGACCATGTCCGCTCCCAATTCCGTCGCGCGCTCGTGGATCCGCTCCGTGGTCGACGTGATCGAGACGCGGGCGCCCAACTGGGCAAGGAGTCGCGCAGAGGCAAAGCCGATTCCCTGCGCGCTGCCGCACCCGGTGACGAGCGCGTGACGAGATTCGAGAACAAAGGGCTGTCGCACCATCGGAGGCGCGGCGATGCTACCCGAGCGCTGGAATTACTCGGAAATGGGCCGAACCGAGTATTGCGCGAACCGCGAGGTGGTCGTCCCTGGTTCGCCGCTCGCCCTCGCCTGACGCTTCGAGACATGGCCCAGCCGAGGGGCTCTGCACGATGGGCGAGTGAAGTTCCGCGAGCTCATTCGGTTGCTCGAAGACGATGGGTGGCAGCTGGTGGCGCAGCGCGGAAGCCACCAGCAGTACGAGCATCCGAACAAACCGGGCAAGGTGACCGTTGGGGGCAAGCCAGGCACGGACGTGCCAAAGGGCACGGCGGCGAATATCCTTCGACAGGCAGGGCTACGAAAGCCGAGTCGATGAGCGAATACCTGGTCGTAATCGAGCACGAGGGCGAGTCTTGGGGCGCCTATTGCCCAGATCTCCCTGGTGTCGGCGTGGTCGGCGACTCCCAAGAGGAGGTGGAGCAGCTGATTCGCGAGGCAATCGGCCTCCACCTCGAGGGCCTCCGACAGGCCGGCGAACCCATCCCGAAACCGACCGCAGTCGGAACGACGCTCGTCGAAGTGCCAGCCGCCTGACGAGCGTCTGAGAGTGCCCCCGGTTCGCACAATGCCGTCTACGCCTCCTCGGCACCGGAGCTGCTGCACGGAGCCACAAACGGTGATGGAGCTAGCCGGACTCGAACCGGCGACCTCCTGGGTGCGATAAGGCCGCCACGTGATTCGCTAGCGCTTGCGGCGCTTGTTCACGCGCAGTGATGCCATGTCAGTTCGGCCAGATCCGCTAGTTCGGTAGCACGGTTGGTAGATCGGATCCGTTCGATTCGTGCGCCCGGGCTGGCGCACGTCGATTTCATACGATCGCGTTGGACTCACGTCGCGACGAGTTGCTGGCATCCGTCGATGTCGAAGGTCGCCTTTGCTGTAGGGCGTGTTACGGCGATGCGCAGATGACATACCAGGTTGCTGTAATCCCGATCGGCGCGCCGTTGTAGATGGCGCCCATCCAGCCTTGAGGTACTTCCCCCGCAACAACCTTCGCCCCGTTCGCCTGTGACGGATAGCTCTCGATCACGCGGGCCAGGAAGTTTCCGCCGGAGTCGATACCACCCCCGGTGGCGCGCTCGGCGTTCGACGCGCACCCGATCCAAGTAATGGTGGATCCCTTCGAAGTGATGCCTACGACTTTGGTGTAGACGACGACCTTCGTCGCTCCCGACGGGCCGGCTGGCCCGGCTTGCCCGGCGTCTCCCTTCGAGCCCTTCGGACCGCGATTACCCGGTGGGCCTGGCAGTCCCGGGTCGCCCGTCGGGCCGGCAGGGATCTGACCCGCCTTGAAGTCGACGGCTCCTAGCGAGTGATCGATGACCTGTCTTGTGCCAACGCTATTGGCGGGAAGGAGTTTGCCGGCCGCAGCGTATGAAGAGCCTCCCAAGGCGACGAAGAGTGCGAGGTAGCCGACGAGGTTATGCCGTAGGTGGATTCCAACGTGTGCGAGCATCCGATCTCCTTTGCCTAGACGGCACCGAGCGCCCAGGAAAAGCGCTGCGAAGCCGAAGTTAGTTCGGCGGAACGGCGGCGCTGAACGAGACCACGCCGGTGTCGCAGTGGGAGCTCGTCGAGCTGTCGGCGAACGTGACGTCGAAAGTGCCCGTCACCTGCTTGACCACCTTTCCACTCTTCTTCGTGATGGTGAAATGCGCCTTGAGTTCGCCTTGCGACTGGCTATCGCTTCCTTTCAGCGACAAATCCCCGGCCGGTGCAATCGCGTATTTCCCCTGCATCACGGTCGGAAAGTCCGCGGCGCTGAATGAGGCCGCGTTGCCGCTGCACGGCCCGTGGAACGACGCATTGACGTCATGGACCTTGCCGCGGTCGATCCAGATCGCAAAAGCTTGGTTCTGCGACGTCCGACCCGTGTAGATCCCGTCGAAGTCGGGTCCTTTGGGCTTTGGTTTCGGGTTCGCGCAGGTCGGCTTCTTGCCGGTCACCTTGCCGATGATGCGGCCGAGTCGATCGATCAGCTGTTGGTCGATCTTGCCGGCTCTGCCGCTACGGCTTCTCGGGGCCATGAGCGTGCCCGCCCGATCGACCCCGTCCCGGCTAATCGGCTTCCCGGTACGAAGACCCTCCTCGTCTTGGTTGCTCACGAGGTCGTAGTCGTCGCCGAGCCCGAGCGCGTGGCCGACCTCGTGCGCGGCGATACCACCGTTGATCGGAGCCCAGTATCCATTGAGCGCCGTGCTGTATGGGATCTGGTTGTCATCGGTGGGATGCTGGAGGCCGGGGACGTCTTTCCATTCAGCGTTGTTCACGAGCGGCGTGTCGACGATCGTGACCTTGTGGCGCGAGCTCGGGCCGGCGTTGCGGAGACTGAGTGGGTAGCTGTTGATGTCCACCTTGAGCTTGAAGCGCAACGGTTTCGGGCCCTTCTGTCCACAGACGCCGTAGTAAGGCATGCTCCGGAATGCCATGTTCCAATACCTCTCGGCATCGTCCTTCCACTTCGTCAACAGGGTGGTCAGCGGGACGGGCCGGCCATCGGTGTCGTGCACCACTGGTGGGCCATACACGTCGATTGGCACGGTGATCGTGACCGTGTCACCGGTGATCGACCACTGCGTGCCCGCATGAGCGGCGGCGCGAGCGGACGCGTTGCTGGGACGCGTTTCGTTCGCCCCTTGGACGAACCGTCGCGCGTTGTCGTCCCAGCGCACAGCCGTGCCGAGGCTCGACCACCAACGCAGCCACGCCACCTTCGTGCGCGCGGAGGCAGCCCGCGTGTGCGACCCGCGCAGTCCGAAGTTCTCCCCCGTGTACGTCAACAGGGCCACCCGTGCGAGCTCCCAGGTCTGCTCCGGTGGTTCCCGGTAGGCAAGCGGCGCACCGGAGTCGAGTTTTGCGATGAGCACTGGCAGGGCCGCCTTCACACCGAGTCCGGCGAGAGCGGTTGCTGCGAGCATTCGGTCGTTGAGACGCATCGAGCCGAGCACGGGCAGCAATGCGTCGGCGGCCGGCCCGGGCGCCGCGGTGAGGGCGAGCGAATAGATGGCGGCATAGTGAACGTCCGCCTTCCCGTCGCCGAGGTGTTCGAGTGCGGCCGCCCGGAGGTCGGTGGGATGGTCGAGGAGCTCGTTGTGCAAACGGCGGAAGCTTGCCCCGACTCTCGTCGGAGTTCCGCTGAAGCTCGTGATCGCAAGTTCGGCCGACGAGCGAACGGCGATCGTCCTGCCACTTGCGCCGGCGGGAAAACTCGCTAGCAACCCGAGGAGAGTCGCGAGGATAACGGTGCGCAGCGTGCCCATCTCAGAGGCTCCAACCGAGTTGAGGTCGTTTGTTCTCCTTCAGTTCGTTCTTGTCGCTTTTGATTTGGCGCATCGTCCCCTCCCTTATTTGAGCACCAGCTGCTCGAGGCGGCTGGCGCGGTCGCGGAAGAAGGCGCGGAGGGCGTAGGTGGCGTGCGTACTTGGTGCCGTCCAAACGAACCGGAAGGCGGACTTCCTGTCGAGTCTGAGCCGAACGATCGTGCGGAAGCCTTTCTCGAACTGCTGCAGCTCGATCGACGCGCCGGCGTTCGCCGGCCGAACCGAGCCGGTCAGCTGGATCCGTTGCGATCCGACTTGCCTGACGTGCAGCGACACGATCGGACCGGGCGAGTACACGAGCGCGCCCGGACTGTCGGCACCGGTGATGTAAACGGTGCCGTCGTAGCGCACGGCGACGTCGCTCGGACCGCCGAAGTAGTCTGGCAGCGTGATCGCGCTCAGGTAGCGACCGCTCGGCGAGAGGACTTGGACACGCGTCGAGTCGAGGACGTAGACGGTCCCGTTCGGTGCGGTGGCGACCGCTCGCGGCGCTGCGAAGCTGCCGGCCGTCTTGCCGTCGTACTTGCCCGACCCGAACTCGCGCACGAGCGGCATGACGCCACGCCCGGAGCCGACCGAAAGCAGCGCAAGCTTGCTGATCTGGTGCTCAGGCGCCCAGAGCTGTCCGCCCGAAACGGCCACGCTCACCGGCTCACGAAGTGACCCACTGTCACGCACGTACTCACCGTTCACGTTGAACTGCCGGATGATGCTGCCGAAAGGGGCGAAGACGGCATCGCTCGTGACCCAGACATCAGTGGGTCGAGAGGGGAAACCACCGGTCGCACCGCTCCCCCGTCGCACCGTGCAGCCGCCTGGCTGCTCGGACGCAGGCGACGAGCACCAACCGCCCGCCCAGGTGCCATCCGGGTTGAAGATCGAGATCCGACCGGCCGACTCGTCGGCGACCCACAGCCGCTCGCTGCGCCTGGCGTCCGGACTGCAGACCGGCGGGGGACCGTCCGGATTCGTAGGCTGCACGTTTCCGGGGCTGACGAACAGTCCGCCGGGCGTCCCGATCCCGCCCTTATCCCGCCCCGCGTGGCCGACGACGTTGAGGAACTTCCCGTTCAGGTCGAAGCGGTCGACGATCCCGCGGCCCTTGTCGCTGATGTACACGTCGCCGCAGGTCTGGTCGACGGCGACGCCGTTGGCGACAGCAAGGGTGCCGGGACCGCTACCAGGTTTGCCGATACGTGCAACAAGCGTGTATCGGAACGAGGGCCCTCTGGCGCTAGGAGCTCGTGCGCCGCTGTCGCTTCCGGACGCAGCAGCTCCATATGCTGCGACCGCGACGGCCCCAGCGAAGGAGACGAGGCAAAGACGTCGCAGAATCATGGTTGGCTTCCCTCACAGCCACCGATCGGGGTGCGCGTGTTGTCCAGCAACACGTTGCTGACCGTCTTGAGGCCATGGCTTGTGATCGGGTACTTCTTGTTGAATTGCGCGAGCTTTTTGCCCAGATCCTTCTCTGGGAAATACTTGAACGTCACAAGGAGACCGCCCGAGCCATTGACGAAATGGAATCGACCCCCCCTGGTCTCCGTTTTCTTGATCGGACCATCGGACACGTTGACGACGAAGGGCGTCGTCGCGTGGCGAAACTGGGCTCGCGTCGGGCCTTTCACGACCCACTGCCAGGGGCCCTCGAGCCCGTCCCAGTCTGCGCGCGCGAGGCTGCGGCCGTGATACGACACGCCGCCATGTGCGGAGCCGCACGTTGCGACCGTGTTCCAGATAGCAGGTCCCGGGGCGACGTGGAGGTGGTCACCCGCGCCGACGAACGAGAGCATCCGCTTCATCGCCATCCAGCCGTTCGTCTGACGCTCCATGCCGCCGGTTATTCCGACGTACTGCGCCGTGGATGGAAAGGACCAATTGACCTTGTCCTCGAGACTTGCCTGCACGCGGGCGGCGCTGCGCTGCGTCAAGGCCGCTGAAGCGAAATAGGGGATCCTGTTCACCTCGGTGTAGCGGGCGAGCCACTCGCCGCGCCAACCGGCGGAAATCGTGTGGTAGCCGCCCGTCCAGTATTCGCGCTCGGCATCGCTACACGGCTCCTCGTGGTTGCAGACTGGATACCTCACCTGGAGAAACACGCCGGCTTCGAGGACGGAGATCTCGAAACAGCAGCGACTGGGCGGCAAAGGGATCGCACCGGTGCGTGAATCGCTAGGCAGGCTGAGGGCAGCGAAGAACGCCGCGGCAACACTGAGGATGAGGAGATTCGTCTTCATTGGTGGGTGAAGTCCTTCCGGTCGTAGGCGACAAGGTTCACGCCGCTGCGGTCATAGACGTGGAAGAAGACGCGGTACGCGATTCCGGGCATGAGCGAGACAGGGGATGCCCACGCGTCCGTGACGTGGCTGGGAGATCTCGCGAAGTCGACGTCCTTGCGATCGACGACGTCGGAGAGCGGGTCACTCGTCAGGTCGACGAGAACGAAGCCGACCCGACCTATTCCCGCGTCGTACTCCGCGGTCGCCGTCACTGTGAGGCCGGTGATCGTAGAAGCGAGATTCGTGATGGCTGCTTCCGCGACCGCGTCCATCAGCGCCTCCTGTCGTGTGGTTTGCATGACACCCATCAGACGCGCTTGCTCTGAAGGAACGCCAAAGACCGGCCAAAGAACCGCCAAACACGGGTAGGCAGTGAGGCGGTCGAGTGCCAGAATCGGGCCAGGAATGGGTCTCGACTTCAAGATCCTCGGGCCGCTTGAGGTCATGCAGAACGGCCAGTCATTGGCCCTCGGCGGCAAGCCGCGCACGCTGCTCGCGTTCTTCTTGCTACACGCCAACGAGGTCGTCTCGAGCGAACGGCTGATGGACGCGCTTTGGGGTGAGCGGCCGCCCGAGACCGCCCACGCGGCGCTCCAGGTCCACGTCTCGCAACTGCGGAAGCTGTTGGGGCAGGACCGGATCGCTACGCGTTCGCCGGGCTACGCGTTCCGGCTCGCGCCCGAGGAGCTCGACGCTACACGCTTCGAAGTGCTGTCTACTCGCGCCGACGGCCACGAGAGCTCGACCGAGGCGCTCGCGCTCTGGAGGGGGCCCCCGCTCGCAGAGTTTCAGTATGAGCCGTGGGCGCAGAGCGAGATCGCGCGCCTCGAAGAGCTACGCGCCGCGGTGCGCGAAAGAGACGTCGAACAGGCTCTCGCGGCCGGCCGGCACATCGAGGTCGTCTCCGATATCGAGGCGATCGTGCGTGAGTATCCGCTTCGAGAACGTCCTCGGGCTCAGCTGATGCTCGCGCTCTACCGCTGCAGCAGACAGGCGGAAGCGCTTTCGCTCTATCAGGAAACACGGCGATTGTTGGTCGAGGAGCTCGGGATCGAGCCCGGCCCGGAACTTCAGGAACTGCACAGACGCGTGCTCAACCACGACCCGACGTTGGCGGCACCAACGACTGCCGTAGACGAAGCGCAATCAGCGGACGAACCTCGGGAGGAGCGCAAGGTGGTGACGGTGCTCTTCTGCGATCTCGTCGGATTCACATCCCGTGCAGAGCAGCTCGACCCCGAGGACGTAAGCCGGCTCCTATCCCGGTACCACCTCCGCCTCCGAGCCGAACTCGAGCGTCACGGGGGAACGGTGGAGAAGTTCGTCGGCGATGCCGTGCTCGCCTTGTTCGGTGCGCCCGCGGCGCACGAGGACGATCCGGAGCGCGCCGTGCGCGCGGCGCTGGCGATCTGCGACTGGATTGCGGAGCTCGGCGACGATCTCGAGGTGAGGATCGGCATCTCGACCGGAGAAACGGTCGTTCGTCTCGGTGCGCAGGCCGCCGAGGGAGAAGCGCTCGCGGTCGGGGACGTGGTCAACACGGCGTCGAGACTCCAACAAGCGGCGCCGAGGGGCGCGGTTCTCGTCGGTGAGTCCACGTATCGAGCGACGAGGAGCGCGATCGCGTACGAACGGCTCGAGCCGGTTGTTGTCAAGGGCAAAACCGACCCTGTTCCGGTCTGGCTGGCGAGAAGCCCGCGACGCGCGCGCGAGTCGGACCTCGAGCGCCCGACGACCCCCTTCGTGGGCCGCGAAGACGATCTGCTCCTGCTCGAGCAAACCCTCACTCGCTCACTGCACGGGTCCGCCCTCCAACTCGTCACGCTCGTTGGTGAACCTGGTATCGGAAAGACGCGCCTCGTAGGCGAATTCCGTGCACGGGTCGAAGGCCGCAGCGAGGCGATCACCTGGCGTCAAGGCCGGTGTCTGGCGTACGGCGACGGCATCACCTTCTGGGCGCTCGGTCAGATCGTCAAGGAAGAGGCCGGCATCCTCGAGTCCGATCCTCCCGACGTGGCGGAGACGAAGCTCGCTGCAAACATCGAACGGTTCGTTGACGAGAGCGACCGCAAGTGGCTGAACACACGGCTCGCCCCGCTGGTGGGAGCGGCCGGTCCTGAACAGTCGACCAACCAGGAAGAGGCGTTCGCGGCTTGGCGCACCTACCTCGAGGCCGTCGCGGCGAAACGGCCACTCGTACTGGTCGTCGAGGACCTCCACTGGGCGGATGCTGCACTCCTCGCCTTCCTCGACCATCTGGTCGAATGGGGTGCAGACGTTCCGCTGCTGATCGTCGCGACCGCGCGGCCGGAGATCTACGAGCGTGCGCCCGAGTGGGCCGGCGGCAAACGGAACACCACCACGCTCTCCCTCTCGCCGCTCCAGGACGCGGACACGGCATGCCTTGTCTCCGCCCTGCTGGCAAACGCCGCACTGCCTGCTGCCATAGAAGCAATCCTGTTCGAGCGGGCCGGGGGCAATCCGCTATATGCGGAAGAGTTCGTGCGTATGCTCGACGACCGAGGTCTGCTGTCCCGGGGCGATGAAGACGGACTCGAGATCCCGGTCCCCGAAGGAATCCAGGGCGTCATCGCCGCGCGTCTCGACACACTTCCGCCCGACGGTAAAGCGCTCATGCACGACGCTTCCGTCGTGGGCAAGGTGTTCTGGGCCGGCGCTCTGGCGGCCATGGGTGGCGGCTCGAAGGAATCGGTCCTCGCCGGTTTGCACGACCTCGCGCGCAAAGAGCTCGTCCGTCGCGTGCGTCAATCCTCGATCGAGGACGACGTCGAATACATCTTCTGGCACGTGCTCGTACGAGACGTCGCCTACGCGCAGATCCCGCGGGCCGCCCGTGCACGCAAGCATGTAGCGGCGGCCCGGTGGATCGAGCGGATCGCCGGCGAGCGCAGCACGGACCATGCGGAGTTCCTCGCCAGCCATTACTCAACGGCACTCGAACTCGCGCGCGCCGCCGGGCAGATTGAACACGTGACCGAGCTCAGGGACGCAGCAGTGCGATTCACGACGCTCGCCGCCGAGCGCGCGATTCGCTTCGACCACGCACAGGGAGCGCGGTATTACCGCGGCGCGCTCGAGCTCCTCCCGCAAGACGATCCCCGCCGGCCGAGACTCTTGGCGGTTGCCGCAGGTGCCGGAACTACGACCGGGATGAGCTTCGATCAGATCAAGCTCGAACTACAGGAAGCGATTGCCGGGCTGCGAGCCCAGGGCAACCTAACTGCTGCGGGGGACGCCCTTCGGCAACTCAGCTTCGCGATGTACGGCCGCACCGAGAGCCTTGCTTTCGCCGACGAGGCCCGCAGACTGCTCGAGCCAGGGGGGCCGACACCCGAGCTTGCTCTCGTCTATGACCGGCTCGCCCAGGAGGAGTCCATCGCAGGTCGGTCTCAGGAGGGGCTCGCTTGGTCCGAGAAGGCGCTGCCGCTCCTCGAACGCTTTGGCCTCGACGATGAGGCGCTGGCGACGCGGTCGCGCCTTGCGACCGGCCGCTGCGAACTCGGTGATCGCGGTGCCCTCGATGAGCTGAGGCAGCTCGCACATGAAGCCGTTCGTCCCGAGCGTAACTACGCGACCCACCCGATTACCAACGTCTTGAACAACCTCGCGGTGTCTGAGCTGTACTGGGGCGCGGGCTCGGCGGCAGCCGGCGACGCTCTGCGTGCCGCGATCGACCTCGCGAAACGGCGGGGACTGGAGCGGCCGACCAGGTGGTATCAGGCCAATCTCGTCGAAACGCTCTATGACGTCGGGGAATGGGACGAGGCGTTGCGACTGAACGAAGAGATCGTCGCGTGGGAGCGCGTCAAGGGCGAGAGCACGATCAGCATGATCGGTTCGCCTTCGGCCGCCAGGATCTTGGCTGCCCGCAGCCAACTCGATGCTGCCGCGGCGCTCGTCGACGAGTTGCTGCCACGCGCACGTGACACGCACCAGCACTCGAGCATCCTGCAGCCCTTCCTCGTCGCTGCCGCAGCCGTCGCCTCGGCTTCGGGCGACTCAGCGGGCGCCGTCGCTTACGTGCAGGAGTTCGAGCAATCTGTCGAGAGCTTGCGCGACGTTGTAGCGTGCGTACCTGATATCGGGCGCATCTGTGCAGGGGCAGGCGAGCTCTCGCTCTTCGATCGGCTCCTGGACAGTCTCGAACCTGACCCTCGCCTCGCCCGGTTCGTTTCGACCGCTGGAGCAATCCTCTGCGAGGCGAGAGGCCAGAGCAGACAGGCCGAGTTGCTCTACGCCGAAGCCGATGAAGGCTGGAGAAGCCATGACTGCGTGGTCGAGCACGCACATGCGCTCCTCGGCCTCGGACGTTGCTGCCTCGCGCTCGGTCGTCCGGACGATGCAGCCGCATCGCTCCGAGAGGCGAGAGAAGTGTTGAGCTCCCTCGGCGCGGCGTTGCTACTCGCCCAAACGGAAGAATTGCTTGCCGAGGCCACCGCTGTGAGCTTGTAGGGAAGCCGCGTTCTGCGAAAACCAAGATGGACGGAATGGGCGGTACTGGGCTCGAACCCTTAACCCCCAAAAGTGACGGCGGCCTCCACCTAGAGACGCCTCGCGACAGCGAGTGCCACGTGCAGGGAAAAGTCAGAGACAGAGACAGACGCTGTCGCGCACGGTACGCCATTGGATGACAGCCGAATTGGCGTGAAGTTGGCACGCCTGGGCGCTCATTCCGCATCCCCCACGCCGGTCTTGCCGGAGCGATCCGCCGCGTCGAGATACGCACGGACTCCGGCACCGAGCCGGTCGAGCGCCGCGCGCGCTTCCCCTTCGCGGACGTATCGATAATGCCGGAGCAGCGTCGCGCCGCTGTCGTTGTGACCGAGCCGCTGCGCGATGACCTCCACCGGCAGCCGGCTCGCCCGCAGCCAGCCGACGCACGTTCGGCGCAGCGTGTGCAAAGTCACGCCGTCAAACGGCGTCGGTGCTGACTCGTCGTCGGGATCCGCCGCCCCGCGCTCGCGACGCCAGGCCGCGGTCGCGTCTCGCTTCGCCGGTGCCCACACGTCCTCATGGAAGTGGCCGTAGCGCCAGAGGCCGCCCCGTGGCTTCGGGAACACGAACGGCGTCTCGGTCCCGAGACGAGAGTAGACGTCCAGTAGCTGCTCGCGAAGGAGCCCGACCTCCTCGTCAGTCAGGTCGAGCAGCTTCTCCCGCTTCTCCTTCGTCGCCTCGAGGGGAATCCGTATCCGACGCGACTCCAGATCCACCCAGCTACGCCGGAGCAAGAACAGCTCGTTGATCCGGCTGCCGAGCGTCGACGCCAGCGCCAACATCCGCCGCTGACGAGCATCAACGAACCCGAGCAGGAAATCGAACTCGGCCGGCGTCAGGTCGGGCCGGGTCCGCTTCGTCTTCTTCGGGACCTCCACCA
>JBASRJ010000024.1:0-3647 GCA_049273785.1 Gaiellaceae bacterium | reverse complement strand
ACGCGGGTTCCACGGGACGAGCCTTCTGGCGCTGAACGGCGCCGCCGTCGTCCAGCGGCTGCAGGAGCTGCCGGCCGTCCAGTCGGCGACGTACGACCGCGATTTTCCGCATACGTTGCGGGTCCGCGTGCTGCCCGAGCAACCGGTGGCGGTGCTCCGGAGCGGCGCGGCGTCCTGGCTCGTCTCCGCCCGCGGACGGGTGATCGCCGCCGTCGATCGCGGCGCCTTCCGCGCGACGCCGAGGATCTGGTTGCCGACCGGTTTCGACGTCCAGGTCGGCTCGTTCTTGACGGACGAGGCCGGTGCGGTTGCACGGGCGCTGCGGGCGTTCGTCGCAGCCGGCTTCGCGCACCGAGTGACGTGGGCCCGGATCCGCGACGGGGAGCTCAGCCTCGGTCTCCGCGACGGCCCCGAGCTGCTCCTCGGGGGCCCGGTCGACCTGCAGTTGAAGATCGCCATCGTGCGAAGCGTCCTTCCGACCCTGGCGCTGCCGTCGGCCGGCGGCCCGACCTACGTCGACGTATCGGTGCCGGAGCGTCCGGTTGCCGGCTCCAACCCTCAACCCGCAGGTTGAGGTTTAGGGTTGTCTGCGTTGACACATCCGATTCTCGGACGTACCCTCCTGCGGAAGACACGCTCGACTGCCCCAAAGGTCCACTGCAGCTTGAGGTCGAGCCCACCCCACTGATATGAACCAATCAGGCAACTATCTCGCTGTGATCAAGGTCGTCGGAGTCGGCGGCGGCGGCACGAACGCGGTCAACCGGATGGTCGACGCCGGCGTTTCCGGTGTCGATTTCATCGCCGTCAACACGGACGCGCAGGCCCTCCTGATGGCGGACGCCGACGTGAAGATCCAGATCGGCGCCGATGTCACGCGTGGCCTGGGCGCGGGCGCGGACCCGGCCGTCGGATTCGCCGCCGCGCAGGAAAGCCGCGACGAGCTGAAGGACGCGCTCAAGGGCGCCGACATGGTCTTCGTCACGGCCGGCGAAGGGGGCGGCACCGGCACGGGCGGCGCGCCGATCGTCGCCGAGCTCGGGCAGGAGATCGGCGCCCTCACCGTCGGCGTCGTCACTCGGCCGTTCGCGTTCGAGGGGCGAAAGCGATCCGACCAGGCCGAGCGCGGGATCGACCAGCTTCGCGACCGGGTCGACACGCTGATCGTGATCGAGAACGACCGTCTCCTCCAGGTGGTCGAGAAGCGCACGTCGATCGTCGAGGCGTTCCAGATGGCGGACGACATCCTGCGCCAGGGCGTCCAGGGAATCACGGACCTGATCACCGTGCCCGGTCTCGTCAATCTCGACTTCGCCGACGTGCGGACGATCATGCGCGATGCGGGCTCGGCCCTCATGGGAATCGGCTCGGCGTCCGGCGAGAACCGCGCGGCCGAGGCGGCGCGCACCGCCGTCTCTTCGCCGCTGCTCGAGGCCTCGGTCGAGGGCGCGACCGGCATCCTCCTCAACGTCACCGGCGGCTCGGACATCGGGCTCTTCGAGGTGAACGAAGCCGCCGAGGTGGTCACGAGCGCTGCCGACCAGAATGCGAACGTCATCTTCGGCGCCGTGATCAACGACTCGCTGGGGGACGAGGTCCGCGTGACGGTGATCGCGACGGGGTTCGGCGCGGGTGCGCGCCGGCGGCGCCGGGAGGCCGCTCTCGAGGCGCCGATCCCGGCAGCCGGAAGCGAGCCCGCCGGCGGTTTCGACACGCGGGACGTCCTCGACGTCCCGTCGTTCCTTCGGGACGAATAGCCGAGGTTTCACGACCGCCTTGACGAGGTAGAAGGGCTTGCCCTCTTGGGGTCCTTCCTTCCCGGTTGACCCCACGGCACCTTTCTAGGGCACAACGCCGCGTTTCGCCGAACCCTCCTATGGCTCGTTAGCATCGGCGGGGCATGGCCCAGACGTTGCTACGGACGCCGCTTCACGACCTCCACGTCGCGCTCGGCGCGCGGATGGTTCCCTTCGCGGGCTGGGAGATGCCCGTGCAGTACGCCGGGGTCATCCCGGAGGTCAAGGCGGTGCGCACCGACGCCGGTGTCTTCGACGTCTCGCACATGGGCGAGCTCGAGGTCGAAGGGCCGCGCGCGACCGAGCTCCTGCAGGCGACGCTCTCGAACGACCTCGACAGGATCGATCCGGGCCAGGCGCAGTACACGCTGCTGACCAACGAGCGCGGCGGGATCATCGACGACCTGATCGCGTACAAGCTCGACGAGTTTCGCTACCTGCTGATCGTCAACGCCGCCAACAGGAACGCCGACTTCGAGTGGCTGAAGGAGCGCGAGATCCCCGGTTCGGACGTCCGCGACGTCTCCGACGCCTACGGCCTGCTCGCCGTCCAGGGGCTGCGGTCGATCGAGCGGCTCGGCCTGCCCGAGGCCAAGGCGTTCACCTTCGCCGAGGCCGACATCGACGGGATCCAGTGCATGGCGAACCGCACGGGGTACACGGGCGAGGAGGGCTGCGAGCTGCTCGTCATGGCCGAGGATGCGCCGGCACTCTGGGAGCGCGTCATCGAGCGGGGCGTTGTCCCGTGCGGGCTCGGCGCGCGCGACACGCTGCGCCTCGAGGTCTGTTTCCCGCTGCACGGTCAGGACATCACTCCGGACACCGATGCGATCTCCGCCGGTCTGGGCTGGTGCTGCTATCTCGACAAGGAGTTCAGCGGCGCGCAGGAGTTGCGTGAGGTCAAGGCGCACGGGCCGGAGCGAAAGCTCGTTCCGTTCGTCATGGACGAGAAGGCGGTCCCGCGAGCGGGCATGCCGATCGAGGGTGGCGGCGAGGTCACGTCCGGGACGCACTCGCCGATGCTGGACCGGGGCATCGGGCTCGGCTACGTGCCGGCGGCGGCGGCAGGCGTCGACTCCGAGCTGACAATCGACGTGCGGGGCCGTCCACGGCGCGCGCACGTCGTCACGAGACCGATCTACAAACGCGAGGAGAACATCTGAGTGGCAGCGACCGAGACCTATCCCGCCGACCTGAGGTACCACCGCGAGCACGACTGGGCACGGATCGAAGGGGACGAGGCCGTCCTCGGGATCACCTGGTTCGCGCAGGATGCTCTCGGCGAGCTCGTCCACTACGAGGCGCCCGAGGACGGCTCGACCGTGACGAGGGACGAACCGTACGGTGAGGTCGAGTCCGTGAAGGCCGTCTCGGACGTGATCGCGCCACTGTCGGGCGAGGTGGTCGCTGTCAACCAGAAGGTCGTCGACGAGCCGGAGACCGTGAACGAGGACCCGTACGGGGAGGGATGGCTGATCCGAATCCGGCTCGGCGATCCGTCCGAAGTCGACGCGCTGCTCGACGCGGAGGCGTACAAGCAGGTCGTAGCCGAACAGTGACGCATCCGTACCTCTCGATCACCGACGCCGACCGGGAGGCGATGCTCGAGACGATCGGCGTCGGTTCCGTCGAGGAGCTGTTCCGCGACGTGCCTCCGGGCGTCCGGTTCGACCGGCAGCTCGATCTCGATCCGGCGCTGACCGAGCAGGAGCTGACGCGACACCTCGAGGATCTCGCCTCGCGCAACATCGACACGAGCCGCGAGGTGTCATTCCTCGGCGCAGGCATCTACGACCACTACGTGCCTGCGGTGGTGGACGCCGTCCTCCAGCGCGGCGAGCTGCTGACCGC
>JBASRJ010000019.1:0-1778 GCA_049273785.1 Gaiellaceae bacterium | reverse complement strand
CGCCGGGCGCGGCGCTGCGCACGCGTCTGTCGAGCCACTAGCGTGTCTCCCGGTGCGGCGTGTGGCGACCTCACCAGCGACAGTACTTCTTGAACTCCACCCGGTCGGGGGAGTTCCGCTTCGACTTCTGCGTCTGGTAGTTCCGCCGCTTGCACTCCGTGCAGGCGAGCGTGATTGCGACTCTGACTCCGGTTGCCATTTCTCGTTTCCTCTGAAGTTGTCCCCGCGCAGGCTGACGCACCGCGCCCGGGCCGCAGCATGGTAGCAACCGCTGGGTTTTCGCCCGCCTACGAGGCGAGGCCGAGCGGACTTCGGGTCGGTTATAGCGGCGGGTGGGCTCGAACCACCGACCTCTGCATTATGAGTGCAGCGCTCTAACCGACTGAGCTACGCCGCCGGGTCATTCGAGTGTACCAACGGGGTTTTCGGCGTATCCGCCAGGATGCGCGAGGTCGGCGTTCTGCCCGCACGCTCACGGTGATGTCTATCCTCAGGTGATGTTGGCGCTCTTCGGCCGGTACGACGGGGTCCTCTGGGGCCTCGTCGTCATCTTGGCGGCGATCGTCGCGTCCCGGATGCTCAAGTGGGTCGTCCACCGGCTCGAGGCGCGGCATCCCGAAGGAGAGAGCGAGCTCGTCCGTCTGCGGCGGAGCGAGACCGCCGTCGCGCTGCTGGCGACCGCGATCCCGTACGTCGCGGGGATCGCTGTCCTCATCACGATCGCGAGCATCCTCCTCCCGTCGACGGCAGCCGCGCTCGGCGGCTCGGCCCTCGTGCTGGTGCTCGTCGGCTTCGGCGCGCAGCGGTTCCTGATGGACGTGATCGCCGGCACGCTGATCGCGTTCGAGCGCTGGTACGGCGTCGGCGACTTCGTCAGGATCGAGCCCGCGCAGGTGACCGGGATCGTGGAGCAGTTCGGGTTCCGGACGACCGTGATCCGCTCCCTCAACGGCGACCGGACGTACGTCCCAAACTCACAGATCATCGCCGCGACGCGGAGCCCGCGCGGGTACCGGCGCTACTCGATCGAGCTGCTGACGAGCGACCCCGAGGACGCACGGCGCGCGCTCGAAGGCGTCGGCCGGCGCGCGCCCGTCGGTCAGGCGCGTTTCCTGCGGGCGCCGCATGTCGTCGAGGAACGAGAGCTCGGCGAAGGGACATGGCTCGTTCGCGGGCAGGCCGACGTCGCGCCGACGATGGAATGGCTCGCCGAAGGGCTGCTCGTCGGCGCCCTCAAGGCGCAGCTGGGAAACGACTCGCTGCTCGCCGACCCGATCGTGTACACGCTCGACGAAGGGACGCTGTCCCGGTACGAGCGCCGCGTGCTCGTGCGTTAGTCCTCGGGCGGGAGGAGATAGGCCGCGATCACTGCCGCACTCATCCCGACGACGAGCGCGAACACCCAGACGGCGAGGACGAGGTTCATGGCCGAATCGTCCGCCCGCGATGCACGGCAAGCAACGGGCCGACCGGCTCATCCGTCGCGTGTCGGGTCCTACGCGCGAGAGACAGCGGCCCCGGCGTCGCCGGGGCCGCTGTCGGCGGGCCTAGTGCTCGCCCTGCTGCTGGGTGTCGGCGTTCGCGTTCGTGTCCGCGTAGCCGCCGGGCCCATCGCTCGGGCCAGACTCAGAGGCTTGCTCGCTCTCGGAGCCGGGCGGCTCGCTCGTGCTGTCGGGCGCCGACTGGTCGCCCTGCTGGACGGTGTCGCCGTCGACGGACGATGCGACCTCCGACTGGCTCTGCGAAGCCGCAGGCGGGGCCGGCGGGCTTCCTTTCTC
>JBASRJ010000010.1:0-13061 GCA_049273785.1 Gaiellaceae bacterium | reverse complement strand
AGCTGGGCGTTCTCGATCGCAGTTCCCGCACGGCGTGCAAGCTCCTCGGCGAGCAGGAGATCGCGCTGCTCGTAGCGACGTCCCGACTCGGCCGCGACGAACGTGATCGCGCCGACGACTCGGTCGCGCGTTGGGAGCGGCACGCACATGTACGACTTCAGGCCGAGCTCGCGCAAGAGATCGAGGTGGAGCTCGTCGGCTGCCGCTGCGACCAGGTACTCGTCCGGGATCTCCGCCAGGAGCTCCGGCTCGCCCGTGCGGATCACGCGCGCGACGCCGCGGTCGTCGTCGGCCGAGGTCGGGTAGCGCTCCTGCAGCTCGCGTCCGAACGTGACCTTGGCGGGATCGGCGTGGGCGAGCGCGAGCGAGCGAATCGTCCCTTCGTCCTCGAGCAGATCGATCGCACACCAGTCCGCGATCTCAGGGACCGCGAGCTGCGCGACGGCCTGGAGCGTGCGCCGGTAGTCGAGCGACCGGGTGAGCTCGAGGCCGGCGCGCAGGAGGAAGTCCTGCGACTGCTCGGTGCGCTTCTGCGCGTCGATGTCGGTGGCCGTGCCGACCCAGAAGTCGATCTCCCCGTCGCGGTTGCGTAAGGGAACTGCACGGCCGAGATGCCAGTGGTAGCTGCCGTCTGCAGCCTTGAACCGGTACTCGACCTCGAACACCTCGCCGGTCTGGAGGGTCGCGCGGCGGCGCTCGATCGTAAGGCCGAGATCGTCGGGATGCACGACCCTGATCCACTCGTCGCCCTGCGGAGGGCCCGGCTCGAGGCCCGTGTACTCGAACCAGCGACGGTTGTAGTAGGTCGCCTTGCCATCCGGCCCCGCGGTCCAGACGATCTGCGGCATCGCGTCTGCGAGTGCTCGGTAGCGCGCCTCACTTTCGCGCATCGCCTGGGCGCGGTCGTGTTCGCGCAACAGTTCGCCCTGCACCCGCAGCTGCGCGTTCTTCCGGTGCAGATCGATGAAAACGGAGACCTTCGAGCGCAGGACGTCGGGCTCGAACGGCTTGGTCAGGTAGTCGACGGCGCCGCTCGAGTAGCCGCGGAAGACGTGCTGCTCCTCCTTCGAAATCGCGGTCAGGAAGATGATCGGGATCGACCGTGTCTTCTCGCGCTGTTTGATCAGCGCGGCGGTCTCGAACCCGTCGAGGCCGGGCATCTGGACGTCGAGCAAGATCACGGCCACGTCGTGGACGAGCAGCGTGCGCAGCGCCTCCTCGCCGGACTTCGCGCGGATCACGTTCTCGTCGAGCGGCTCGAGGATCGCCTCGAGCGCGACGAGGTTGTCCTCGGTGTCATCGACGAGCAGAACGTTGACCTTCAGCTGGGTGCTCATCGCTTCGCGATCGCCGAATCGACGCACAAGCCATAGAGAAACTTGCCGATCTCCTCGAGCGGGAGCACCGCGTCCGCGACCGTTGCGGCGAGTGCGGCGTCCGGCATCATGCGACGCTCGGCCTCGCTCGGGTCCTGCACGATCGCGACGCCGCCACGCGCCTTGATGCGGGCGAGGCCCGCCGCGCCGTCCTCGTTCGCGCCCGTGAGGATGACGCCGATCACGCGGTCGCCGTACGCGTCGGCCGCCGACTCGAACAGTACGTCGATCGACGGCCTCGCGTACTGGACTCGCTCGTCCAGGGAGAGGGCGAACGAGCCGGGCTCGACGAGCAAGTGATAGTCCGGCGGCGCGAGATAGACGCGGTTCGGCTCGATCGGCGTCTTGTCGCCGACGTCCGTGACGGGTCTGCGGATCTGCAGCGCGAGCAGCTCGCCGAGCGTTTCCTCGAGCGCGTCCGGATGGCGGTGCTGGGCGATGGCGATCGGCTGTGTCACGTCGTCGGAGATGTCGGCGAGCAGCCGCCCGACGGCGTGGAGGCCTCCCCAGGACGCTCCGATGCAGATCAATTCGTACATGGATCACACGACCTTGCGGTACATCTTCTCGCCGCCGTCGAGCTCCTCGTACCGGTCCTCGAACGGGCTGAAGCGGATCGACTCCTTATGGCCGAGCGCGAGGATCCCGAAGGTGGGGAGACTCTCGTAGAAGAGCCTGTGCACGTGATCCTGCAGCTTCTTCTCGAAGTAGATCATCACGTTCCGGCAGACGATCACGTGGAACTCGTTGAACGACCGGTCGGAGACGAGGTTGTGCTGCGCGAACACGACGTTCTCGATCAGCGGGCGCTGGAACTGCGCGCCGTCGTAGGCGGCGACGTAGTACTCGGAGAACGCACGGGTGCCGCCTGCCCTGATGTAGTTCTGCGTGTACTCCCTCATCTTCTCGAGCGGGAAGACACCACCCCGTGCGCGGTCGAGCACCGATTCGTTGATGTCGGTCGCGTAGATGCGGGCGCGCTCGTAGACGCCCTCCTCCTGGAGGAGGATGGCGAGCGAGTACACCTCCTCGCCGGTCGAGCACCCGGCAACCCAGATGCGGGTAAACGGATGCGTGCGGAGGACCGGGACGACCTTCTGCCGGAACGCGACATAGAACGTCGGATCCCGGAACATCGCGGTGACGTTCACGGACAGGTCGAGGAGCAGCCTCTCCATCGTCGCCTCGTCGTGGAGGAGCCTCTCCGTCAGCCCGGAGATCGTCCCGAGGCCCTCAGCATGCACGCGCCGCCAGACTCGACGGCGGAGCGAGGCCGGCGCGTACTCGCGGAAATCGAACCCGTAGCGGCGGAACACGCCCTCGAGCAGGAGCCGGAGCTCGAGGTCCTCGAGCTCCTCGCCCCCCGCCGGGCGGGCGCTCTGCGAGGGCTCGACGGAGGTCATGCTCTACTTGTAGAGCCAGACCCGCATCAGAGACAAGAGCTGGTCCGTGTCGACCGGCTTGGTGATGTAGTCCGAGGCCCCGGATGCAATCGACTTCTCACGGTCGCCCTTCATCGCCTTGGCGGTCAGCGAGATGATCGGCAGCTGCCTGAACTCGTCCCGGCGGCGGATGGCACGGATCGTCTCGTACCCGTCCATCTCCGGCATCATGATGTCCATCAGGACGAGGTCGACGTTCGGGTTGGCGTGCAGCGTCTCCATCCCGTCCTTGCCGTTCTCGGCGTACAGGACGTCCATGCCGCTCGCCTCGAGCACGCTCGTGAGTGCGAAGACGTTCCGCACGTCGTCGTCGACGATCAGGATCTTCTTCCCTCGGAAGATCTCGTCGGCGGAGTGGAGCTGCTCGAGCATCTTCCGCTTCTCCTGCGGCAGCTTCCGCTCGATGCGGTGCAGGAAGAGCGAGGTCTCGTCCAGCAGCCGCTCGGGTGAGCTCGCGTCCTTGACGACGATCGCGTCGGAGAACTTCTTGAGCTTCGTCTCCTCGGCGCGGGTCAGCTCCTTGCCCGTGTAGACGATCACGGGAATCGAGGAATAGCGCGGGTCTTCCTTCAGCTTCTCGAGCAGTGCGAAGCCCGTCATCTCCGGGAGCTTCAGGTCGAGCACCATGCAATCGACGCGGTTCTGGTCGAGTGCCTCCAGGGCTTCCTCGCTGGAACCGACGGCCGTGACCCGCACGTCCTCGCCGGAGCCGACAAGCTCGACGATCGCCTGGCGCTGCGACTCCTCGTCCTCGACGACGAGCAGGTGCCTGACTCCGCGGTCGATGAAGGTCTGGATGTCGGCGAACGCGTCCTCGAGCCCCTCCTTCGTGAGCGGCTTCTCGAGAAACGCGACCGCGCCTGCCTTGAGCGCATTCTGGCGCCCGTTGCCGGCCGACACGATGTGCACGGGAATGTGCCGCGTCTCGGGGTGGTGTTTCAGATGGTCGAGCACCGACCAGCCGTCCATGATCGGCAGCGCCATGTCGAGGATGATCGCGTCGGGCTTGAACTCGTGCGCGAGCGCGAGCCCGGAGTCGCCTCTGAGCGCGACGATGCCCTTGAAGCCGCGCGCGCGCGCGACGTCGAGCTCCGTCTTCGCGAAGTCGGCGTCGTCCTCGACAATCAGGACGACGCGGTCTCCCTCGTTGATCTCGTCGCGGTCGTCCCGGACCTCGCTCGGCAGCAGAACGCTCGGGTCGAGCTCGGGCGGCTCCGGCGGCGTCCCCGCCGTGCCGTCGCCGTCGGACGGGAAGAGCACCGTGTCGGCGAACAGCTCGCCCGGCTCGTGCTCGACGTGCTGCCAGGACGCGGGGAGGAAGAGCGTGAACGTGCTCCCCGTCGCGGGTTGGCTTTCGACGTTAATCTCGCCGCCCAGCAACCGCGCGATCTCGCGGCTGATCGAGAGGCCGAGACCGGTTCCGCCGTAGCGGCGGCTCGTCGTGCCGTCCGCCTGCTGGAACGCCTCGAAGATCAGGCGCAGCTTGTCCTCCGGGATTCCGACGCCCGTGTCGATCACCGAGAAGGCGATGACCGCGTCCGCACGCGAGAGCGCCTCGCTTGCGAACTGCCGGCCCTCCGCGAGCTCGATCCTCAGCATGACGCTGCCTTCGTCCGTGAACTTGAACGCGTTCGAGAGCAGGTTCTTGAGCACCTGCTGCAGGCGCTGCTCATCGGTCTCGATCGTCGGCGGGACGTTCGCCCCGTGGACCTCGATCTCGAAGCTCAGCTCCTGGTCGTTCGCAACGGGGCGGAACGACCGTTCGACGAAGTCTCGGACCTCCGAGAGCTTCACGTCGGTGACGTTCACGTCCATCCGTCCCGCCTCGACCTTCGACAGGTCGAGGATGTCGTTGATCAGGTCGAGCAGGTCCGAGCCCGCGCTATAGATGGTGTTCGCGAACTCGACCTGCTTCTCCGTCAGGTTCCCGTCCGGGTTCTCCTGCAGCAGCTTCGCGAGGATGAGCAGCGAGTTGAGCGGCGTGCGCAGCTCGTGCGACATGTTCGCGAGGAACTCGGACTTGTAGCGTGACGACAGCGCGAGCTGCTCGGCTTTCTCCTCCAGCGCGCGCCGCGCCAGCTCGATCTCGCGGTTCTTGATCTCGATGCGGCGGTTCTGCTCCTCGAGCAGCTGCGCCTTCTCCTCCAGCTCCTCGTTCGTCTGCTGGAGCTCTTCCTGCTGTGTCTGCAGCAGCTCCTCGGACGCCTTCAGGGACGCGGCCTGCTCCTCGAGCTCCTTGTTCGTCTGCTGGAGCTCCTCCTGCTGCGCCTGTAGCTCCTCGGACTGCGCCTGCAGCTCCTGCGTCAGCCCCTGTGACTGCTCGAGCAGCTCCTCCGTCCGCATGTTCGCGATGATCGTGTTGAGGACGACGCCGATCGACTCGCTCAGCTGCTCGAGGAACGCCCGCTGAACCTCGGTGAAGTGGCTGAACGAGGCGAGCTCGATCACCGCCATCACCTGGTCCTCGAACAGCACAGGAAGGACGATCACGTTGGCCGGCGCCCCGTGGCCGAGGCCGGAGGTGATCTTGATGTAGTCCTCCGGCGCTTCGGTGAGGAGAATCGCCGCCTGCTCTACCGCCGCCTGGCCGACGAGGCCTTCCCCGAGCTTGAAGCGGTTGGGGACGTTCTTGCGTTCCTTGTAGCCGTACGTCGCGATCAGGCGCAGGAGCTCGTCGTCTCCCTCGCCCTCGCGCATGAAGAAGCCGCCGTGCTGCGCGCCAACGAGCGGTGTCAGCTCGGACATGATCAGCCGCGACACCGTCTCCAGGTTGCGCAGCCCCTGCAGTATCCCGGTGAAGCGCGCCATGTTGGAGTTGAGCCAGTCCTGCTCCCGGTTGGCGCGCGTGGTCGCCGCCAGGTTCTCGATCATCTGGTTGATCGTGTCCTTCAGCTCCGCGACCTCGCCTTCGGCCTCGACGGCGATCGTGCGTGTCAGGTCGCCCTGCGTCACCGCCGTCGAGACCTCCGAGATCGCGCGCAGCTGCGTCGTCAGCGTGCCGGCGAGCTGGTTGACGTTGTCCGTCAGGCCCTTCCAGACGCCGGAGACGCCCTCGACCCGAGCCTGGACGCCGAGCTTGCCTTCGGTGCCCACCTCCTTCGCGACGCGCGTGACCTCCGCTGCGAAGGACGACAGCTGGTCGACCATGATGTTGATCGTGTTCTTGAGCTCGAGGATTTCGCCGCGCGCGTCGACGGTGATCTTCTTGGACAGCTCGCCCTTCGCCACAGCGGTCGTGACCTCGGCGATGTTGCGAACCTGCGACGTGAGGTTGTCGGCGAGCGTGTTGACGTTGTCGGTCAGGTCCTTCCACGTGCCGCTGACGCCCTTGACGCGAGCCTGGCCGCCGAGCTTTCCTTCGGTGCCGACTTCTCGGGCGACGCGCGTCACCTCGTCGGCGAACGACGAGAGCTGGTCGACCATCGTGTTGATCGTGTTCTTGAGCTGGAGGATCTCGCCCTTGACGCCGACGGTGATCTTCTTCGAGAGGTCGCCGGTCGCGACCGCGGTCGTGACCTCGGCGATGTTGCGGACCTGGGTCGTCAGGTTGTCCGCGAGCGTGTTGACGTTGTCGGTCAGGTCCTTCCACGTGCCGGAGACGCCCTCGACGTTCGCCTGACCGCCGAGGCGGCCCTCGGTGCCGACCTCCTTCGCAACGCGCGTCACCTCCGCGGCAAACGTGCGCAGCTGGTCGACCATCGTGTTGATGGTCTCCTTCAGCTCGAGGATCTCGCCGCGCGCCTCGACGGTGATCTTCTTGGAGAGATCGCCCGTTGCGACCGCGGTGGTCACCTCGGCGATGTTGCGGACCTGGGTCGAGAGGTTGTCGGCGAGCGTGTTGACGTTGTCCGTCAGGTCCTTCCAGGTGCCGGAGACGCCCTTGACGTTCGCCTGGCCGCCGAGGCGGCCCTCGGTGCCGACTTCCTTCGCGACGCGCGTCACCTCGTCCGCGAAGGACGAGAGCTGGTCGACCATCGTGTTGATCGTGTTCTTGAGCTCGAGGATCTCGCCCCTGACATCGACCGTGATCTTGCGGCTGAGGTCGCCGGTCGCGACCGCGGTCGTCACCTCGGCGATGTTGCGGACCTGGGTGGTCAGGTTGTCGGCGAGCGTGTTGACGTTGTCGGTCAGGTCCTTCCACGTGCCGGAGACGCCCTTGACCTGCGCCTGGCCGCCGAGCTTCCCTTCCGTGCCCACCTCGCGGGCGACGCGCGTCACCTCGTCGGCGAACGACGAGAGCTGGTCGACCATCGTGTTGATCGTCTCCTTCAGCTGCGCGATCTCGCCGCGCGCGTCGACCGTGATCTTCTTGGAGAGGTCGCCGTTCGCCACGGCGGTCGTGACGTCGGCGATGTTTCGCACCTGGTCGGTGAGGTTGTCGGCCATCCCGTTCACGGACTCGGTCAGCCCGCGCCACGTGCCGCTGACACCTTCGACCTCCGCCTGGCCGCCGAGGCGGCCCTCGGTGCCGACCTCCGTCGCCACCCTCGTCACCTCGTCGGCGAACGCGGACAGCTGGTCGACCATCGTGTTGATCGTGTTCTTGAGCTCGAGCACCTCGCCCTTGGCCTCGACCGTGATCTTCTTGGAGAGGTCGCCCTTCGCGACCGCCGTCGTCACGTCGGCGATGTTCCGCACCTGCGAGGTGAGGTTGCCGGCGAGCGTGTTGACGTTGTCGGTCAGGTCCTTCCACGTCCCGGACACGCCCTGGACGTCGGCCTGGCCGCCGAGGATGCCCTCGGTACCGACCTCGCGGGCCATGCGCGTGACCTCGTCGGCGAACGACGAGAGCTGGTCGACCATCGTGTTGATCGTGTTCTTCAGCTGCGCGATCTCGCCGCGCGCGTCGACCGTGATCTTCCGCGAGAGGTCGCCTTTCGCGACGGCGGTCGTGACGTCGGCGATGTTCCGCACCTGGTTCGACAGGTTGTCGGCCAGCGTGTTCACGTTGTCCGTCAGGTCGCGCCACGTACCGGAGACGCCCTTGACCTCCGCCTGGCCGCCGAGGCGGCCCTCGGTGCCGACCTCCTTCGCGACGCGTGTCACCTCGGCGGCGAAAGCGGACAGCTGGTCGACCATCGTGTTGATCGTCCGAGCGAGGCGGGCGACCTCGCCCTTGGCCTCGACCGTGATCTTGCGGGACAGGTCGCCCTTCGCGACTGCGGTCGTCACCTCGGCGATGTTGCGGACCTGCGTCGTCAGGTTGTTCGCCATCGAGTTGACGTTGTCCGTGAGCGCCTTCCACGTGCCGGCGACGTTCGGCACCTCGGCCTGGCCGCCGAGCTTGCCCTCGGTGCCCACCTCGCGCGCCACGCCGGTCACCTGATCGGCGAACACGCGCAGCGTGTCGATCATCGAGTTGATCGTGTCGGCGAGAGCGGCGACCTCGCCCTTCGCCTCGATCGTGAACTTCTGGGCCAGGTCGCCGTTGGCGACCGCCGTCACGACACGGGCGATGCCGCGCACCTGTGTCGTCAGGTTCGTGGCCATGAAGTTGACGTTGTCGGTCAGGTCCTTCCACGTGCCGGAGACGCCCTTGACCTGCGCCTGGCCGCCGAGGATTCCCTCGGTGCCGACCTCGCGGGCGACGCGGGTGACCTCGTCGGCGAACGACGAGAGCTGGTCGACCATCGTGTTGATCGTGTTCTTGAGGCGGAGGATCTCGCCTTTCGCGTCGACGGTGATCTTCTTGGAGAGGTCGCCCGTCGCGACCGCGGTCGTCACCTCGGCGATGTTTCGCACCTGGTCGGTGAGGTTCGACGCCATGCCGTTCACGGACTCCGTGAGGCCGCGCCACGTGCCTGAGACGCCTTCGACCTCGGCCTGGCCGCCCAGCTTGCCCTCGGTGCCGACCTCCTTCGCCACGCGTGTCACCTCGGCGGCGAACAGGCGCAGCGTGTCGATCATCGAGTTGATCGTGTCGGCGAGCGCGGCGACTTCGCCTTTGGCCTCGATCGTGAACTTCTGATTGAGGTTGCCGTCCGCGACCGCCGTGACGACGCGGGCGATGCCGCGCACCTGTGTCGTCAGGTTCGTGGCCATGAAGTTGACGTTGTCGGTCAGGTCCTTCCACGTCCCGCTGACACCCTTGACGGTCGCCTGGCCGCCGAGCTTGACCTCGGTGCCGACCTCCCGGGCGACGCGGGTGACCTCGTCGGCGAACGAGCGGAGCTGGTCGACCATCGTGTTGATGGTGTTCTTGAGCTCGCGGACCTCGCCCTTGACGTCCACCGTGATCTTCTTGCTGAGGTCGCCGTTCGCGACGGCGGTCGTGACCTCCGCGATGTTGCGGACCTGGGTCGTCAGGTTGTTCGCCATGAAGTTGACGTTGTCGGTCAGCTCGCGCCAGATCCCCGAGACGCCTCGGACCCGCGCCTGGCCGCCGAGCACACCCTCGGTGCCGACCTCGCGCGCCACGCGCGTGACCTCGGCGGCGAACGACGACAGCTGGTCGAGCATCGCGTTCACCGTCGTGCCGATGCGGCGAAACTCACCGCGCACCGGACGGCCTTCGATTGTCAAGGACATCTTCTGCGACAGGTCGCCGTCCGCGACCGCGTCGAGCACGCGGGCGACCTCGATCGTGGGCCGCACCAGGTCCTCGATCATCGCGTTGACGGACTCGACGCTCTCGGCCCACGAGCCCTTCGCGCCGCGCATGCTCGCCCGCTCGGTCATCCGGCCCTCGCGCCCGATTACCTTGCTGACCCGCCCGAGCTCGCGGGTGAGGCCCTCGCGCCTCTCCGCCAGCTGGTCGAACGCCTTCGCCACGTCGCCCATCGCACCCGTCTTCTCGCCGAGGCGCACGTTCGACTCTCCGTCCCTCGCTTGGCGGAGAGCGTCGACGAGCTCCTTCAGGTCCTTCTTCGAGATCTCGACCGTGCCGCTTGCCGGCTTCCGGCCGTTCGTCTGGCCCGCGCTGCGCGCGGATCTCCTTCTTCGGGTCTGTTTGTCAGGTACGACAGCCACAGTTGGCTCCTTTGTGCGAGGGATGTGGTCCACCGGTGGACCGTTTGGGCGACGCGTCTCCCGGCTTGTAAAGAGGCTCTTTCGCCCCCGAAGCCGGAAATCTTACTCGCGCGCGTGAAGAGGTCTAGGCGCGGCCCAGAGCCTGCGCCAGATCGTCCCAGAGGGCCTCCAATGGCTCGAGCCCAACGCTCAGCCGAAGTAAGCCGGGCGGGACCCGGTCGCCCTCCCAGCGGGCTCGAGCCTCGAGCACCGAGTCGACGCCGCCGAGGCTCGTCGCGTTCGTGATCAGGCGGAGGGAGGTCTCGACGGCGCGCGCCTGGTCTGCGCCCGCGACGTCGAAGGACAGCAGTCCTCCGAAGCCGGGATAGCGGACGCGCTCGACCTTCGGGTGGGCCTCCAGCCGCTGCGCCAACACCTGCGCGGATTCGGTCTGGCGGCGAACGCGGACCTCGAGCGTCTTCAGCCCGCGCAGGAGCAGCCAGCACGGGTCCGGTGCGGCGACGATTCCCGTCCGCGTCCGGAACTCCTTCAGCCGTTCCGCATCCTCCGCACGCTTGCACACCACCGCGCCGAGCAGCGCGTCGTGGTGGCCGGCGAGGTACTTCGTCGCACTGTGAAGGACGAAGTCGGCGCCTTGCTCGAGCGGACGAAGGTGGATCGGGGTTGCCGCAGTCGCATCGACGACGACCTGCGCCGGATGGGCCGCCGCCGCGTCGAGGTCGGGCATCGTCAGGAATGGATTCGACGGCGCCTCGAGCCAGACGAGCTGCACTCCCTCGGGCGGCGCGCCGGTCTGGTCGAACTCGAGGTGGCGGAGCCCCCACCGCTCGAGCTGCGCGAACGCGATGCCGGTCCCGTAGTACGCGCCTTCGGCGAGCGCGATCGTGTCATCCGGCGAGAGCAAGGCAAGCACGAGGGCTGTCGTCGCTCCGGCGCCCGAAGGGAAGAGCAACGCGTGCCCGCCGTCGAGCTCGCCGAGCGCACGTTCGGCCTCGACGCCGACCGGGTGTGCGTAGCGCTGGTAGTAGAACTCGCCCGGCTCTCCGTCCCGGTACGGCCAGATCGTGGAGCGGTCGAGTGCAGGCACGGAGTGACATTAACGGCTCTTTGCCACCCCTTTGCCGCGCCTTAGCCGCTGTGGCCGATCCTGGGATCAATCCGAACTGGAGGACACCATGATCGCCCGCCGACTCGCTCTTGCCCTTGCTCTCGTCTTCGCCGTCGCGCCGTCGACGGCCCTTGCCCTGTCTGGCTCGAGCCGTTTGGCGGGCACCTGGAACGAGCTGCCTGCTGCGCCGATCGCGCCGGACTGGGGCAACACCACGAGTGTCTGGACCGGCACGCAGATGCTCGTCTTCGGCCGCGACCAGCGAACGGCTCTGGATGCTCGCGGCTATCCCTATTCCGTCGGGTCAACGAACGTCGCCGCCGCCTACAACCCGGCGTCCCACATCTGGGTCGGGTTGACGCCGCCGGCGGGGCCCACGTACACACCCGGACGCCCGACCGCGGTCTGGACGGGCAAGGAGATGCTCGTCTGGCAGCAGGGCGACTACGAGGCCTTCAACCCGGTGACCGACCGCTGGCGGCGGCTGCCGAAGGCGCCCACTGCGGCCGGCTTCGTCGTCTGGACGGGTCGCGAGATGATCGGCTGGGGCGGCGGCTGCTGTGGTGATGCCTTCGACGACGGCTCTGCCTACAACCCGTCCACGAACAAATGGCGCAAGCTCGCCCGCTCGCCGCTTGCCGGCAGTCAGCACCCCCTCGGAGCGTGGACCGGCCGAGAGCTGATCATCCTCGTGGGCGGGCTCGACCCCGACGGCCACGCGTGGCCCGCGCGGCTCGCGCGCGCCGGGGCGTACAACCCCACGACGAACACCTGGCGCCGGATCACGCCGCTGCCGACGCGTGCCGACGGCGCGAACGCAGTCTGGGACGGACGCGAACTCCTCGTCGTCGGTGCGAAGGCGGGGTTCGCCTACAGCCCGGCTACGAACCGTTGGCGGCAACTGCGTCCGACGACATCCGGACACGCGGGAGCCTCGGCCGTGTGGACGGGAACGCGGCTGCTGCTCTTGGGCGGCGTGCGGAACGGGCTCGCCTACGACCCGAAGGCCGACCGCTGGTCAGCGATTCCTGCGGCGCCGCTGCCGCGCCGTCTCGTGCCGACCGCGGTGTGGACGGGGCATTCGCTGCTCGTCTGGGGCGGCGTCAGCACCAAGACCTGGGGCAAGTTCCTCGCCGCGGGTGCCGTCTTCACGCCGACAACCCCGTAGATCGGAGGACAGGATCATGAACGCACTCGCTACGTCACGACGAATGAGAAGTCTGCTGCTCGCGATCGTCACGGCTGGGGTGCTCGCCGCGCCGGTCCATGCCGGAGGCGGCTGCGGCGACGGCTGGATGGGCGAGAACCTCGTCGCAACACCGGGCGTGAAAGCAGCGCTGCGCTCGGCGTACGTCGCTGCGCATCCTGCGCTCGCACCGAGCCAGGTCGGAGCTCCGGTGGCCGGCCGCACGTATTACGGCAGCTACTCGAGCACGCGCTACGCCGTCGCGACGTTCGCAGTCGGCTCTGCGCCGGCGTATCCGACGATCTTCCGCACCGATCACCAGGGTCGCTGGCACGTCCGTCGCGAGACCCACGGCGGAGTGTGCACCGACGTCGTCCCGATCGACCTGATCAATGCGTGGTGGCTCGTCCATTGGGACGGACGCTGCTTCGTGCTGCCCGGTTAGAACTCGTCCACGCGCCAGACCCGCTGGCCGAAACGCTTGGCCAGCGGGTCGAAGACTGCGAGGAACTCGCGCTTCAACCTCGTTGCGCGCGCGTCCGCGGTGCGCGCGGCCGCCGGCGGGCTCCCGCGCGGACACTTCGTCTGTGCCCGCAGCCAGTCCTGATAGATCCCGTCGGCTCTGATCGACGCCTGGCTCGCCTTCTGAAGGAGGTCCGAGGCGCGCAGCGCCGCTTCGCCGGCCGGGACCTCGAGCGCGGCGAGCTGCTGAAGGAGGCTCTGCCTGTTGCGCTGCACGCGATCGAGCCTCACGGCCGCGGCGCGCGGAGAGATCGTGCAGTCGAGAGCGCCCGCGATCGCGCGCTTCACCTCGTCCCGTCCCTCGCGTGACTGCGCGAGGAAGTTCTCGAGCTTGAACACGAAGGACCGGAGCTGAGGATTGCCTGTCTGCGCGCGATGTCCACCGCCGCTGTACAGGAGCGCCGCGGTGACCGCGGCCGCGACGATGGCGATGCCCGCCGCGGCGAGGAGGAGGAGCG
>JBASRJ010000007.1:0-7335 GCA_049273785.1 Gaiellaceae bacterium | reverse complement strand
TGCTGGGCTCGCTCGGCGCGGCGCAACTCGTCGCCGGGACCTTGAGGCGCGGAGGCACACGCCTGGGGACAGCGCTGTTCATCGGCACCGCCGCCGTGCTGCTCGCCGCGCTCGCGTGGATCCCCGGCGTCGGTTACCTCGAGGCCACCGTCGTCCCTTCGCTCGCCGCGCGCCTGCGCGGCCGCGTGCCCGAGCGCTATGCGGGACTGCGCTCCCTTGCCCGAGACTAGTGGTCCGACCGGGCCCATCCTCCGGCGCACGACCCGCGATCACACGGCGCGCTGCCGCGTCCTCAGTCGCGCCCGGGCTGTCTAGCCCGAGCGCTCCCTGCGTCCTTGCCTCGCTTGGTGCTCGCGACCCGTGCATCCGGAAATGAGCCCGGCCGGACCACTGAAGTTAATCCTGATCGTCATCGACGGCCTGACGCCGTCGGTATTCGAGTCCGCGGTCGGTGATAAGCGCACGCCCGCGCTCACCTTCCTCGCCGAACACGGACGGTACGCGCGGGCGGTTTCGACGTTCCCGTCGTTGACTCCGGTGTGTCTCTCGTCACTCGCGACCGGAGGACACCCGGACGTGCACCACATCCCGCACCTCGTCTGGTACCACCGCGAGGAGGACCGCGTCGTCGAGTACGGGTCGTCGTTCGCAGCGGTGCGCGCGGCCGGGATGACGCGCGCCATCTTCGACACGATCATCAACATGAACAGCCGGCATCTCGCGGCGGACGCCGTCACTGTCTTCGAGGCGCTCGAGGACGCCGAGCTGACGGCGGCTGCGATCAACATCACGTGCTACCGCGGCCGCACACCTCATCTGCCGACCCTGCCGGGAATCCCGATTCCCGCGTACGGACCGAAGCGCTTCTTCTACTACAACCTCTTCGAGTCGGATGTGACGGGCGCGCCGCTCGCGGTGTTCGGACGCTCCGGCGGCTCCATCGACGCCTACGCCGCCTCGGTCGGCCGCTGGCTCGTCACACGCGACGGCTTCGACTTTCTCGCGTATTACCTACCCGACTACGACTTCGCGTCGCACGCCCACGGGCCGGACGGCGCGCACGACGCGCTGGCGCGGTCGGACGGGGCGATCGGGGCGCTGCTCGACGCCGCCGGCGGACCGGACGAGTTCCTCGAGCGGTACGCCGTCGTCTTCTGCTCGGATCACGGCCAGACCCTCGTCGAGCGGCACGCGCATCTGCAGGCGCCGTTCGCCGGGCTCGAGGACGTCGTCGTCACGGCGTCGAACCGCGCCGGGATGATCTACGGCCGCGACGCCCGCGGGCTCGCGGAACGGTTGGACGGCGTGCCGTCGGTCGGCGTCGCGCTGTTCCTCGAAGGCGGAGAGGCGATCGCGCGGCGCGAGGGCGAGGAGCTTCGCTTTGCGCGCGAGGGCGACGGCTGGCGCACGAGCGGCGACGAGTCCCTGCTCGACGGACCCGAAGCACCGGCACGCGCGTGGGCCGCGCTGCACAACCCGAATGCCGGGGACATCCTCGTCTCGGCCGCGCCCGGCATCGAGTTCGCGGATCTCGCGGGCCGGCATCACGCGGGCGGCGGCAGCCACGGATCGCTCCTCGCCGGTGACTCCGAGGTGCCGATGCTGACGATCGGGATCGAGGCGACGCCGTTGAGCATCATCGACGTCGCGCCGGCGGTGATCCAGCACTTCGGTCTCGAACCACCCGCCTATCAGCGGACGCTGGCGCGTGCCGTCTGAGGAAGAGCTGCGACTTCGCATGGTGCAGCGCCAGCTGCGCGAGCGCGACATCACGGACGAACGCGTGCTCGCTGCGATGGAGAGCGTCCCGCGCGAGCTGTTCGTGCCGGACGATCTGCGCGAGCACGCCTACAAGGACGCGGCGCTCCCGATCGGCGGCGGCCAGACGATCTCGCAGCCATACATGGTGGCCCGCATCTGCGAGGCGCTCGCGCTGACGGGGCGCGAGCGCGTGCTCGACGTGGGCTCGGGCTCCGGCTACCAGGCCGCGGTGATCGCCGAGCTCGCGGCCGAGGTGGACACGATCGAGCGCATCCCCGAGCTTGCAGAGGTCGCGCGCGCAAACCTGGCGGCCGCCGGTTACGACCGCGTCCGCGTCCACGTCGGTGACGGAACCCGCGGACTGCCGGAGCGCGCGCCGTTCGACGCGATCGCCGTGGCGGCGGCGGCACCGGAGCTCCCGCAGGCCCTCTACGACCAGCTGGAGCCCCGCGGTCGTCTCGTCGTTCCGGTCGGGCGGCGCCGGGTGCAGCGCCTCGAGGTGGTCGTTCGCAGTCCGGAGGGGCCCGCGGTCATCCGGTCGGTGCCCTGCCGCTTCGTCCCGCTCGTCGGGGAGCAGGGATTCAACGGCGGTTGACCGGTTTCCGCGGCGCCGGCTCGGGCACGAATGCGCGTGCGATGAGGGCCATCCGCGGGGGTGATCGTCGAGGCGAACGCGAAGGAACAGCGCCTGCCGTTCGACGAGAGTGTGCGCTTCCAACCGGAAAGCCGCTCCGCAGCGTGAGCTAACCTCGCCCGGCGATGGATCAGCAGCCCGCAGCCGTCGCGGCGACGTCGATTCGCGCCCGCGCAACCCGAGCCCTCCGCCGGCGGCACAACTGGGAGCAGCTGGCGAAGTTCTGCGTCGTCGGAGCCAGCGGCTACGTCGTCAACCTCGGCGTCTACGCCCTGCTCCTGAACTGGGCGAACCTGCACTACACCCTGGCCGCGACGGGATCCTTTCTCGTTGCGGTCACGAACAACTACACGTGGAACCGGCTCTGGACGTTCCGCCACCAGCGCGGGCACATGGGCTACCAGGGGCTGCGGTTCCTCGTCGTGTCCGTGATCGTCTACGGCGCGAACCTCGGGCTGCTGGCCCTCTTCGTGCAGGCTGGGCTCGGCAAGATCGTCTCGCAGGCGATCGCCGTCGTCCTCGTGACGCCGCTGAACTTCCTCGGCAACAAGCTGTGGTCCTTCCGGAGAAGGCACTGACGCGTCTCCTTGCCGCAGCCGCCGCGGTCTTCGCGGCAGCGGCAATCACCTCCACAGCAGTCGCTGCCCCGCCCTCGACACCCGTCTACGACTCGAAAGGGCGCATCATCCAAACGCCGTTCGCGCCGGCGCAGGAAGCCGCGCGGCTGACCGAGCAGCGCGCAATCCGGCTCTTCCTCGCGGACGACAAGGTCGCGGACTGGCTGTCGCGCTACCCGCGCCAGCATCGTCGCGTCTCGGCGACGTACGAACCGAAACCCGAGCGCTGCACGCTCGGGACCGAGGGCGGCTGCTGGAACCTCCGCGTCGACTGGGATCCCGCGGGCGAGATCGCATCCGGCCGTGTGGACGACCGCGCGGCGCGCGTCACGGAGGCGTGGACCGGCGCACAGGTGGCCTGGAAGATGGCGCGCGGTGGCAAGGGCGCGTTCGGCGGCGCGAAGATCAACAGCACCTCCGTCTGGCTCGGTTTCTGCCTCGTCTTCCTGCTCGGGCTGGCGGAGTACCGCCGGCCGGTGTCGTGGCGGAACCTCGATCTGCTGATGCTCCTGTCGTTCTCCATGTCGCTGTGGTTCTTCAACCACGGCAACGTGTTCGCGTCCGTCCCACTCGCGTACCCGCCGCTCGCGTATCTGGCCGCACGTTGTCTGTGGATCGGTTGCACGGGACGAGCGGTGCAGGGCCGAGTCGTGTGGCCGTACTGGGTGCTGGTCGCGGCCGCCGTCTTCCTCGCCGGTTTCCGCATCGGGCTCAACATCGAGGATTCGAACGTGATCGACGTCGGCTACGCGGGCGTTATCGGCGCGCAGCGCATCGCCGCCGGACAGTCGCCCTACGGTCACTTCCCCGTCGAGGAGAGCCTGAAGGCCTGCGGTGCGGCGGACGCGGAAGGCGAGATCCGCGACCGGATCCAGACGAATGGCCGCTGCGAGTCCGCGAACCCGCAGGGCGACACCTACGGGCCGGTTGCGTACGAGTCGTACTTGCCCGGCTACTGGATCCGAGGCTGGTCGGGGAAGTGGAACGACCTGCCGGCTGCACACTTCACGTCGATTGCCTTCGACCTCGCCTGCCTGGTCGGGCTCGCGCTCGTCGGGCTCCGGTTCGGCGGGGCGTTGCTCGCGGGTGTGCTCCCGTTCGCATGGGCGGCGTATCCCTTCACGCAGTACGTGTCGAGCTCGAACACGAACGATGCGCTTCCGGCTGCGTTCCTGATCTGGGGCTTCTGGCTGATCACGTCGGCCTGGGCGCGTGGGATCTTCGTCGCGCTGTCATCGTGGACGAAGTTCGCGACGCTCGTGGTCGCGCCGATGTGGCTCACGTATCCGGAGCTGAAGTGGCGTCCCCGTCGCTTGCTCGCATACGCGGGAGGATTTGCGCTCGCGACTGCTGCCTCGTTTTCGATCCTGTTGCTCGAGCCGAGCCCTCTTCATGCCGCGCATGTGTTCTACGACCGGACGATCAAGAACCAGGTCGACCGCCAGTCTCCGTTTTCGCTCTGGGATTGGCGCCAGTACCACGCACGTGGGATCCCGAATCTGCACGCGGTCCAGTACGTCCTCGAGGGGTTGCTCGTCCTCGGCGCGCTCGCATTCGCGTTCGTCCCGCGCCGCAAGTCTCCGCTCCAGCTCGCCGCTCTCACCGCCGCGTTGCTGATCGGCTTCGAGCTCGTGCTGACGCACTGGTTCTATCTCTATATTCCGTGGTTCTTCCCCTTCGTCGCGTTCGCGTTCCTCGCGCCCCGTGGTCGAGCAGACCAGCAGCCTGAGCCGGCCGGCTGAAGGGCGCGTGGTGGCGGCCGCGCTCGTCGCGGTCGCCCTGTTCGCTGGGGCGTGGGCGCTTCTGCACGTCGGCTTCTACGCGCGCGGCCAGATCACCGACACACCCGTGTATCAGCGCTACGGGAACGCGATCGCCGTTGGCCAGGTGCCGTACCGGGATTTCTCCGTTGAGTACCCGCCCGGCGCGCTGCCCGTGTTCGCGCTGCCCGGCCTGGCCGAGCCCGGGCACGACCAGAACGTGACGACCGGCTTCCGGCACGCGTTCGAGACCCTCATGTGGCTCTGCGGAGCGGCTGCGTTGGCGGCGATGGCGGTCGCGCTGTTCTCGCTCGGGGCGGGGGAGCTCCGGGTCTGGGGAGCTCTTTCGTTCGCGGCACTGGCGCCGCTCGCGCTCGGGTCGGTCGTGCTCAGCCGCTTCGATCTCTGGCCGGCGGCGATCGTCGCCGCTGCCCTGGCCGCGCTCGTCTCCGGCTGGCTGCGCCTGGGAAGCGGGCTCCTCGGGCTTGCGATCGCCGTCAAGCTGTTCCCGGTCGTGCTCGTCCCCCTGGCGCTCGCGTATGCGTGGCGACGCGAAGGACGGCGCGAGGCGCTCGTCTGCTTCGGCGTGGCGCTGGCGGTGGCGGCCGTCGTCTTCGCGCCGTTCGTCGTGCTGTCACCGGGAGGTGTCTGGCACAGCCTTTCCGTCCAGCTCACCCGGCCTCTGCAGATCGAGAGCCTCGGGTCGGCGCTGCTGCTGGCGGCGCACCAGGCCTGGGGCTACGGGGTGACGATGGAGACGAGCCACGGCTCCCAGAATCTCGCCGGTGCAGCTCCACACGCGCTGGCGATCGCGCAGACGGTCCTGCAGGTGACTGCGCTCGCGGCAGTGTGGGTCGCGTTCATGCGGGGGCGTCCCACCGGCGAAGCCCTCGTGCGCGCGAGCGCCGCGGTGCTGGTCGTGTTCGTCGCGCTCGGCAAGGTGCTGTCGCCACAGTTCTTGATCTGGTTGATCCCGATCGTGCCGCTCGTGCGTGGACGGCGCGGTGTCCTTGCATCGGGATTGCTCGCGGTCGCACTGGTCCTGACGCAACTGTGGTTTCCGTTCCACTACTGGGACCTCGCCCGCCACTTCGACGCCGGGCCGTCATGGCTCCTCCTGGCGCGCGACGCCCTCCTCGTCGCACTGGCCGTCGTCCTGGCGCTTCCGTCGACCGCCGAGCGCGCCGCTCAGGCCGTCACGAGACGCTGACCCGGAGCGCGTCACAGCTCGTCGCGCGGCCGTCGGCCCCGCACACCACGACGGCACCTTCGATCCGCACGTCCCCCTGTGCGACCTCGAAGCGAATCGGCATGCCCGTCCGCATGCGCCTGATCGCGTGCTCGGCCAGGACTCCGATCACCGAGTCGTGCGGACCTGTCATTCCAGCGTCCGTGATTGCCGCCGTGCCGCCAGGCTGAACGCGCGCGTCGTTCGTCTGCACGTGCGTGTGCGTGCCGATCACTGCGGTGACCATTCCGTCGAGCATCCGCGCCAGGGCCACCTTCTCGCTCGTCGCCTCGGCATGCATGTCGACGACGATCACCGGCGTGCGTTTGTGCGCCTGGTCCACGAGCTCCTCGGCGACCTCGAACGGATGAATCTGCGTACCCATGAACAGCGCGCCCTGAAGATTGATTACCGCCACGTCCGTTCCGTCGCGGGCGGGGACGAACGCAAGGCCTCGCCCTGGGGCATGCGCCGAGAAGTTCGCGGGCCGGATGACGCGCTCGCTGTCCTTCAGGTACGGCGTGATCTCGCCACGTCGCCAGGTGTGGTTGCCCAGCGTGATGAGGTCGGCTCCCGCAGCGAGCAGCTTGTCCGCGAGCTTCGGGGTGATCCCGACTCCGTCGGCGATGTTCTCGCCGTTGACGATGCACACGTCGGCGTGCAGTTCCTCGCGCAGGGCAGGGAGGCGCTCCTCGATCGCCCGGCGCCCGGGCACGCCGACGACGTCGGCGATGAAGAGGATTTTCAGGGCGTTACGGTCGCGGCAGTGCGGACTTCGAGCGCGACGTGGTTCCCCGCGTCCTGCGTGAAGCGTGCGAGGGCCTGCTTCTCGACGACCGAAAGGTCGATCACGCGTCCGATCTTCGTGCTCGAGGCGGCGACGGTCGATCCGACCGTCAGCGCCGGATCGGCGCTCAGCTGTGTCAGCGACACGACGAGCGATGGAGCAGCGGAAGGCTGGATGTCGATGCGAGACCCGAACACCTGCCCGTTGAGGATGAAGTCGGAGATACCGGTGACCGTGCCGTCGACGGGCGCGTACACGTCGGTCCCGGGTGCGGCGCCGACGTCGAGCACGTCCGTCTCGCCGCCGTTCAGCTGGTAGTAGACGAAGCGGCCGTGGCCGCCGCCGAAGATCTTGTGCGCGAGGCGCGCGAGCGCTCCCTCGTTCCCCTGCCGCCCGAGCGGCGTCAGCGCGAGTGCGCCGTCGCCCGTGGAGTGATAGCCGATCGCCGTGACCTGGACCTGCGCGATCGGGAGCTGGATGCGCAGTCCTCCATGCAGCGCCACGGTCATCGGCGTCGGCGGGGCTGCGGGCAGCAGACGGCTCGCGGG
>JBASRJ010000394.1:0-8202 GCA_049273785.1 Gaiellaceae bacterium | reverse complement strand
CCGCGCGCGTCGTAATAGCGGAAGCGCCCTCGCGATCCTTCGCGGCGCCAACCCCCCTTCCGTGTCATGCCCGGGGTACTCTCCGCGGCCGTGGAGGCCAAAACGATCGTCGTGCTCGAAGGGGACGAAACCGGGCAGGAGCTCCTCGAAGAGGCCCTCCGCGTCCTCGCCCCCGAGGTGACGGGCCTCGAGCTCGAGTTCCCGCGCTACGACCTCTCACTGGCAGCACGCCGGGCGACGCAGAACGGCGTCGTGTACGAGGCGGCGGCGGCGATCCGCGAGCACGGCCTCGGCCTCAAGGCGGCCACGATCACGCCCGAGGGACGCGACGACGTCGGCTCGCCAAACCGGATCCTGCGCGAGGAGATCGGCGGGCGAGTGATCGTCCGCACGGGTCGTCGGATTCCAGGTGTCGTTCCGCTCGGCGGCGTGCATGCGCCGATCTCCATCGTCCGGATGGCGGTCGGTGACGCCTACGGAGCGAAGGAGTGGCGTGAAGGCGAAGGCGACGACGAGGTCGCATTTCGCACCGAACGGATCGAGCGGCGGATTTGCCGAGCGGTGGCGGAGTTCTCGTTCCGGCAGGCGGAGCGAACCGGCTCGAAGGTGTTCGGCGGCCCGAAGTACACCGTCAGCCCGACGTACGAAGGGATGCTGAAGGAGGAAATGGACGCGTCGGCCGAGCGGCATCCGGAGGTGCCGTACGAGCCGCAGCTGATCGACGCGACGTTTGCGCTGCTGATCGCGGCGGCCGGCGATCCGCTCGTCATTCCCGCGCTCAACCGCGACGGCGACATTCTCTCCGACCTCGTGTTGCCGCTGTTCGGCTCGATCGCGGGATCGGAGTCGCTGCTCGTGGCGTTCGACGACGACTACGAGACGCGCGCGTTGATGGCGGAAGCGGCGCACGGGACCGCGCCGTCGCTGCGGGGGAAGAACGTCGCGAACCCGATGGCGATGATCCTCGCCGGGGCCGCACTGCTCGTCCATGCGGGCGAGCGGGCCCAGCAAGTCGGACGTGCGATTCGCGAGTCGTGTCTCGAAGCGGTGTCGGCCGGTGTCCGCACGGCCGACCTCGGCGGTCACGCCGGCACGACGGAGTTCACGGACGAGGTGATCAGGCGCGTGCGCGCGAAACTCGAAGTGTGGTCCACGCTGTAACGGGCTCGAGCGCCCCCGCATCCCAGGCCTCGAGAAATGCGTGCGCCATCGCGGGATCGAACTGCGTACCGGCGCAGCGCTCGATCTCCCGCAGAGCGTATTCGACCGGGAGCGGCCCCCGGTACGGCCGGGTCGACGTCATGGCGTCGAACGCATCCGCGACGGCGAGAATGCGGGCTCCTTCCGGGATGTCAGAGCCACGACGTCCCGTCGGGTAGCCGCCGCCGTCCCAGCGCTCGTGGTGGTAGAGGACGAACGGGAGCGCCTCGCGCGCGGGGCCGAGCCGGCCGATCAGCTTCGCCCCCGCCGCCGGATGCGTCCGGATCTCGGCCAGCTCCTGCGAATCGAGCGGGCCCGGTTTGCGGAGGATCGCCTGGGAGACGGCGGCCTTCCCGATATCGTGGAGCGGGCCGCCGACGTAGATCGCGTACAGGCTGGCGTCGTCCCACGCGAGCCAGGCGGCCAGGCGAGCGGCGAGGTCGGTCACGCGTGCCGCGTGGGCCGCCAGCGCCGGATCGGGCGCTGCCGGCACGGAGGGGAAGGCGGCCTGCATCGGACCGCAGACTTTCCAGGCCCGACGGCGATTCCCTCTACCGCCAGATGCCGGTGATCGGCCGGGCTGTCCCCGAGCGGCCGAGCAGGGGAAGCCTCCAGGCCGCCTCGATCGTCCGCAAGAGGCCGTAGTGGCCGGTCACCTTCGTGAACCGTGTGGCGGGTCGCACGGCCGTCCCGAGCGCGAGCGCTGCGACATGACCACCCCCGCGAACGTTCGAGCTTCCCTCGTCGAAGACGACGAACACGACGCTGCGGGGCAACTTCAGGAGGGGCGGCAACGTCGAGCGCAGCCAGCTGTCGCCGACGGCCACCGAGCAGTCGTGCATCGAGTGGCAGAGGTCGGGAACGACGAGGGCGAAGTCCGGGAGCGTCCCCGCCTGCACGTCTGCAGGCAAGCTGGTGAGCGAAACGACCCGGTTCAATCGGGCCGGCGCGTTCACCACGTCGCGGAAATAGAGGAACGGCGCGTGCTTCTTGGCGTACCGGCCGGCGGACCCACCCGTGAAACCGGGGCGTGGCAGCCCTTCGGCGTACAGCCTCCACGTCTTGCCGGCGGCCTCGAGCGTGTCCGCGAGGTTCCGCGCGTCCACGATGCACTCTGTGCAATCCGACGTGATTCCCTGCGTCGAGCCAGAGACGAGCGCGAGATAGTTCGGCAGGCTCGGATGCGTGACGCCGTAGTAGCGCGTCAGTTGACCGTATCGCTTCGCCATCGAGTTGAACGTCGGCGCGTCGCGACTTCCGAGCACGGACTGCACTTCCTTGTTCTCGAACACGATCACCACGACATGGCGGAAAGCAGGAACGGCCGGACGGGCCTGGGCACCGCCGAGAACAAGAAGCGACAGAAGAAGCGCGACGACCTTCACGCGCTGTCAACCGCCTCTACGCGCCGGCGCCAGAAATGGATGGCCGCCACGGCGAGCACGATCACGACCCCGATTGCGATCCCGCCGTACACGCCGTAGCGCGCGATCGAATCGGCGACCGCCTTGCCTGCGTAGAACGCGAGCAGCCCGATGCCGATCGCCCAGACGATTCCCCCCGCAGCGTTCCACGAGAGGAAACGCCACCAGGTCATGCGAGTGATGCCCGCCATCCAGGCGCCGGTGACCCGAAGTCCGCCGAAGAAGCGAGCGAAGAAGACCGCCTTGCCCCCGTGCCGCTCGAAGAAACGCTCTGCAGGCGGAATGAGGCGATCGGCGATGCGGCCGAGCCAATCCCAGTGATACAGGAGACGACGGCCGCCCTCGCGTCCCGCCCAGTAGCCGATGTTGTCGCCGATGATCGCCGCGACTGCGGCGACGACGATCACGCCGATGATCGAGAGATGTCCGTTGGACGCATACACCCCAGCCGCGATCAACGCAGTTTCTCCCGGCAGCCACAGGCCTGCCGATTCTAGACACACGACCCCGAACAGGAAGAAGAGCCCGTAGTGCTCGATCAGATGTGTCACGCCACCGTCCAGCGTACCCACGGCTTAGACTCGCGCCGTGCGGATCGGGGTCCCTCGCGAGATGCAGCCCGGTGAACGCCGGGTCGCGCTCGTGCCAGACGTGGTCGCCCGGCTCGCCGGCGCGGGCTTCGAGGTGCTCGTCGAGCGGGGCGCCGGCACCCCCGCGTCGTTCCAGGATGCCGAATACGAAACGGCGGGTGCGAGGCTGGTGGACGACGCGTTCGACGCCGAAGCGGTCGTCAAGGTCCGGAAACCGACGGAGGACGAGATCGCTCGGCTCCGTGAGGGCCAGGTGCTGGTCGGGTTTCTCGAGCCGTTGACCGACCCTGACGGCATCGCGCGACTGGCGTCCCGGGGCGTCAACGCATTCGCGATGGAGTCGATCCCGCGCATCACGCGCGCCCAGCCGATGGACGCACTCTCGTCGCAGAGCACCGTCGGGGGCTACAAGGCAGCCCTGCTCGCCGCGGAGCGGCTGCCGAAGTTCTTCCCGATGCTGATGACGGCCGCCGGCACGGTGCCTCCAGCGAAGGTGCTCGTGCTCGGCGCAGGGGTCGCGGGGCTCCAGGCGATCGCGACGGCGCGGCGTCTCGGCGCCGTGGTGACCGGCTTCGACGTGCGCGCGGTCGTCAAGGAGCAGATCGAAAGCCTCGGCGCGAAGTTTCTCGACCTGGGCGTGGAGGGCGAGGAGACGGCCGGAGGGTACGCTCGAGAGCTCTCGGAGGAGGAGCAACGCAGGCAACAAGAAGCTCTCGCCGAGCGGATTCCCGACTACGACGTCGTGATCACCACTGCACTGGTACCCGGGCGCCCGGCGCCTCTGTTAATCCCCGCAGCCGCTGTGCGCGCCATGCGTCCCGGCTCCGTGATCGTGGATCTCGCGGCCGAGGCCGGCGGAAACTGCGAGCTGACGGAGCCCGACGCAGAGGTCGAGCGCGACGGGGTCGTGATCGTCGGGTTCACGAATCTGCCGTCGACGATGCCTGCCCACGCATCGCAGCTCTACGCGCGCAACGTCGCGGCCTTGCTGCAGCACCTGGCTCCGGACGGCGAGCTCGCGCTCGACTGGGACGACGAGATCACAGCCACCGCGTGCGTCACCCGTGTCAAGGAGACGGTCTAGTGCACACGTCCCAGATCATCGTCGAGCTGACCGTGCTGGTGCTCGCGATCTTCGTCGGGTTCGAGGTGATCTCCAAGGTGCCGACGATGCTGCATACCCCGCTGATGTCGGGGACGAACGCGATCCACGGCATCGTCCTGGTCGGTGCGATCGTCGTCGCGGGCCTGCCGCACCAAACGACGTGGGTGCGCATCGTCGCGCTCGCCGCGGTCGCGCTCGGGACGATGAACGTCGTCGGCGGCTTCGTCGTTACCGATCGGATGCTTGGGATGTTTAAACGGCGGAGGCCAGATGTCGAGGAGTGACGCGATCGGTCTCGCGTACCTGGTCACGATCATCGCGTTCATCCTCGCGCTTCGGTTTCTCTCCTCCCCCACGACCGCGCCGCTCGGGAACCGGATCGGCGCTCTGGGAATGGCGATTGCGATTGGCGCGACGTTCGCGCAGGCCGGCCTGCACAACTACTGGTCGATCCTGATCGTGATGCTCGTCTCCGCTCCGATCGGCGCCTACGCGGCGCGCGCCGTGAAGATGACCGCGATGCCGCAGATGGTGGCGCTCTTCAACGGCGTCGGCGGCGGAGCGGCCGCTCTGGTCGCGTTGTCCGACTTTCATCAGGTCGCGCCCGAGCCCGGCCGGATCAAGGCCGACGTCGGGATCTCGATCATGTTGTCGGCGCTCATCGGCAGCGTGTCGTTCGCCGGCAGCCTGATCGCCTTCGGCAAGTTGCAGGAGTTGATCCGCGGGCGTCCGATCGTCTATCCGGGGCAGAAGCTCGTCAACGGCGCGCTGTTCGCGGCTCTGCTCGTGCTGGCGATCGTCGTCCTGACGGGACCGCAGAGGCAAGCGCTCGTGATCGCGCTCCTGTGCGGCGCCCTCCTCTTCGGCGTTCTGTTCGTCCTACCGATCGGCGGCGCCGACATGCCCGTCGTGATCTCGCTGCTGAACGCGTTCACCGGCCTTGCCGCCGCGGCGACCGGGTTCGTCCTTCACAACAACGTCCTGATCGTGAGCGGGATGCTCGTCGGCGCGTCCGGAACGCTGCTGACGTTGCTGATGGGCCGGGCGATGAACCGCTCGCTCGCGAACGTGTTGTTCGGCGCCTTTGGACAGGTCGTCGCGGGGACCCCGGGAGCAGCGGCCGGCGTTGACGGCGCGAGCGTCCGTTCGGCGACGGCGGAAGACGTCGCCGTCATGCTGGCGTACGCGAAGAAGGTCGTGGTCGTCCCCGGGTACGGGCTCGCCGTCGCGCAGGCGCAGCACGACGTGCGCACGCTCGGCGACCTGCTCGAGCAGCGTGGCGTCGAGGTCACATACGCGATCCATCCCGTTGCTGGCCGAATGCCGGGGCACATGAACGTCCTGCTCGCCGAGGCGAACGTTCCGTATCCGCAGCTGAAGGAGATGGACGAGGCCAATCCCGAGTTCCCCCGCACCGATGTCGCGCTCGTCATCGGGGCGAACGACGTCGTGAACCCGGATGCGCGGAGCAACGCCGGCAGCCCGATCTACGGGATGCCGATCCTGAACGTCGACGAGTCGAAGCAGGTCGTGGTGCTGAAGCGAAGCATGAACCCCGGCTTCGCCGGCATCGACAACCCGCTGTTCCTCAATCCGCGCACGGTGATGCTGTTCGGCGACGCGAAGGACTCGGTCGAGAAGCTGATCGGCTCCGTCAAGAACGTGTGACTGCGGTGGGGGGACGCCCGGCGCGCAGAGGCGACTTTCGTCACGATTTCCGCACAGATAGGCGCGTTTTTCCTCGATAGGATCGCAGTGGGTGGTGGGTAGGGGCCGCCTCGCGCGCGTGTACGTGGAGAAGTGCGCGTGGTGTCCGCGGGCTGACTCTACGATTGCGGCGTGATCGCAAAGGTCTTGTTCTGGGCCAGCCTCGGCGCGCTCGCATGGACGCAGGCGGGGTATCCCCTCGCCGCCGCCGGGCTCGCACGCCTGCGGGGCAGGCCCGTGCGGAAGCGGGACGAGGAGCCGCCGGTGACGCTGATCATTGCTGCGCACGATGAAGAGGGCGTGATCGAGCGACGGCTCGAGAATCTGCTCGCGCTCGACTACCCGCGCGACAGGCTCGAGATTGTCGTCGCCTCCGATGCGTCGACGGACCGCACAGACGAACTGGTCGAACGCGTCGCAGCGCACGACTCCCGTGTACGGCTCATTCATTGCCCGCGCGGCGGCAAGGTCGCAGCGCAGAATGGCGCCGTCCGCTCGACGGACAGCGGCATCCTCGCCTTCTCCGACGCGAACGCGCAGTGGAAACCGGACGCCCTGCGCAAGCTCGTCCGCAACTTCGCCGACCCCGATGTCGCCTACGTGTGCGGCGGCCATTTCTACGAAGCGGCCGATGGCACGAACCGCGAAGGGACCTACTGGCGCTTCGAGGCCTGGCTCCGCCGCAACGAGTCGGCGCTCGGATCGATCACGGGCGGGATCGGCCCGATCTACGCGGTGCGCCGATCCGACTACGTGGAGGTGGACCCGCGCTTCGGCCACGACCTCGCACTCCCGTACCTGATGGTGCAGCGCGGGCGTCGTGCGGTGTTCGAGCCCGAAGCGGTCGCATGGGAGAAGCCGTCGCGCGACCTCGGTGACGAGTACCGCCGCAAGGTGCGGATGTTCGAGCACTGCTGGCTGATCGTGATCCGGGGGCGCATGCTGCGCGGCCTCGGACCCACGTATCTGGTCGAGGTCCTCTCACACCGGCACTTGCGCTACGCGAGCGGCCTCCTCCATCTCGTTCTGCTCGGGTCGTCGATCGCGCTCGTCCGGGAAGGCCTGGTGTATCAGATCGCGCTGGGAGCTCAACTCGCGCTGCTCCTCGCTGCGGCGCTCGGCGTCGGCATCGCGCGGTACTACGTGCTCGTCACGTGGGCGACCGTCGTCTCCCTCGTGCGCTATCTCCGCTTCGGCGTGCCCGCGGTCTGGGCAAAGGCCGAAGGAACGCGGTGAACCGCGCGCTCGATGTCACCTCGGCGGGAATCGGTCTCGCACTCGTCAGTCCCGCGCTCGCGGCCGCCGCAGTGGCGATCAAGCTCACGGACGGCGGCCCGGTCTTCTACCGCCAGCGGCGCGTCGGCCTGAGCGGCCAGGAGTTCGAGCTCCTGAAGCTGCGCACGATGGAGGTCGGTGCGGAGACCCGTGGCGCAGGTCTGGCCGTCAACGAGGGCGACCCGCGCATCACTCGCGCCGGCCGCATCCTCCGCCGTCTGTCGATCGACGAGTTGCCGCAGCTGTGGAACGTCGTGCGCGGCGACATGAGCCTGATCGGCCCCCGCCCGACGCTCGCCTACCAGGTGGAGCGGTACACCCCGCGCCAGCGCCGTCGGCTCGACGTCAAGCCGGGCATCACCGGCTGGGCACAGATCCACGGGCGGGCGCGCATCCCGTGGGAGGACCGCATCGAGCTGGATGTCTGGTACGTGGAGCACCGATCGCCATGGCTCGACCTCAAAATCCTCGCGCGCACGCCGCTCGCCCTCTTTGCGGGAACGTACAAGGGTGAGACCGGCGGTTGGCGCGCATGATCTTCCTCTCGGGCGAGCACGTGCGCGAGGCGGTCTCACCGGAACGCGCGCTCGATGCGGTGCGTGACGCTTTCGTCTCGTATGCGCGCGGTGAGTGGACGATGCCGCCCAAGGTCTACGTGCCCGCCTATCCGGCCGGCGACTTCCGCGCGATGCCCGCGCTCGGCGGCGGGCACGCGTTGCTCAAGTGGGTAACGTCGTTTCCGGGCAATCCCGCCCACGGGCTGCCGACCGTGACGGGGCTCGTGCTCCTCTCCGATGCGACGAACGGCACGCTGAAGGCAGCGCTCGACGCCGGCGCGGTTACCGCGCTCCGCACCGGCGCGGCGGCGGTACTCGCGGCCGAGACGCTCGGTCAGCAGAAC
>JBASRJ010000365.1:0-3352 GCA_049273785.1 Gaiellaceae bacterium | reverse complement strand
GCAATGACGATCATGTTCTCCGGCCTTATGTCGCCGTGCATTACTCCAAGCGGTGCAAAGTCAGCGAGCGTAGCTCCGACAACAGCGTTCACTCGCAAAACTCCATCGAGAACCATGTCGCGCCATGGATCCTCCGAACGAAGCTGTGACGGGGTGGGCTCCGGCGGCGTCGGAGTCTTTTCGGCGGCTCGCGGAGACTCTGTCTGTGGTTGGGCAACTAGCCGAAGCCTTGGGCGCCGTGGGCGTTGGATCGGCTGTACGCGGGCAGGAACGGCGCTCATCCCGCCGCGGCCCTCTCAAGATATGTACGCGTCACGGACAATTGAAAGAGGGCAAGCGCGTGTGTATTGAAATTGTCCGACGCCTCAAGGACATCGTCAGCTGCGAACGGTTGGCTGGTTTGCCGGAACACATCGTAATCGAGAAGGTAGGCGAGTCCTTCACCGTCGGCCGTTGGGAACGAACCATGTGAAAGGGAGCAGACAACGTCATCGCCCAAATCGAGCCCGAGCTGTTGGCGAGAGAAGGTTACGCCTTCCATCAGGCGCTCATGGAGCAAAGGACCAAGTAGCTCACGCCTAATCCATTGCTCCCACTCCCCCGGTTCACGTACGTCTGGAAACGCAATCTGGTTTACGTAACGGAGACCGAGGCGTTGCTCGAACACGGGCGCCAGCACGTTCTGGAGCGTCCCAATTACCTGAGCCAGCCGCTCGCGAAACTGTTCCCACGTCCCGTACTGAGACGTCTCGAGCGACACGCTGTCCGGCATAAGCGAAACGACCCAGGCAGCGTCGTCGGACCTAAATCGCCACCCTCCGGTCGACTGCCGCTGGCTGACCGCCGGGTCCAGCCCAGGAAAACTCGCTACCTGAACGGCGAGGCTCGATACAGGTTCGATTACTGGATAGTCGCCCTGCCGCCCACCCAACTGTTGATGGAACTCGCGGGCTGTCCTAGCTTCGCTTGCAAGGAGGTTCGTCTCGAACCGGAGCTGAAATACGACGAGCGTAAGCGGAGAGGACGCAAGCTGCGTCCGATCCGGCTGGTCAAGGCGAACAGGCACGGGGCTCCTCGGGGCTATCGGCAAAATTGAACATAACTTGAACAGTGCCAAAATCATAGCGCCCGGACCCACGGACTGCGTGCGAACACGTGATCCTGGCATGGGCATGGCACAAGTGGGCCGCTCAGTAGACCCCAAATGACCCTTTTCCAGGCGTTTCCGTGATGGGCGGTACTGGGCTCGAACCAGTGACCCCCAGCTTGTCGAGCCCGCCGGATTGGTGCTCACTGTTCGCGAAGATTTGCGCTTTCCTCAGCGTTTGCTGCGGTTTTCTCGGTCTCAGCGCCATAGTGTTCACGCGCCTTTCCTCGTGTTCTCGGGTGCTCGTGTTAGCACCAGTTAGCACCGCTCGAGCGCCCTGAACGACTCTAAGGGACGATTGTCAAGCGCAGACTGCGCACTTGCTTTGGATCAGTCTCATCGACTGTTCCTCGAGGAAGACGGTCCCGCCGGACGTTCATAGCGGGGGTGGGATTTGGGCAAATTTCCCGCCCGGCTCGCCTACCGGTTTAGCGAGGTTCGGCAGGTGTGATCTGGGTGCGAGGTCCGGTTTGGACGCCCAGATGGATCGGGACATCCGCCTCATGACGGCGGGACGCGGCGACCGCCACACTTCTGTGGCCTTCTCCTATGCTCGCACGCCTCCTATCCTCCGTTCTATGAGCGAGCCCACCGCGGCTCGGCTGGCCTGGTCAGCCTGCGGGCTCTCGCTTCTGCTTGCGGGCGGCGGCATCGCCCTCCACGTCCTGAACTACGCGGCTCCGGGCGTCGATCGGAATGGCTGGTGGGGGTCGGCGTCGGCGGGAGCGCTCGGGTTCGCGATCAGCGGTGCGCCGGTCGCTTCGCGCCACCGGTCGAATCCGATCGGCTGGATCTTCCTCGGGCTGGCGTTTACCGGCGCCGTCGACTTGTTCGCGCTCGAGTATGGGATCTACGCGCTCGGCTCGCATCCTGGATCGCTGGCAGGAGGCACGATCGCGCTTTGGGTGGCGAGCTGGATCTGGACGTTCTCGGCGCTCATGCTGGTCGTCTTCCTCCTCTTCCCCGACGGCCGGCTCCCTTCACGGCGATGGCGCCCTGTGCTGGCGCTCGCGATCTCGTTGCCGCTTCTGCACGTGCTCGGCCACGCCGTCTACGCCGGCCCGATCCGAGAACCTCAGCACGACAGCTTCCCGTCGGTGGAGAACCCGCTCGGGATATCGGCTGGGAAGCACATCCTGACAATCCTCGGCGACGTCTCGATCCCGTTCGTCTTCGCGACCATCCTCGCGTGCCTCGCCGCCCTGGTCGTCCGCTTCCGGCGCACGCAGACGGAAGCGCGACAGCAGATCAAGTGGGTCGCCTATGGAAGCGCGTTTGTCGTCGTGCAGTTCATCGTCGGTCCGTTCGTCGAGCTCAGCGTGTGGCAGGTCTTGAATCCGGTCGCGATCGTCCTCTTCACGGCCGCGCTCGGGATCGCACTCGTGCGCTACCGCCTCTACGACATCGACCTGATCGTCAACCGCACACTCGTCTACGCGGCGCTGAGCGGATGCCTGGTCGGCGCCTACTCGGGGACGGTGGCACTGCTGGGCGCGCTCGTCCAGCACGCCGGCTTCCTCGGACCCCTCCTGGCCACGGGCCTGGTGGCTGTCCTCTTCGCGCCGCTGCGGCTGCGGCTGCAGCGCGGAGTCGACCGGTTGCTGTACGGGCAGCGACGTGAGCCGTACGAGGTGATCGCTCAGCTCGGCGAGCGGCTGGAGGAAACACCGGCGCCGGGGCGGGTGCTGCCCACCCTGGTCGAGACCGTCGCGCGAGCGCTCAAACTGCCTTATGCGGCGATCGAGCTTCGCCGCCCCGACGAGAGCTTCGAGACGGCCGCGAGCTACGGCAGCCTGATCGGCGAGCCGCTCCGACTGCCGCTCGCCTACCAGAACGCGCCCGTCGGCCGGCTCGTGCTCGGCCCGCGGCGGGCGGGCGGACGCTTCTCCCGCGGCGAGCTGCGGCTGTTCGAGGACATCTCGCGTCAGGCCGGCATCGCCGCTTACGCGGTGCAGCTGACGACCGACCTGCAGCGCTCGCGCGGGCACCTGGTGAGCGCGCGCGAAGAGGAGCGCCGCCGGCTTCGGCGCGACCTGCACGACGAGCTCGGCCCGCAGCTCGCCGGCGTCGGCCTGCAGCTGGAAGCGGCGCGCAAGCTCGTCCGCGCGGACCCGGCGGCGGCCGAAGCGATGCTCGACCGGCTCGTGGCCGAGACCCAGTCCGCGATCGCCGCGATCCGCCGGCTCGCCTATGAGCTGCGCCCGC
>JBASRJ010000360.1:0-6599 GCA_049273785.1 Gaiellaceae bacterium | reverse complement strand
GCCGCGGGTCGCGCTGACGCCACGCGGCCGCCTGCTCGGGGGCGGCGTGACCGCCGAGCTCCTCGTCTGAGGCTCGCCACGGCGGACTAAACTGCCTGCAAATGGCGCCTGAACAGCGGCTCGAGCTCACCGCGCGGCAGCGCGAGATCCTCTCGTACGTCGTCGGCGAGTACGTGGCAACCGGTCAGCCGGTCGGCTCGAAGCATCTCGTCGAACAGGCGCGACTGCCGGTGTCTGCCTCGACGGTCCGTAACGAGCTGGCCGAGCTCGAGGCCCGCGGGCTGCTCACGCATCCGCACACGTCGGCCGGGCGCGTCCCCACCGAGCGGGGCTATCGGTTCTACGCGGACGGGCTGCTCGACCACAACGATCAACGCATCGGCGCGTTCCCGCTCGACCTGTCCGCGCTGCGGCGCGAGGTGGATTCCGCCTTGCAGGTGACGACGGAGATGCTCTCGAGCGTCACGCGGCTGCTCGCACTCGTCTCGGCTCCGTCGCTCGAGACGACGACGGTGCGGCATGTGGAAGTTCTCGTGCTCCAGCCGCAGACGGTCATGGTCGTCGTGATCACTTCGACCGGCCGCGTCACGAAGCGCGTGTTCGTGTTCGAAGACCCCGTCGACCAGGGACTCGCGAACTGGGCGCGCGAGTACCTGAACGACCGTCTGGCCGGCGTCCGGATCGGCAGCGCACAGCTGCGGCGGCAGCTCGACGACGAACCGCTGAGCCACCCGGAGCGTGCCTTCCTCGACGTCGTCAGGCCCGCGTTCGTGGAGCTCGCCGATGCCGAGCAGCGACTCTTCGTCGGCGACACCGCCGGACTTCTCGACGAGGTGTCGGACGAGGATCTCGTCCTCTACCGCCGGGTGCTCGCCACGCTGGAGAAGCGCGCCGCGCTGCTCGCGATCCTCGGCCAGACGCTCGATCCTCGGCGGCCGTTTGTGCGCGTCGGCGGCGATTTCGAGCACCCGGCGTTCCACGACGTCGCTCTCGTGGGTGCCTCGTACGGGCTGACGAACCGCGTTCTCGGCGCCGTCAGCCTGCTCGGGCCGGTCCGAATGGATTACGCCAAGGCGATCCGCTCCGTGCGCGGGGCTGCGCACGAGCTCTCGCGCTTCGTGGAAGACGTCTACGAAGACAACTGACGCCGCCGCTACGCTTGGCGTTCAGGCGGTCGTGATGAGTCCGAATGGTTCGATCGGTCGGTTCAGACGGACGCACGGGCAGAGCCCGTGCGTCTTGGCGACGGCGCTGCAAGCGGTGCGCTAGTGGCCGCGACCGAGCGCGACTACTACGAACTGCTCGGGGTCACGCGGGACGCCGGCCCTGATGAGATCAAGCGTGCGTTCCGCCGGCTCGCTCGGGAGCTGCACCCCGACGTGTCCGAGGCACCGGATGCCGAGCACCGGTTCCGTGAGGTGGTCGAGGCCTACGAGGTGCTGTCGAACTCCGAGCGTCGCGAGCTCTACGACCGCTTCGGCCACACCGGCCTCAGGAGCGGCGGTTTCCGTCCGACGACCTTCGACCTCGGGGACCTGTCGGACCTGTTCTCGGCGTTCTTCGGAGACGACCTCTTCGGCGTCGCCGGCCGGGCCGGCCGGGGGCGCGGCGCGGATATCGCGGCGTTCGTTGAGATCGATCTCGCCGAGGCAGCGACCGGGACGACGCGGGCGGTTCCATTCCAGGTTGCGGTCCCGTGTGGACGCTGCGCCGGGAACGGCGCGGAGCCAGGCACGGAGGTGAGCGCGTGCCCGAGCTGCGGCGGTAGCGGCCGCCTCCGGCAGGTGTCGCGAAGCGTGTTCGGCGAGTTCGTCCGGACGCAGACGTGCTCATCGTGCAGCGGGTCGGGCCGCTACGTCGAGCACCCGTGCGAGGACTGCCACGGTACCGGGCGCGTTCTCCAGGAGCGCGCGATCGAGGTCGACGTTCCCGCGGGCATCCACGACCGCCAGCGCATCCGTCTGAGTGGCGAGGGACACGCCGGCTCGCTCGGCGGCCGGGCGGGTGACGTCTACGTCGAGGTTCGGGTCCGGGCTGACGATCGATTCGTGCGCGAGGGCAACGACGTCTACTGCACGGTCGACCTCACGCTGCCGCAGGCTGCACTCGGCGCCACCGTGAACGTCCCGACGCTCAACGGAGAGACCGAGCTGACGTTCGAGGCGGGCGTGCAATCAGGTGAGGTTCGTGTCCTGCGCGGCCGCGGCTTCCCGGTCTTGCAGGGCTTCGGCCGCGGCGATCAGCGCGTGCTCGTCAACGTCCTCGTTCCGCGCCAGCTCACACCGGAGCAGCGCCGGTTGCTCGAGGAGTTCGAACGCCTGTCGACGGACGAGACCTACCGTGCGGACGAGGGGTTCTTCGAGAAACTGAAGAGCGCGTTCCGCTGACGCCCACCCGACGTGTGTCGATCGAGATCCCGGCAGCCCGAGCCGAGGAGGCGCGTGCGCGGATGATCGAGCTGTTTCCCGAGGGGTTCGAGGAGATCGAGCGGTCGGACGGGGTCGAGCTCGTGGCGTACACCGACCCCGGCGGTGAGGAACGCCTCTGGAAGGTCTTCGGGCACGCGAGCGCGAGCGACGTCCCGGAGGGATGGGAAGCACGCTGGCGCGAGTTCCACCGGCCGGTTCGGGTCGGCGGCGTGTGGATCGGCCAGCCGTGGCAGGAGCCGCCGCCGGACGCGATCCCCGTCGTGATCGATCCGGGGCGCGCATTCGGCACGGGAGCACACCCGACCACGCGGCTGTGCGTCGAGTTGCTCGCGAAGCTTCCCCGCGGAAGCGTCGTCGACGTCGGGTGCGGGTCGGGGGTGCTCGCGATCGCGGCGGCGAAGCTCGGCTTCGGGCCGGTCACCGCAGTCGACAGCGACGAGCCGGCCCTCGAGGCAACGCGGCGCAACGCCGCTGCGAACGACGTCGGCTTGTCGGTGCAACGGCGCGACGCGCTGCGCGACGAGCTCCCGGACGGGGACGTCGCAATCGCCAACGTGACGCGCGAGATCGTCGAGGCAGTCGCGCGGCAGAAACGCTGGCGCGTCCTCGTTGCATCCGGCTATCTCGCCTCCGAGCCGTCGGAACTCGCGGAGTATCGCCACCGGGAACGTGCCGAGGAGAGCGGCTGGGCCGCGGACGTCTTCGAACGGTGACTCTCGACACATTTCTGACACCCATGCGTGCGTCCATGCGCGCTACGTTTTCATCAGGGGGTCTCGCGACCCCTTAAGGGGACGTGGTGACGCGGAGACGCCGCGAATCACGGCGAAGTAGCATCCCGCGGATGGCGACGTTCTCGGTGCGCTTCCTCGGGTGCAAGGTGTCGCACACCGACGCCCAACTCGTGCGCGAGCGGCTCCTGGCGGACGGCCATACGGAGGTTGAGGACGCTGGCGATGTCGCCGTCGTGAACACCTGCTGCGTCACCCACGAGGCGGTTCGTAAATCGCGTCAGGCCGCGGCGCGAGCCGCGCGCGTGCACGACCGCGTGTACGTGACGGGTTGCGGCGCGAATCTCGCCGGCGACACGTTCGCCGGGCTCCCGGGCAACGTGATCGTGATCGCGCGCCGCAGCGAGGAGACGCCGTCCGCGGTGGCGGGCGACGTCGGTGCGATCGGCTGCGTCCAGGCGGATTCACGGCTCGACCGGATCCGCGCCTTCGTAAAGGTTCAGGACGGCTGCAGCTTCTCGTGCAGCTTCTGCGTGATCCCGCTCGTCCGCGGCGCGTCGCGCAGCCGTCCTGCGAGTGCCGTCCTGAGCGAAGTCGAGCGACGCGTCGCGCAGGGACACCGCGAGGTGGTACTGACGGGGATCAACCTCGGCTGTTACCGCGATCGGGAGGCCGGCTACCGCCTCGCGCGGCTCGTGCGCGACGCGGGGGCGATCCCCGGGCTCGCGCGTCTTCGCCTGTCCTCGATCGAGGTCAACCACGTGAACGACGAGCTCGTCGCCGCGTTGCGCGAGACGCCGACCGTGAGCCGCCACTTGCACGTTCCGCTCCAGTCCGGAGACGACGGCGTGCTGCGCGACATGGCGCGCCGGTACACCGCGGCCGGCTATCTCGCCCGCGTCGCCCCGCTGCAGGACGACTTCAATCTCACGACGGACGCGATCGTCGGCTTCCCGACGGAGACCGAGTCCGCGTTCCTCGAGACGGTCGCCGTCGTCGCGGAGGCCGGAATCACGAAGGTGCACGTGTTCCCGTACTCGCCCCGTCCGGGAACGAAGACCTCGGCGCGCGACCCGGTCCCCGCGCACGTGAAGAAGGATCGAAGCGCCCGTCTGCGCGCTGCCTCGCACGCTGCATCGCTCGCGCGCTGGCACAAGAAGCTCGGCACCGAGGACGTCGTCCTCGTCGATCGGCCGGGACGTGGCTACGGGGACGACTACTCGCCGTGGCTCGTCGACGCTCCCGTCGGCGAGCTGATCCGCGTCCGTGCGCGCGCCGTGTCGGAAGAAGGGATTCTCGCTGCCTGAGGACTGCCTCTTCTGCCGGCTCTACCTTGAAGGCGAGCACGTCGCGACCGCCGACGGCTTCGTCGCCATCCGCGACATCAACCCGAAGGCGGATACGCATCTGCTCGTGATTCCGGAGCGTCACGTCGAGACGTTCCGCGACATCGACCAGTCCCACCCGACGAGGCAAAGCGGATGCTCACGTTCGTTGCCTCGACCGCACGGCAAGCCGGCCTCGAGGACTACAACGTGATCGTGAACGTCGGCAAGGGAGCCGGCCAGACGATCTTCCATCTGCACTGGCACGTCCTCGGGGGCCGCGTCAGCGGGATGCCGGGATGAGCCTGATCGCTCGCATGGAGGACGAGGTGAAGCAGGCAACTCTGGCGCGCGACGCCGAGCGTCGCGACGCGCTGCGTCTGCTGCTCTCGGCGCTCCGCTCCGCGGAGAAGGAGCTGCAGCGGCCGCTCTCCGACGAGGAGGAGCTCCAGGTGCTGCAGCGCGAGCGGAAGCGCCGGATCGAGGCGGCCGAAGCCTTTCGCGGCGGCGGCCGGCCCGAGCAGGCCGACTCCGAGGAGCGGGAGCTCGCCGTGCTGCAGGAGTTCATGCCCGAGCCCTTGTCGGAAGAGGACCTCGAGGAGATCGTCGACGACGCGATTGCCGAGAACGGCGCCACGAGCATGCGCGACTTCGGGCGCGTCATGGCTGACGTGATGCCGCAGATCTCCGGCCGGGCCGACGGCTCGGTCGTCAGCCAGCTGGTCAAGGAAAAGCTGGCCTAAGCAGCTCCCGGCGCACGCCTACACTGAGTGGAGTGCAGCAGGTTCTGGACGTGTCGAACGACGTGGCCGCCGAGCTCGGCGGTATCGGGGATGGGGTGCTCGAGGCGCTTCGCGACCGCCTGGAATGCACGATTCACCTCCGTGGAAACCGCGTCACGATCGAGGGCGACGACATGCACGTCGCCGAGGCCCGCGCCGTCCTGGACGAGCTGGTCGAGCTCGTGGAGTCAGGTCAGGCGATCGGGCCCACGACGGTGGATTCCGTTCTGAACGCGATCGATCAGGCCGAGAACGTCCAGGATCTCTTCGGCGACGTGGTCTGGCGTCACCGCGGCAAGCAGATCACGCCGAAGACGGTGACCCAGAAGCGTTATGTCGACGCGATTCGCACCTGCACCGTCACGTTCGGCATCGGGCCCGCGGGGACCGGGAAGACGTACCTCGCGATGGCGCTGGCGGTCGCGGCGCTGCAGGAGCGCCAGGTCGCGCGCGTGATCCTCACGCGCCCGGCGGTCGAGGCGGGCGAGCGCCTCGGCTTCCTGCCCGGCGACATCCTCGCCAAGGTCGATCCTTACCTGCGACCCCTGTTCGACGCGCTGTACGACATGCTCGACGCGGAACGGCTGAACACCTACATGGAGCGCGGGACGATCGAGGTCGCGCCGCTGGCATTCATGCGCGGCCGCACGCTCAACGACTCGTTCATCATCCTCGACGAGGCGCAGAACACGAGCCCGGAGCAGATGCAGATGTTCCTGACGCGCCTCGGCTTCGGGTCGAAGATGGTCGTGACGGGCGACGTGACGCAGATCGACCTGCCCCGCGAGCAGGCCTCGGGCCTCATCCACGTCCAGAACATCCTCGGCTCGATCGACGGAATCGCCTTCGTGCGGTTCGGGCACGAAGACGTCGTGCGCCACAAGCTCGTCCAGCGCATCGTCGAGGCCTACAAGCTGCACGCGGAGGAGACCGGGACGCAGCGGAGGAAGTAGGCCAGATGGTCGACGTCGAGGTCGTAAACCGGAGCGGTGCCGAGCTGGACGTCGGGGCGGCCGTCGCCGTCGCGCAGGGCGTGCTCGCCGCGGAAGGGATCGAGGCCGGCGAGCTCGGGCTGACGTTCGTCGGGCCCGACGAGATCCGGGAGCTGAAGCACGACCATCTCGGCATCGACGAGGCAACAGACGCGCTCGCGTTTCCGATCGACGGACGGGACGACCTCCCCGACGGCCTGCCTCGCCAGCTCGGGGACGTGGTCCTCTGTCCCGAGGTCGTCGGCGATGCGTGGCGCGGGCCCCTCGTTCACGCGCTGCTGCACCTCGTCGGGTACGACCACGGCGCACGGATGGAGGCGCGCGAACGCGTGCACGCCGG
>JBASRJ010000348.1:0-8019 GCA_049273785.1 Gaiellaceae bacterium | reverse complement strand
GGTCCGCGCGCGAGCTAGAGAGCACCCTCTTCTTCACGCGGCTCCGCCGGCAGGCGAAGTGGGCGTTCGCGCTGATGGTGATCGTCTTCGGCGTCGGCTTCGTCTTCCTCGGCGTCGGCTCCGGCGGGCTCGACCTCGGGTCGCTCATCCGCGACACCTTCGGCGCCAAGGGCAGTAGCGGCGGGAAGTCGATCTCGGCGGCGCAGAAAGAGGTGAGCACACACCCGCGGGACCCGAAGGCGTACAAGGATCTCGCAGACGCGTTGGAGCGCAAGGGCCGCACCGACGAAGCGATCTCGGCGCTCGAGCAGTACACGACGCTCGCGCCGAAGGACACGACGCAGCTCGCGCGGCTCGGGCGGCTGCAGTATGCGCAGGCCGACAATGCGGCGGTCGAGGCGAATGCCGCGTACGCCGAGCAGCAGACGGCCTTTGCGGGGTCGACCTTCGGGCCGTCCCCCTCGAGCAAGCTCGGGCAGGCCCTGGGTCAGGATCCGATCACCCAGGCGGTCAGCACGAAGGTCTCCACGCGCGTCCAGGCGGCGACGACGAAGTACTCGACGGCCTCGTCGAAGGCGATTGCCACGTTCCAGAAGCTCGCCAAGATCCGGCCCGGGCAGGACTCCTATTTCAACCTGGCGCAGGCGGCCGAGCACTTCCGGAACGACAAGGTGGCGCTCGCGGCCTACCGGTCGCTCCTGAAGGTCGAGAAGGACCCCGGAACCAAGGCGCGGATCCGCGCGAAGATCGCGTCGCTCCTGCCGGCCGTCAAAAAGGGAGGCGGTTAGACTCCGCGCTGCGGGGAATGCCCTGTCACCACACCTTCCGAGGGGAACGCATGAACTTCGACATCAAGACGGAGCAGCTGGGGAACGGCGCGTACGTCATCTCGCTCGCGGGCGAGGTCGACCTGTACACGGCTCCCGAGTTCAAGCAGCAGCTGCTCGAGGTGATCGGGCAAGGCGGCAGGGAGGTCGTCGTCGACTTCAGCGACACGACCTTCATCGATTCGACGACGCTGGGCGTGCTCGTCGGCGGCGTCAAGCGCCTCCGCACGAACGACGGTCAGTTGTCGCTCGTCTGCAACGACCGCAACATCACCAAGATCTTCGAGATCACCGGCCTCGATCGCGTGTTCACGATCTACCCAACGCGTGACGAGGCCGTGTCGAAGCTGAGTGCGTCCGCGAACCAGCCGCCCGCGTAGCTTGCGCCCGGCGCTGCTGCTAGTTGGAGCAGCGCTTCTCCTGTCGGGCTGTGGTGCAGGAGGTCTCGTCACGAAGGGCGACAAGGACGCCGGGAAGAAGCTCTTCCAGCAGAAGTGCGCCCGCTGCCATGCACTTGCGGCGGCGGGTGCGTCGGGCACGATCGGGCCAAACCTCGACGACTCGTTCGCGGAGGCTCGCTCCGAGGGCTACAAGGAAAGCGCGATCGCGGACATCGTCGCCGGCCAGATCCGGTATCCCGGCCAGTACGCGACGGGATCGGGTCTCGACCGGTTGCAGTCGAACATGCCGGCCAATCTCGTCCGCGGACACGAGGTGGACGACGTGGCGTCCTTCGTCGCGGCGAATGCGGGAGCACAGGGCTTCGCCGAGGCGACCGCGGTCACGAGCCTCGACGGCCTGACGATCTTCAAGGCGAAGTGCGGTGGTTGTCACACGCTTGCAGCCGCCGGGACGACTGGAACCACGGGCCCGAACCTGGATCAGGTGCATCCCTCGTTTGCCATCGCCAAGAAGCAGGTGACGAACGGCGGTTCCGTCATGCCGGCGTTCAAGGGCGTGCTGACGGACGCTCAGATCGTCAACGTCGCGAAATACGTCTCGTCCCACGGGCGAAAATAGACGCCTCTGATTTTCAGGCGGTGACCGCGGGCACGCTGCCCGGCTTGTTGGGCATCGAGGTCGTGCTGGTCGAGGACGGACGCGTCGTGCTGCGATTGCCGGTGCGCGCCGACCTGCTCGCGCCGAACGGCTATCTCCACGCGGGCGCGGTCGTTGCGCTTGCCGACACCGCGTGCGGCTACGGGTGCTTTGCGTCGCTGCCGGAGGGCGGCACCGGGTTCACGACCGTCGAGCTGAAGACGAACTTTCTCGGGACGGCGCGGGAGGGAACCATCGACTGCGAGGCGGTCAGAGTCCACGGCGGGCGAACGACGCAGGTGTGGGACGCAACGGTGCGTGACGAGTCCGGGAAGACGCTCGCGCTCTTCCGGTGCACGCAGCTCGTCCTGTACGGCGGCGGAGACCGCGGACGCATCGGCGCCTGAGCCCCGGCTGAAAACACCACGGTCTGACCCTGATGTAAGGAGAGTGTGACTTTTCGTCCACAGCCGTCTCGTTCGGCCGTGGGCCTGGCGTCAGGCTTTGACTTCTTCCTTCTCGGCCTCGAGGTCGACGACGACGTGCGTGATCGGAACCGCGAAGCGCTCGCGCGCTTTCGTGACGACGCCGCGCTCCAGCCAGTGCGAGCGTCCCTCGGGATGCGTCGAGATGATGATCTCGTCCGCGCCGAACGTGCGTAACGCGTCCTCCATCGCCTGCACCGGGTCGCCGTCGCCGACCTCGCCGCGTGCAGGGATGCCGAGCTCGCGCAGCCGACCGAGACTGCGTTCGAGCCGCTCCTGAGCGGCGGCCCGCGCGGCGTCCTCGTCCGACGCCCAGTGGCGAAGCGGCGAGTTCAGCGCCGGCGTCACCACGAGCACCTCCGCTCGCACGCCTTCGCTCCGCTTGTGGATCAGATCCCGGAGCGTCCGGCCGCCGACGGTCTCGTTCGCGACCACCAGGATGCGCCGCTCGCCCTCGGCGTGCGGGCGCGGCGCGGTCTGGACCGGACGCTCGAACCGGCGCGTCCTGGCCCACCAGGCGAGCACGACCGCGCTCAGGAAGATGAACACTCCGAGCCCGGCCCAGCGCCCGCCGGCAACGGCCGCGATCGCGATCGCGGCGAAGTAGACGATCGTTCCGATCAGGAACCGGAACGCCTCCGCTTCGCTGCGTAGTGGATTGATCAATGGCTCGTCCGGTCTCGACAGTGGATGCTCGGGTCGCGAGCATCAAGCGATGCAAGGACGCAGGGAGCGGCCATAGCCGTAGCTATGGACGCGACTGAGGACGCGGCAGCGCGCCGTATGATCGCGGGCGGAGCGCCGCTGATCGAGGCCGGGCGAGCCATCTAGATGATGTAGACGGTCGTGTACACCACGATCCACATCACGTCCACGAAGTGCCAGTAGATCCCGCCGATCTCGACGCCGTGATGGTTCTCCGGCGAGAAGTGGCCGCGGAACGCGCGGATCGTCATGAAGAGCAAGATCGAGAGCCCGACGAAGACGTGCGCACCGTGGAGCCCGGTGAGGCAGTAGAAGATGGTGCCGAAGGCGCCGTCGTGCGGTGCGAAGCCGACGCGCGAGTACTCCCGCGCCTGCGTGAGCAGGAACACGAGCCCCATCAGGAACGTGAGCAACAGCCCCGCCTGTAGGCCGGCACGGTTCCCACGCTTGATCGACTGCAGCGACCAGTGCATCGTGAAGCTCGACGTGACCAGGATCGCGGTGTTGACCCCGGCGACGAAGATCGGCAGGTGGAACGGAGGCGTCGGCCATTGAACGTGGTTCACGACGCGCACGAAGAAGTATGCCGTGAAGAACGAGCCGAACAGCATCACCTCGGACGCGATGAACAGGAACATGCCGAGTACGGACGCGTTGACACGCGAGCTCTGGTGCGCGACGGGCGGGCCGTGGTGCGCGGCCTCGGCGTGAACGGCCACTAGCTCGGCGCCTCCTGCGTCGACATGATGTGCTCGACCGGCAGCTTCGTCTCGTCCTTCAAGCGCTGGATCAGGTCCTTCCGCAGCCAGCCGGACCGCTCTGGCCCGAACGTCGAGACGATGATCTCGTCGATTCGCTCTTCGTGGATCTCCTGCATGGCCGCCTCGAACGGATCCGGATGCGCAACCCAGCCGTGCGCCTCGATGCCCGCGCCGCGAAGCTCGGCGAGCGCCCTGCGCAACCGCCGCTCCGCGTCCGGATGCTCGCTCTGCGTCGGATCGCTCTGCGGCGAGATGATCACGAACCTCGCCTCTCCCCGCTTGGCACGCCCCCGGATCGCGTTCATCAGCGGCTCGTCGACGACAGTCTCGTTCGCGATCACGAGCACGTCGGCAGGACCGCCCTCTTCCTGGATGTCCACGACCACGTGCTCCACGGGCATCGATCCGACCGCGCCGCGGATCCCGTCGACGACGTTCTTGCGCAGCCAGCCGGACTTCTCCAGTGGATGCGTCGCGACGATCACCTGCTCTACGGGCGGCTCGAGCTGTGCGACCGCATCCCGGACAGCCGTCACGGGATCGGACTCGACGACGAAGCCGTCCGCGGGAATTCCCTCGTCACGCAGCGTCGAGAGCGTCCGGTCGAGCCGCCGCCCCGCCGCCGCGCGGCGCGTGTCCTGATAGACGACGTACCCTCGGTCCGGCTGGCTGACGGGGCAGATCACGCTGACGCGCAGGTCGGTGTCACCGACGTGCCGCTCGACCGCCTCGATCAGCTTGCGCCCCGTGACCGTCTCGTTCGCGACGACGAGCAGATGCATCAGTCCACCGGCACCTTTTCGCGCGCGCCGCCGCCGAGCACCGCGTGCTTCGCGCCCGGGACGCCGTACTCGTAAGGATTGCCCACCACCTGCGGGATCTCGTCGAAGTTGAAGACCGGCGGCGGCGACGAGACCTGCCACTCGAGTGTGAGGCCGCGCCACGGGTTCGATTCCGCGATCGGCCCGAAGCGCATACTGGTGACCATGTTGTAGAGGAACACGATCGTCGAGGCGCCGAGGAAGAACGAGGCGACAGAGATGAAGAGGTTCCAGTTCGCGAACACCGGGTCGTAGTCGGAGACCCGCCGCGGCATGCCCTGCACGCCGATCAGGTGCATCGGGAAGAACGTCGCGTTGAAGCCGACAAACGTCAGCCAGAAGTGCAGCTTGCCGAGGCGCTCGTTGTACATGCGTCCGGTCATCTTCGGGAACCAGTAGTAGATGCCGGCGAAGATTGTGAACAGCGAGCCGCCGAACAGGACGTAGTGGATGTGCGCGACGATGAAGTACGTGTCGCTGACATGGATGTCGATCGGCACCGCGCCCAGGTAGATCCCCGACAGTCCGCCGATCACGAACATCGACACGAATCCGACCGCCCAGAGCATCGGCGTGTTGAAGGCGATCTTCCCCTCCCATAACGTCGCGAGCCAGGAGAAGACCTTGATGCCGGTCGGCACGGCGATCAGCAGCGTCGTCACCATCATCGGTACGCGCAGCCACGGCGCCATGCCCGACACGAACATGTGATGGGCCCAGACGGAGAAGCCCAGGACGAGGATCGCGAGCAGCGACAGCGCCATCAGCCGGTAGCCGAAGATCGGCTTCCGCGACATGACGGAGATCACCTCCGAGGCGATCCCGAACCCCGGCAGCATCATGATGTACACGGCCGGGTGCGAGTAGAACCAGAAGATGTGCTGGTAGCCGAGCGGATAGCCGCCGCCGCCCGTCTCGAAAAAGCTCGTGTGCATCACGCGGTCGAACATGACGAAGAACTGCGAGCCGGCGATGAACGGCGTCGCGATCACGACGAGCAGCGACGTCGTGAAGTTCGCCCACACGAGCAGCGGCATGCGCCAGAACGTCATCCCCGGGGCACGCATGGTGATGATCGTGACCAGGAAGTTGAGCGCGGTCATGATCGAGCTCGCCCCAGCCCACTGGACGCCCATGTTGAAGAAGAGCGTCCCCATGGGCTGGTGGACGCTGAGCGGCGCATAGCCCGTCCAGCCCGCGGCGAAGGCTCCCCCGGGAACGAGGAACGAGCTCAGCATCATGATCCCGGCGATCGGCAGCAGCCAGTACGAGAGGGCGTTCAGGCGCGGGAACGCCATGTCCGGCGCGCCGAGCATCAGCGGGACGACGAAGTTCGCGAGCCCGGCGAACGCCGGGATGACGAACAGGAAGATCATCAGCGAGGCGTGGACGGAGAAGAGCCCGTTGTACGTCTGGTTGTTGAAGAACTGCATGCCGGGCTTCGCGAGCTCAGCGCGGACGAGTAGCGCGAGCAGTCCGGCGGCGAGGAAGAAGAAGATCGTCGTCGCCAGGTACTGCATCCCGATCACCTTGTGATCGGTGTTGACGCGGAAGTAGTCGCGCCAGGAATACGCGCCGTGGCCGGAGTGGTCCTCGGGGACTGTCGGCGCGCCGATCGCGTACCTCGCCCAGTAGTCGAACGCGCCGATGCCGGCGAGGAATCCGACCGGTGCCGCGATCAGCGCGGCGACGAGGACGATGATCTCGCCGAACCAGATCGGGTGCCAGCCGCCCCACCAGCGGCACAAAACGACGATCCCGCAGCCAATTCCGAAGAAGAGCGGCACCATCCACGCGGCGCGGAGGAACCCCGGGTAGAGGAGGCGGCGCCAGCCGGCCGGCGGTCGCCGCGGTCCGTGTCCCACGTGAACCTCGTGCGTGGCTGCGGTGGCGGTCACTTCGTCCCCTTCGTCGCCGAGCCGACGAGGAACCGAACGAGCGCGTCGAGCTGGGCCTTGGACAATTTCGTGGCGAAGTCTTGCGGCATGATGCCCTTCGGGTAGCCCTTCTCGACGTACGCGTTCGGAGCGACGATCGACTCGCGCACGAACGATGCGAGCGGCGTCCCGGCCCGCTGTGCCTCCGCGACGAGCTTGTCGAGGTCGGGACCGATCGTCCCGGTCGCCCCTGCGGCCGCCAGCGTGTGACACGCGTTGCAGCCCTGCTGGTTGAAGATCGACGAGCCGCCGCCCTGTCCCGCCGCCGCCGTCTGTTGGCCGTGTGCCCACTTTTCGAAGCCCGTCTCGGTCATCACGATCGTCCGTGAGCGCATCAGCGCGTGGCCGAGCCCACAGAGCTCGGTGCAGATGACGGGATACGTCCCCACTCGGGTCGGCGTGATGTGCAGCGTCGGATGAATCCCCGGCACGATGTCCTGCTTCTGCGAGAACTCCGGGACCCAGAACGAATGGATGACGTCCTTCGCCGTCATTCGGAGCACGACGGATCTGTGCACCGGCAGCCGGAGGATGTCCGACCGCTTGTTGCCGTAGGCCGGGTAGTAGAAGCTCCACGCGAACTGCTGGGCGACGACGTTCACGCGCAGCGGGTTCGCGCCTGCCGCGTCGTCCTTGGCGAGGACGATGGCGCTCACGATCGTGATCGCCGTGACCAGGATGGCCGGAATCGCGGTCCAGGTGATCTCGAGGCCGGTGTGCCCGTGGATCGGCGGCCCGTCCGAATCGTCATCGGGCTTCCGCCGGAACTTGACGACCGCGTAGGCGGTCACCGACGCGACGATCGCGAAGATGAAGATGCAGATCCCCGTCACGAACCAGAAGACGAAGTGGATCCGGCCGGCTTCGCGCGACGCAGGCTCGGGCAGCCAGTTGGGGAGGAGTGCGACGGCCGTTCCGGCCGCCGCGGCGGCGATGGCGACCAGGATCAGCTGGACGAGGGAGCCCCTACGCACGCTCCCCGCGAATCTACTGGAGAAGCCGCCGTTCCTGCTGCCGAACCCGTTTTGGCGCCTCGGCCGTTAGGGAAGAACCCCCTGGAACGGCTGTGAGAAGACAAGGAGGAACGATGGGACTTGGAGTTGGAATCTTCCTGATCGCGGTCGGTGCAATCCTGACGTTCGCGGTCAACGCAACCACGAACGGCATCAACATCGACGCCGTCGGCTGGATTCTGATGGGCGTTGGGCTCGTCAGTGTCCTGTTCTCGCTGCTCTTCTGGCAGTCGTGGGCAGGCCCCGGCTACTGGACCCGCCGCCGGACCACGTACGTCGACGAGGGCCCGCCGGCCGCACCTCCGTACTAAACGGAGCCAGGACGGAACTCCGAGGGCGGCCTTCGAGCCGCCCTCGCACTATGGGCCGTGAAGGATTCGAACCTTCGACCTTGGGATTAAGAGTCCCCTGCTCTACCAACTGAGCTAACGG
>JBASRJ010000129.1:0-18248 GCA_049273785.1 Gaiellaceae bacterium | reverse complement strand
GGGAGCCTCGTCCGAGTTTCCGACCGCGGCCACGATCACGGCGCCATGCCGGTACGCGTACTCGATCGCGCTCGCCTCGGTCGGAGAGAACATGTCGTTCTTCGGATCGCTCGGATCGCGCAGGCCGCCGATCGACAGGTTGATGACCTGCGCGCCGCGATCGGCCGCCCAGCGGATTGCAGCCGCCTCGTTCGCGATGTCGATCGTCCCTTCCGGTCCGGCGATCTTGGCGATGATCAGCTGCGCGGGGAACGCGATCCCCGCGATTCCCTCGTTGTTGCTGATCGAGGCTGCGATCTCGCCGGCGATAAACGTCCCGTGACCCTGCTCGTCGGTCATCGCACTCCCGCCGACGAAGCTCCGAAGTGCCCAGATCCGGTTGTGCGGGAACTCCGGATGCGTGTAGTCGATCCCCGAATCGATGATCGCGACGCGCACCGGGTTGAGCACCGGCAGCGTGTCGCCGAACGCGTCGAAGGCGTGGTCCTGCGTGAGGTAGTACTGCTTCGTGGCCAGCGGATCCGACGGGACATAGAAGGGCCGCGCACCGGCGACGCCCGGCAGGACGAGTCCGAGCGCGATCGCGGCGAGCGCCGCGCTTCTCACGAGACCGACACCAGCAGGACCGGCGAGACGCCGGGAACGAGCCCGTGTCCCGGCGCGACGCGCGCCCGGTACGTGCCCGCGATCAGCTGAAACTTCGCATCGAAGTTGCCGGAATCATCGACCGACGCCGTCGCAACTGTCGTCCACACTGTGCCCTGCTGGCGCTGAATCGAGACGACGGCGCCGGAGATCACCGGACGGATGTAGCCGAGCAGCTCGCGCGGCGTGCGCGGCGGCGTCATGCGCACGAGTGGCGCGACGGACACGCGCGCGGCCGCGGCTGTGACCTTCCCCGTTGCGAGCCGGTATTGCGTCGTCACGGTCGGCTTGACGGGGATGGTCAACGAGCCGTCCTTCGCGGCCGTCAGACCGCCCACGAGCTGCCAGATGCCGCTCGCGCGCTGCTGGAGCTCGAGCGGGCGGACGCCACGTGCGATTCCTGTGAGGCGCGTCGTCGAGCCATAGGTGACGGGTCCCGCAGGCGGGCTCAGCGAGAGCACGCCGACGCTGAACCACGTCGAGCGCAGGCCGAGCGCCTTCTTGAGAGCGGCGCCGTCGACGGGACGCTCGCCGTCGGCGGTCACTGCGGTCAGCGTCATCACGCGCCCGGACGAGTTCAGGGCGGTTCGCACGTCCGTCACGGCTCCGCCGAGGTGGAGCGTGCGACCGAGCTTCGCGCCCGTGAACGGGAACGGCCCCCAGTTGTGGTACGGCGAGATGGTGTCGTACGGGTCGGGGACCGAGACGAGGTACGGAACCGCGGTTCCCCAGACGTCCTCCGCCGATGCAGTGCGACCGCCGGACGTCGAAAAGAAGTACGTCTTCGCGACCGCGCCGTCGTAGAGCAGGACCTCTCCTGCGGTTGCGTCGACGGCGGCGTTCGAGCTCGGCTTCTCGTGGTCGAGCCCGAGGTACACCTGGTCGCGCGTGTCCCGATAAACGTCGAATGGGCCGGACCGTTTCGTTGCGAGCGCATACGAGCGTGCGGCGACCGCCTGGACCTTCAGCGCTTCGGGCGCCCAGGTGTACGGCATCTCCGACGGGACGACGCCGTACAGGTACTGCTCGAGGCCAACGACGTTGATCGCGCGCAGCTTGCCGCCGTCGACGTCCACCTGAATCGCGCCGCGGTATCGCCGGCCGAGCGACAACGCCGATGCGCCGGGCTGGAACAACAGCGGACCGGCGAGCGCCTGCGGCTTCTGCGAGCCGTCGACCTTCAGCTTCAGCGCCGGTGTGATCGTGTAGGTCCCCGCCGCCACGCCGTGCTTCGTTCCGGCCCCGTCGCGAACCGTGAAGCCGTCGGTTGCACCGAGGGTGAGCTTCGCCGTGCCGCTCGAGAGGAGCACGCGCACCTTGCCGGCGGGAGCCGGGCCCAACGCGGTCCCTGGGAAGTAGTGCGCCAGGATCTTCGGATACGCGAAGCCGTGCTGCGCGTACCCGTACGCGCCGTACTGGCTCATGCCCACGCCGTGACCCCAGCCGTGTCCCGTGATCACGAAGGTCGGGTTCTGGGCTGCTGGCGCGAGCGGGCGTCCCTGTGCGGCCGGCGTCGCACCGACGGCGGCAAGGGCGAGAACGAGTGCGAGCGGTTGGCGCATCGAAGGGACCCCGAAGCCCCGACGACCCGCGCCGGGGACGCGCACGAGGCTAGCAAACAGGCTCACGAGCAGCACTTTTCTTTACCGAATCGTCATTTCCCGCACTTCCGTAGCCACCCCCGGCAATCTGTTCACGAGCGCAAACGCTCCGCGTACTGCCGCTCGTAGAACGCGCGGTACTCGCCTGACTTGAGCGGCTCCCACCAGGTGCGGTTGTCGCGGTACCACGCGACCGTCTCGGGGAGGCCGTCGTCGAACCGGTGCTCTGGTCGCCAGCCGAGCCCGCGCAGCTTCGACGAGTCGAGGGCGTACCGTCGGTCGTGGCCGGGTCGGTCCTCGACCGAGCGGAGGAGCGACGGATCCGCACCGGTCAGCTCGAGAATCCGGCCGGCGACCTCACGGTTCTCCCACTCGTCGCCGGCGCCCGCGTTGTAGACCTCGCCCGGCATCCCCGAGCGCAGCACGACCTCGATCGCCGCGCAATGGTCCAGCACGTGGAGCCAGTCACGGACCTGACGGCCGTCCCCGTACAGGGGCAGCGGCTGGCCGTCGAGCGCGTTCGTCGCGAACAGCGGGATCAGCTTCTCCGGGTACTGCCGCGGTCCGTAGGTGTTCGAGCCGCGCGTGATGCAAGCGTCGACACCGAACGTCCGTACCGCCGCGAGCACCTGCAAATCCCCGCCCGCCTTCGAGGCGCTGTACGGGCTCGACGGGCGCAGGGGCGCGTCCTCACGCGCGGCTGTGGTCACGTCACCGTACACCTCGTCGGTCGAGACGTGCACGAGGCGGATCCCGCGCTCGTGCGCATGCTGGACGAGCACGAGCGCGCCCAGGACGTCCGTGCGCACGAACTCGGTCGGTCCGAGGATCGAGCGGTCGACGTGGCTCTCCGCGGCGAAATTGACGATCGCGTCGACGCTGCCGACCGCCTCGACGTCGTCTCGCAGGGCCACGTCGCCGCGGTGGAACTCCGCAGCTCGGGGAACGTTCGCTTCATTGCCGGCGTAGGTGAGCTTGTCGAGGACGACGACCTCGTCGCCGGCGGCTAGGAGTCGCTCCGCAAAATGCGAGCCGATAAACCCTGCGCCTCCTGTCACGAGAACCCTCATCGCGCGAGAACCTATAGACTCCGCGCGTCAGCGAGGCGACGTTGCCTCAGGCGCTCCCGTGGCGCCTGGGGCTTTCGTGTTTTCAGAAGGAGATTTCCATGGCGCAGGTCGAGAGCAAGAACCGGGCGACGTCGAGCGAGGAGTCGCGGCGTGACGTCGTGAAACGGATCGGGGACGAGGGCGTCGAGTTCGTGCTCCTCTGGTTCACCGATATCGAGGGACACCTGAAGTCGTTCGCGGTGACGCCCAGCGAGATCGCGGGCGCGCTCGACGACGGGATGGGGTTCGACGGTTCATCGATCACCGGCTTCAACGCGATCGAGGAATCCGACATGGTCGCGATCCCGGACCCGGAGACCTTCCAGCTGATGCCCTGGCGGCAGGGTGAGACGAAGGTCGCACGGATGATCTGCGACATCGTCACGCCCGATGGGAAGCCGTATGAGGGCGACCCGCGCTACGTGCTGCGGCGCGCACTCGACCGGATGGCGTCGCTCGGCTTCGACACGTTCAACGTCGGGCCGGAGCTCGAGTACTTCCTCTTCCGCGACGACAAGGGCACGGAGACGCTCGACGAGGGCGGCTACTTCGCGATGACGACGATGGACGCCGCGAGCGAGCTGCGGCAGGAGACCGTCCGCGCGCTGCACTCGATGGGGATTCCGATCGAGTACGTGCACCACGAGGTCGGCCCGTCCCAGCACGAGATCGACATGCGGTTCGCGCCCGCGTTGACGATGGCGGACCACACGGTCACGTATCGGCTGATCGTGAAGGAAATCGCGAAGAAGGCCGGCTACCACGCCACGTTCATGCCGAAGCCGATCTTCGGCGAGAACGGCTCCGGGATGCACACGCATCAGTCCCTGTTCAAGGAGGGGCGGAATGCCTTCTTCGACGAGGAGGACGGATGGCACCTCTCCGACGCGGGCAAGGCGTTCATCGCCGGCCAACTGCGGCACGCGAGGGAGATCAGCGCGGTGTTCGCGCAGTGGGTGAACTCGTACAAGCGGCTCGTGCCGGGCTATGAGGCGCCCGTGTACGTCGCCTGGTCGCGTCGCAACCGCTCGGCGCTGATCCGGATCCCGCTCTACAAGCCGGGACACGAGCAGGCGACGCGCGCCGAGATCCGCTGCCCGGACCCAGCCTGCAACCCGTACCTGACGTTCGCCGCGCTTCTTCACGCCGGGCTCGAAGGGATCGAGCAGGGGTACGAGCTACCGGAGCCGATGGAGACGAACCTCTACCACCTCACCGCCGAGCAACGGCGGGAGCGCGGGATAGTCTCATTGCCGGAGACCCTCGGCGAGGCGGTCGACGCACTGTCCGGTTCGGCCCTGGCCCGAAAAGCCCTGGGCCCGCACATCTTCGACCGCTACGTCGAGCTGAAACGGAAGGAGTGGGACGAGTACCGCGTCCAGCTGTCGGAATGGGAGCTCGGCCGGTACTTGTCAGTGCTCTAGGGAAGCGCGATGATTGACGCAGGTTCTGCCCACGGCTCTGCGGCCCGGCAGAACCCAACTGACGGCCGACTGCGAGCCGCTGCTCTCGTTAGCGCGGCTCGTGGTCGTTCCGGCGGCAAGCCCTCCTAGAGGAAGCGGCGAATCGCTTCGCGAGCGACCCTCAACGCGACGACACCCGCGGTCGGGTCGATGTCGGCAATGGTGTTCGCCGGGACGAGACGGCGGTGGCGAGAGAAGCGTCTCTGGCGGACGGAGAGCGCATCCGGGACGGTCGGCAGCGAGCCATACATGGGGCACTCGACCCGGCCGACGACCCGGCCCCCGCTGTCGGAGACGATGAAGCCGGTGGTGGTGCTGAGGTCGGCTGCGACTGCGCTCACAGGCCGAACGTATTCCTCAGCTGCAAGGAAATTCCCTTCTCTCCGTAAGGATTCGGTTAGCCCGGCCGCCAGACCATCAGGACCAGGATGGCCACGATGGCGGCTGTCGCCCCGTAGCTGAGCAGGAGCGACGGCCGGTGCGCGACGAGCTTGCGCAGATCCTCGTTCGGCCCGTCTCCCTCGGCGGCCAGCCGCTCGGCGAGGTAGCGCGCGTGCCGTGCCGTCCGGCCGCCCGCCCCGCCGAGCGCCATGCTCGCGACCCACAAGGTGATGGACGCAGAGACCCACGGCTCCCCGTAGCCGATGTCTTCGTTGCCGACGAGCGCGAGCCCGAAGACGAGCGCGCCCAGTCCGCCGAGGACCGTGAGCATCACGGCCGTTCGTGTCGTGCGCAGGAGAAGCGCGATCTCGCTCGGTCGCTCTCGACGAAGGGCGGTGATCTGAAGGATTCCCGCCGCGACGGTGCCGGAGACGAACACGAACGCGGAGAACAGATGGAGGAAGAGGAGGACACGCGTCATGCCCGGAGCCTACGGGCACTGCGGGATGGGCTGCGACAATCCACCTATGGACGTTCGTGAGCGGCATCTGCGCCTGCTGACCGAGACGATCGAAGCCGTCAATTCGACGCTCGATCTCGAGGAGGTCCTCGCGCTCGTCGCGCGCAAGGTCGCTGACGCGCTTGCCGCCGATGCTTGCTTCGTCTACCTCTACGACGAGCGTGCGGGCGAGCTCGTGCTCAGGGCGACGCACGGAACGAGCGTCGAGGAGATGACGCGCCGGCCGCGCATGCGCCCCGGCGAGGGAATCACGGGAACGGCAGCCGCGGAGCTCGGACCGGTGATGATCCCGGCACAGGCGCACCTGGACCCACGCTTCAAGTCCTTCTCGAACCTTCCCGAGGACCAGTACGAATCGATCCTCGCCGTTCCGATCCTGGCGCGCGATCGGCTCGCGGGCGCGCTGAACGTCCGGACGCTGGCGCCGCGCGAGTTCAATCAGGACGAAATCGACCTGCTCGTCGCGATCGCCGCTCAGGTCGCGCAGACAATCGTCCACGCGCAGCTCTATGCGGATGCGCAGCGGCGCGTCGCCGAGCTCGAGGCGCTCGCCCGGATCTCCGAGGCTGTGTCCGAGTCGCTGTACCTCGAAGAGTCGCTCGAGGCGATCGTCAAGACCACGATGGAAGCAGTCGACGCCACCGGCGCTGCGCTCGTGCTCGAGGACGGGAAGATCGCTTGGCCGGAGGGACGTGCGGGCACGCACGCCGTCCGGTTGCCCCTGCGCTGGAAGCGGCGCCAGATCGGAGAGCTGGTCTGCGATCGCGACACGCCGTTTACGGACGACGAGCGTGCCCTACTGGCGTCGATCGCGCACCATGCGGCCGTCGCGCTCGAGCACGGGCGTGCCGTGATGCGAGGCGTGCTCGCACAGGAAATCCATCACCGCGTCAAGAACAACCTGCAGACGGTCGCGTCGTTGCTGCGTCTGCAGGCGCGCTCGGCGCACGAAGATCCGCGCAAGGCGCTCGAGGATTCGGTCAACAGGATCCTCGCGATCGCCGCCGTGCACGAGGTGCTGACGGAGCAGCGCGATGAGGAGGTCGAGCTCGGCGAGCTCCTCGACCGCCTACGTGCGATGCTGGTGCAAGGGCTGGCGACCGGCAAGGCCGTGCACGCCGAGCTGGAGCCCGTGTCGCTCGCCGGCTCACGGGCAACCGCGCTCGCGCTCGTCTTCAGCGAGCTGTTACAGAACGCGCTCGAGCACGGCGGCGAGGCCGTGCGGATCGAGCTCGTCCAGCGGAACGGCGAGGTCACGCTCGCAATCGCCGACGACGGGAGCGGGATCGAAGGCGCAGCGAGCGGCACGGGCCTCTCGATCGTGCAAGCGCTCGTGCGCGACGAGCTGCAGGGCCGTCTGGAGCTGCGAAACGACGGCGGGACGCGCGCCGAGGTCGTCTTCCCCGTCTAGGAGCTAGCTGCGCTCGAGCGCGGCGACCTGCCAGAGCCGGCCGCGGTGCTGGTGCACGAGGTGCAGGCCGCGCTTGTGCGCCGCCGCCACGATCTCCGGCGGCGGGTGCACGAAGAAGCGAAAGTCGGATCTCCGCAGCCGGCACCACGCGTTGATCGCACGACCGCCGATCCGCATCAGCCGCGTGTCCCGTGGAAAGCTCAGCGCGAGCGAGCGCCGTGTCTTCGCCGCTGCTGCGTCGACCAGCGCCGGCATGTCCGGGTAGCAGCACACCACGCGGTTCAGCACCACGACGTCCGCAGGCGGAGCGAGCTCAGGGTCGGTCGCGATGTCGCCGTACCGCCACTCGATGCGCCCCTCGAAGCCCGCTTGTTCGAACAGCGTCCTTCCCAGCTTTTCGTAGGCCGCCGAGAGCTCGACGTTCGTCGCGTGCTCGGCCCCCGACCGGAGCAGCTCGATCTCGATGTCGCCGATGCCGCCGCCGATCTCCAGGACTGTTTCTCCTGCCCGCACGCCGACGGCGTCGACGAGCCGGCGTGCGACCTCGTCGAGACCGCGCCTGCGATAGCGGCGTGCGAGCCGGCGCGCGAACCGCTCGTTGAAGACGTCGGATTCGCCTGTACGTGAACAGCAGCGGTCGATCCGCTGAGTCTAGAACGGCGCGGCTAGTGCACGACGACGATCACGGCGAGCGGCGCCAGCGTCATCAGTAGGCACGTCGCACAGAAGACCGCGAACGGAAGCCGTTCCCTGCGCACACCGGCGGCGCTCTCGATCGGCAGTGGCTGCCAGAGCTCGACCGGCGCGAGGACTCCTCGTGCGCGTGCGGCCAGCTCGGGCGGCGAGACGAGGACGAGCTCGGGGCTCATCGGCTCGAACACGCTGAGATCGGAGACGAGCTCCATGACGGCCCGCCGATTGTCGCGCCGGGTTCAGTCGAGGGCATCCCTCGAACGAGGGATGGCTCCGACGGCTCTTAAGCCGTGCGGCGCAGCTCGGTGATGCCGGGCGGTGCGGGGAGGGGATCGCCTGTCGTAAGGGTGCCCTGGAGCTGCTCGACGTACGACGCCAGGTCACGCTCCCGGCGCTCGAGTCGCTCCTCCAGGTCGGTCAGCTCCGAACGCCACCGCTCCATCCGGTCCTCCCGCAGGAGCACGTCGGCTTCGAACTCCGCCTCGCGTTGCAGCAGCTCGTGCTCGCGCGATTCGACTTCGTGCTCCGACAGCTCGATGTACTGGCGCCGCTCGGCGAACCGAATCCGCTCGGACGCGGTCGGCTCGCCTGAAGTCTTGAGCTCCGCCTCCCGCTCGGTCAACAGGCGCGCGCGCCGGTCGAGCTCTTCCTGGTCCTGGCGCAGCTTCTCCTCGCGCTCGGCCACGGCCGTCGCGCGCCTCGCGATCTCTCCGTCGTTGCCGCTCGCTGCCAGGGCTTCACGCAGCCGCGGGGCGATCGCGTCGACCTGCTCAGGCGCGATCTCCACTCGGAACACAAAGGGGCGTGTGATGTCCTCGGCCATTCGGCGCTCCGCTCGAATGATCGGGGTCTGCGCGCGTTTGCGCCATCCCTCATATGGTTGCCGGAGCCATGCGGGTTCTGGTCGCCGAGGACGAGACGATCATCCGGCTCGACCTCCGGGATCTCCTCGAGCGATCGGGATTCGAGGTCTGCGCCGAGGCCCGGGACGGCGAGGAGGCCGTGGCGCTTGCGCGCTCGGAACAACCGGACGTGGCGATCATGGACGTGAAGATGCCGAAGCTGGACGGGATCGAGGCGGCGCGCCGGATCCTCGACGAACGGCCGATCCCGATCGTGATGCTGACCGCCTACGGGCAGGACGAGCTTGTGGCCCGCGCGGTCGAGGCAGGTGTGTTCGGTTATCTCGTGAAGCCGTTTCGCGAACAGGATCTCCTCCCGGCGATTCGCACTGCGCGCGCACGACACGAGGAGCTCCTCGCGCTGCGAGACGAAGCCGAGTCACTCGCAGAGGCGCTCGCCGCGCGCAAGGCGATCGAGCGCGCGAAGGGTTTGCTGATGGAGAAGGAGGGACTGAGCGAGCAGGAAGCGTTCGCGCGTCTGCGCAAGGCGAGCCAGATCTCGGGCCGGTCGCTCAAGGTCGTTGCGGAAGCGCTGATCGCGACGTTCGACGACGCCTAAATTTCTAGAAGGGGTGCGTGAAGTCCACGATGACGCCGACGCCGATCAGCAGCGTCCCGAGCAGCATCGACGGTCCTGCGAACGTGCCGCCGCCGGTCGGACGTCGTCGCGTTCTTCCGCGTGTCAGCGAGAAGCCGCCCGTCGGGAAGCTGCCGACGAGGAACACGATGCCGCCGACGAAGTAGTACGCGAGCGCAATCGACGTGTCGGCGCCGCGGCCGCGGATCCAGGCCACGAGTGCGCCCACGACCCCGACGACGACGATCGACGCGAGCGTTCCGCCGACGAAGATCGCCGGCGTCATCCCGCTGGTCGATTCCCGTTCCTCTTCCACGAGAGAAAGTCTAGGTCTGGGCCCGCTCGAACAGTGTTTCCCACCGTTCGAGCAGCGTCTGCAGCTCGTCACGTGCCCGCCGGTGCTCGGCGAGCGTCTCGACGTCGCCCCAGTCTTCGGCCAGGCGGCGCTCCAGCTCGGCGACTGCGCCCTCGCGTTGCGCGATCTCGGTCTCGAGCCGCTCGAGCTCGGAGGGACGTTGCCGCGGAGGTTTCGCAACGACCTTGGCGCGCTCCTTTCGAGGCTTCGGAACAGGTTCTCCCGCCGCTGACCGTCGCTCGGCGCGAATGCGCACGTAGTCGGCCCAGCCGCCGTCATAGGGCGCGAGCGCTCGCTCTTCAATCGCTAGCGTTCGCTCGGCAACCGCATCGAGCAGCGCGCGGTCGTGCGAGACGAGCAGCAACGTTCCGGGGAACGCCTCCAGCGCGGCCTCGAGGGCCTCGCGACTCTCGAGATCGAGGTGGTTCGTCGGCTCGTCGAGCACGAGGAAGTTCGCGCCGGAGGCGACGACCACGGCGAGCGCGAGGCGGCGGCGCTCGCCGCCGGAGAGAACCGCAACCGGCTTCTCGTGCTCGGCCCAACCGGAGAAGAGGAAGCGGCCGAGCAGCGACTGCGCGTCAGGCCGCTGGAGCCCCGTCATCGTCTGCACGCACTGAAGCACGCTGCCGCGCTCGTCGAGCTCGATCTCCTGCTGTGAGAAGTACGCGGGCTCGACTCCGTGTCCCAGGCGCATGTCTCCCGCCGCCGGCTCGCGGCGCCCCAACAGGGTCTCGAGGAGCGTCGTCTTCCCGGATCCGTTGGGGCCGATCAGCCCGACGTGCTCTCCGCGCTCGATCGCAAAGCTCACCTTCTCCAACAACATGCGCTCCCCGATCGTGATCTGGACGCCGTTGCCCTCGATCACCGTGCGGCCGCTGCGCGGCGGCTTCAGGAACTCGAATCCAAGTCGCTTGCCTCGCCGAGTCAGCAGCTCGATCTCGGTCTTCGCCTGCCCCCGTTCCTTCTCGAGCCGCCCGATCTGGGTCAGCTTGGCCTGCGCCTTCCTCGCCATCTTCGGCGTCGAAGCGCGGAACCGCGCGACGAAGCGCTCGAGGCGCTCGATGTCGCGGCCGACGCGCTCGGCGGACTTCGACGCCGCTTGCAGCCGCGCGGCCTTCTCGCGTCGCCACTCGTGCCACGGCCCCGAGAAGAACGTCGAGCGCCCGGCCTCGAGCTCGAGCACCGAGGTCGTGACCGCCTCCAGGAACCAGCGGTCGTGCGCCACGATCATCACACCGGCGTCGAGCGACTGCAGCTCGCGCTCCAGCCACTCGAGGCTCGCGACGTCGAGGTGGTTCGTCGGTTCGTCGAGCAACAGGAGGTCCGGATCGCCGCCGAGGGCCCGCGCGAGCGACGCACGCGTCAGTTCCCCACCGGAGAACGTGTCGAGCAGCCGGTCGAGATCCGGATCCGAGAAGCCGAGCCCGCGCACGACCGCCGCGGCGCGGTCGCGCCAGGCGTAGCCGCCCGCATGCTCGAGGCGTGACTGCGCCTCGGAATAGCGCCGCAGGGTCGAGCCGGCGTGATCCCCGCCGGCCATCGCCTGCTCGAGCCGTCGCAGCTCCTCTTCGACGGCGATCAGATCGGCCGCGCCCGAGAGCACGTACTCCCGCAGGGTGAGCCCGCGCTGGAGCGGCGGCCGCTGGTCGTGGAGCGCGACGCGCGTTCCCTTCTGGAATGCGAGGTCGCCGCCCTGGAGCGTCGTCTCGCCCGCGAGTGCCCGCAGCAGCGTGGTCTTGCCAGTCCCGTTGGGGCCGGACAGCGCGACGCGATCCCGGCGCTCGACCTTGAAGGAGACACCGTCGAACAGCGGATCGCCGGCGAGCTCCTTGCGGAGGTTGGATGCGATGACGACGGCCACGCCAAGAGGCTAGTCGCCGTGGCGTGAACGGGGGACAGGCGCACGACGCTGCCGCCGAACGGGGGACAACTCGGCCTCCCGCCTCGGAAAACAGGGGACAAAGCCGGTGCCGGGAGCGACGAGGACTAGTGCATGAACCTCCTCCGCGCCCTCCGCATCGTCCTCGTCTCGCTCGTGACCGCGCTTGCGCTAGCCCACGCGGGCACCGCGCAGGCCTCAGGCGGGACTTACAGGTTCGACGGCGGCACGGCGTACCAGCGGTCGCAGGTGCGCGGGGCGCTCGAGGCCAGCTCGTTCAACTGGAGCCGCGTTCGCGCCGCCATCACGATCCACATCCGGCCGGGGGCCACGACGCATTCGATGCGCGGGGAGATCTGGCTCGATGCCGACCTCCTCGACTCGGGCCGCTTTGCATGGGCGACGGTGCAGGACGAATACGCGCATCAGATCGACTTCTTCCTGCTGACGCCCCAGATGCGTGCAGAGCTCCAGGCGGCACTTGGTGCCAAGGCTTGGTGCTACGAGAACGCGGCCGTCGTCGACCACTCCGACCAGGGCTGCGAGCGGTTCACGTCGATGGTCCCCTGGGCCTACTGGCAGTCGAAGGACAACGCCTACCGGCCCACCTCGAAGACCGACGAGTCGGCTGCGATGGCCCCGGCGAAGTTCCGTGCGCTGCTCGAGCGGCTGCTTGCCGGCTAGGCCGCCCAATCTCAAGCCCCCGTCGACTTTTGACGATACGGGTCTTGCTAGCGGCCCATGGAATCGACCGTCCTCGTCTGCGACAACGAGGAGATCCTTCGGGATCTCGTGCGCGCCAGCCTGCACGGAAACGGCTACTCCCTCATCGAGGCGCGGGACGGAGACGAGGCGCTCGACGCCGCACGGCGCGTGCGACCCGACCTCATCCTGCTGGACATGATGATGCCGGGCAGGACCGGCATCGAGGTGCTCGAGGAGCTACGCCGGGACCCGGAGCTTCGAGGGATACCGGTCGTCATGTTGACCGCGCGGGCCCAGGTCGGAGATCGGGAGGCTGCAGAGCGCGCGGGCGCCGATCGCTTCCTCGCCAAGCCGTTCAGTCCGCTCGAACTCGCACGCGTGGTCAAGGAGTTCCTCGGCAATGGGCGCTAGGCCGCTGAGGGAATCGGTGGGCTCGGAGCCCGACTTCCGGGCGCTCTTCGAAGCGGCACCCGGCCTCTATCTCGTCCTCGATCCAACCTTCAGGATCGCCGCCGTCAGCGATGCCTACCTCGCCGCGACGATGACGAAGCGGGAAGAGATTCTCGGCCGCGGCCTCTTCGACGTCTTTCCCGACAACCCCGAAGATGTCGATGCCACGGGAGTGAACAACCTCCGCGCTTCACTCGAGCGGACCCTCGAACTCCGCACGCCCGACACAATGGCGGTGCAGAAGTACGACATCCGTCGTCCCGTCGAAGAAGGCGGTGGCTTCGAGGTGCGCTACTGGAGCCCGGTCAACTCGCCGGTACTCGACGAGCGCAACCAGGTCGCGTACATCATCCATCGGGTCGAGGACGTGACCGAGTTCGTGCGACTCAAGGAGCTCGAGAGCGAGCAAGAGGCGGTTACGAGCGAACTCCGAGACCGCACTGGTCAGATGGAGGCGGAAATTCTCAGCCGCTCGGCCGAACTCCAGGAGACGAACAAGGAGCTGCGGCATACCGCCGCGATCAAGCGCGCAGTTCTGGACGCGACCCTCGACGGAATCGCGCTCGCGAACGCGGACGGCGAGATCGTGCTGATGAATTCTGCGCAGCAGCTCATGCTGACCGATCTCTTCGAGCTTCCTCCCAGTCGCACGGTGCCGGAGTACGTGGAGATCCTGGCTGAGCGCACGACGGAACCGGAACGCTTTCGCGCGAACCACGCGGAGATCGTCGGTGACCCGGAGTTCGAGGGAAGCCACGAATTCGAGCTTGTCTCCGGACGCTCCTACGTTCGCTACACAGCGCCTGTACGCGACCCCGAAGGCGAGTACATCGGCCGCGTCTACGTCATCCGCGAGACGACGGCCGAGCGTGCCGGAGAGCGTCTCAAGACGGAGCTCGTCGCCACGGTCTCGCATGAGCTACGCACGCCTTTGGCGAGCATCATGGGCTTCGCGGAGCTGCTGACGGAGCGTGAGTACGACGAGGAGACTCGCAGACGGTTCTTGCAGACGATCCGCAGCGAGTCGACGCGGCTGACCGCGCTCGTGAACGATTTCCTGGACCTGCAGCGGATCGAATCCGGTGCCTTCACGCTGTCGCTCGAGCCGTTCGATTTCGGTGAGCTCGTGCGCGAGGAGATCCAGCTCTACTCAGCTCAGAGCGCCGACCACGAGCTCGTTGTCGAGACTCCGGACGAGTCGATCCGCGCGCTTGCCGACCGCGGCCGGATCGCGCAGGTGCTTGGGAACCTGCTCTCGAACGCAATCAAGTATTCCCCGTCGGGCGGGCGGGTGGACGTGAAGCTGGAGAACGCCGGGACCGCGCTGCGAGTCTCGGTCTCGGACTCCGGCCTGGGCATTCCGGTGAGCCAGCAGTCCAAGCTGTTCACGAAGTTCTTTCGCGCCGACTCGTCTGACACGCGCGAGATCGGCGGGACCGGTCTCGGGCTCGCCCTGTGCAAGGAGATGGTCGAGGCGCACGGTGGCAAGATCGGATTCTCGAGCGAGGAAGGCGAGGGCTCCACATTTTGGTTCGAGCTGCCGGCATCGACGCACGGCCGTGACGCGGGAAGACGACGGGTGCTCGTCGTGGAGGACGATGCGGCCGCCGCCGCCCTCCTGGAGGAGTACCTCTCGTCTGCCGACTACGCCGTCGACGTGGCTTCGACCGGCGAAGCAGCGCTCGCCTACGTCGGCGAACAGCCACCCTCGCTCATCTGTCTCGACATCACGCTGGCCGGGAAGCTCGACGGCTGGGCGGTACTCGGACAGTTGAAGTCGAATCCCGCAAGTGCGGGCATTCCGGTTGTCATCTGTACCGCCGGAAACGGACGCGGCGAAGCGTCGGCGCTCGGCGCCGCAGACTTTCTCTCGAAGCCGTTCGGTGCAGACCAGCTGCGGACGACGGTCGAACGACTTCTTCCCGACGGGCGCGGTTCGGTCCTCGTCGTCGACGACGACGAGAGCGTGCGAAGTCTCGTGATCGAGACGCTTGACGGCAATGGGTACGAGCTTCGTGAGGCAGCGGACGGCGGGGAAGCGCTGGCGAAGATCGCCGCGCGGCGGCCCGACGCGATCGTGCTCGACTTGATGATGCCGACGCTGGACGGCTTCGAAGTGCTGGAGCGGCTCCACGCCGAACCGGAGACAAGGGCGATCCCGGTCGTCGTGCTGACAGCGCGCCGTCTCACGGCTGCCGAACGCACGGCGCTCAGACGGAGTGCGGTCGCGCTGCTCGAGAAGAACGACTACTCGGCTGCCGAGCTACGCGCGCTCGTCGACCGCGCGGTCGGGTAGTAACCGCTCGATCGTCGCGAGCAGCTGCAGCGGGCTGAACGGCTTCGTGATGAAGCCGTCGGCGCCGAGCGACTCGGCCTGCTTGCGGTTCGGGACCTCCGGTTCGGCAGTGAGCACAATCACCGGCGTCTCGGGATAACGTCGCTTCAGCTCCGGGAGAACCTCCGCGCCGGAGCGTCCGGGCATGCGCCAGTCGAGCAGGACCAGGGCGGGTTGCCGGCCGTTCGCGAGCTCGAGCGCGTGGTCGCCGGACTCGGCCTCGACAACGCCGAAGCCTTCGCTCGGCAAGGTCAGCCGCAGGAGGCTGCGGATCACTTCGTCGTCGTCGACGATCAGGACGAAGTCGCCGCTCACTCCGCCAGCTCCACGAGCAAGCGGTCGAGCGTCAGGCGAAGGCGTTCCACGGAGGTCGTGATGATTCGAGCCGCCTCGAGTCGGGTCGCCTCGTCCGCTCGGGTGGCGAGCAGCTCTGCATACCCTGCGATCGCCGCGAGAGGCGTGCGCAGCTCGTGATCGAGGTCCGCGATGCGTTCGGCCCGTTCGGCGTCGGCGGTACTCACAGGAGACCACGATCGTGAGCTGCTGCGACAGCCTCGGCGCGTCGCCGCACGCCGAGCTTCGCAAACGTCCGCGCGACCAGCGTCTTGACCGTCTCGCCGCTGACACCGAGCTGCGTGGCGATCTCGACGTTCGTCGATCCGTCCGCGACGAGGCGCAGGACATCCCGCTCGCGCGGGCTCAGCGCGCCCCGGCCTGGCGCGCGTTGCGGATGCCGACCGTCGTACGCCCCTTCGCCGTCGTGCACGCGCCGCAGCGTCTCGACGAGCTCGTCCGCGCGGCCGGTCTTCAGCACCGTGCCCTGCGCCCCGGCCTCCCGCGCACCCTCGTTGAACCCGCGTTCCTCGTTGGCTGTCATCAGGACGGCGGGAACGACGACACCGCGGCGCCGCAGCTCGCGCACGAGCTCGGTGCCGCGACCGTCAGGAAGGCGATAGTCGACGAGGAGAACGTCGACGTGACGACGTTGCGCGAGCTCCAAGGCCTCTGCGGCGGATGACGCGATCCCTGCCAGGCGCAGCTCGGATCCCTCGAGCGCGAGCCGCACCCATCCGCTGACCATCGCGTCGTCCTCGACGAGCAGCACCGAAAGCTCGTTCGTGCTCATGCGGCCGTCGAGACCTCCGCCAGGGAGAGGAACGCCTCGACGATCTCCGGTTGGAACTGGGTGCCGGCGCAGCGCTCGATCTCGGCGAGCGCAGCGTCGACCTTCATCGCCGCGCGATACGGCCGGTCGTTCGTCATCGCATCGAATGCATCGGTGACGGCGAAGATGCGTGCCGAGACGGGAATCTGATGGCCACGAAGCCGGCGCGGATATCCGGTCCCGTCCCACCGCTCGTGATGCCCTGCCACCACCTGGCGGGCGATGCCACGAAGGTAGGGAACGCGCGCGATGACCTTCTCGCCGAGGATCGGGTGGTCCCTCATCGTCTCGCGCTCCTTCGCGCTCAGCGGGCCCGGCTTGAGCAGGATGGCGTCAGGGACACCGATCTTGCCGATGTCGTGGAGCAGGAAGCCGTACTCGAGCTCCGGATTGGCGGCCAGGTCCGGCTCGACGACACGCGTGAGCGCCAGCGCAGTTCGCGTCACGCGCTCCGCGTGACCACCGGTGGCGTCGTCGCGCAGTTCCAGCGCGGCCGCAAGCGCGCGAACCGTCGTGCCGTAGGACTCGGCCAGCTGGGCGTAGGCCTCCTCCGCGGCGCGCCGCTGGGTCCGCTCCTGCTGGTAGAGCAGGCTGAGCTCCTCCGCGTACTTCTTCGCCTGGGCGATTGCAAGCTCTGGATCCATTAGCCGCGACTGTGGGTTCGGTTGACCTCGGGCGAGCAAGAGAGTCGCCCTTTGTCAAGGTTTTCGGCTCAGCGAGCGAATTCCTTGAGAGGCCTGCCGTGAGGCCCGTTCATACGGTTTTCCTACCGCCCCAGCCCGCCGATTCCGACCCTTCCGACCCAAGGTGTCCGTATGGCCACGATCCTGCTGCTCGAGCCGCACCGCGAGGTGCGGGAGCTCTTTTCGGCTGTTGCCCTGCGTCTTGGACATGAGCCGGTTGCGACGATCGCGGACGAGCCGCCGGCAGTGGTCGTCGTGGAACCTTCGGCGGAATCGGAGCTTCGACGAGCGCGCCGTCTTCGCGAGCGATTCCCTGCCCTCGCGATCGTCTGCGCGAGCATTCACCCGCCGTCCCGTGAGACGCGCGAGCAGCTCGACCCGGTCGTCCACCTGATCAAGCCGTTCCCGCTGGTCGAGCTCGAGCGCGCGCTCGAAGCAGCCCTCGCGCCTCGTTAGGGTCCCGCGCGGTGACGCGCGTCCTCGCTCTCGACGTCGGCACGTCGTCCGTCCGCGCACGCGTGTTCGACGAGTCGGCGGAGGAAGGCGACGTTGCGCGCCGCGAGTACGCGGGCTAGAGCGACCCCGACCGGATCGTCGAGTTGGCCCGCGAGGCGTATCGCGAGGCGCGCACCGGGGAGGTGGACGCGGTGGGGACGTCGTGTTTCGGCCACAGCCTGCTCGCGCTCGACGCAGGCGGGCGGCCGCTGACGCCGATGCTGGGATGGCGCGACACGAGGTCCGCCGACGCGGCAGCCAGGCTCGCGCAGCGGCTTGACGCGGGCGCCGTCCACGCGCGCACCGGCTGTCAGGTCCACACGAGCTACTGGCCGGCGAAGCTCGCCTGGCTCGCCGAACAGGAGCCGGATGTCTTTCGCGACGCACACCGGTTTGTCTCGTTCCCCGAGTACATGTATGCCCAGCTGCTGGAGAGCGGCGATGTCCCGATGAGCCTCTCGGTGGGCGCGGGCACGGGACTCTTCAACCTGCACACGCGCGCGTGGGACGAGGAGCTGCTCGCGACGCTCGGCGTCGACGAAGAGCGGCTGCCACGCATCTCGAACGAGCCGCTCGACGGCTGGTGCCCCGCGTGGCACGACGGAACGTGCGCGAACATCGGCGCCGGCTGCGTGACGCGCGACCGCGCGGCGCTGACGATCGGCACCTCGGGCGCGTTCCGGACGGTCTACGAGACCGAGACGCCGACACCGCGCCCCGGTCTCTTCCTCTACCTCGTCGACGATCGACGTGTGGTCGAGGGCGGGGCGCTCTCGGACGGCGGGAATCTGTACCGCTGGCTCGGCGACACGCTGCAGCCGTCGGACGGCTCGCTTGCCGATCGCGATCCCGACTCGCATGGGCTCACGTTCCTGACCC
>JBASRJ010000344.1:0-8730 GCA_049273785.1 Gaiellaceae bacterium | reverse complement strand
CCCGCGTCGCGGCCTCGCGTGCGGCAGCCGGCGGCCCGAAGCGCGCAGCGTCGGCGGCAGCCGTGAACGCAACTGCGTCCACCGCCAGGCGGTCCGCGATCTCGTCCCGCAGCTCCCCGAAGGTCGCTCCACGCCGGATCGAGAACCGTTGGTCGAGCAGGAAGTCGGACAGCTCGCGCCCACACGCCGCTGCGATCCGGCGTGGATCGCGCGTCACGTACCGCAGCCGCCGCCGCGCGAGCTTCAGCAGCGAGATCGCCGCCACAACGCCGAGCCCCAGCAGCAGCAAGAACTTCACCAGGCTGTGATGACGGGCCCCTGGCGAGGACGGGACGAGACCCGGCACGCCGACGTCGGCAGCCGAGCGGACGTTCGGCCGCTTCACCGGACCGCCGCTTCCCGGCCCCGCGGCACCGAAGACCTCGCCGCCGCGCACAACGGTCGAGAGGAGCCGCGCCTCGGCCGCCGGGTCGAACCGGACCGACGCGGCGCTGTACGACCCCGCGAGGCGGCCGCGGCCCGGCGTCGGGTCGAACGGCAACCAACCGTGCCCGCGGAACCACACCTCCACCCATGCATGCGCGTCGTGGTCCGTGATCGTCCACGCACCGTCCCGGTACTTCCCCCGGACGAACCCCACGGCCACGCGCGCCGGCACGCCCAGGAGCCGGAGCATCAGCGCCATCGCGCCCGCGAAGTGCTGGCAGTAGCCGATCTTCGTGTCGAGGACGAACCCTGCGAGCGGCGGCAGCCCCGGCGTCGACGGCGGCTGGGTCGAATACGTGAAGCCGCCGGTGGCCCGCAGCCATCGCTCGAGGGCGACCGTGGCTGCGTACGGGCTGTGCGTGTCTCCCGCTACCGCGCGCGCCCGCGCGAGCAGTTGCGCGTACGGCGCCAACGGCCCGACGAGCCTGCGGTCGAGCAGTGCGTCCCGAGCGGCTGGCCCGAACGGCGGCGCGGTGACGCCGGGTGCGATCTCCAGCTCGCGGCCCGGTCGCGTCAGCGCCCGTGGATACTCCGCCCGCGAACGGACGAGTTCCTCCGGCGTCGGCTCCGCGGCGTAGCTCCAGGCCATGTACCGCTGACCGTGCTTCAGGCCGTCCACGGCGATGGCCACGTTCTGACCGATGCGGACCGCGGGCTCGCTGACGTTGAACGCGACCGGCAGGCTGGCGGCGACGAGATGACTGTCGGAGAGCGCGTCGACGGTCACGTCCTGCTGCACGTAGTTGGCCGCGACCCGCGAACCGGGTGGATCGAGCACGTTGCTCTCGAGCGGAGTCTCGCGCCAGACTCGCTCCACCCAATGGTCGGCGACGAACGCGTCGAGCACGGTCGCGCGCCAGTACGTCCCGATCGTCTGCGGCGCCCGGATCGTCAGTACGGTCGTGACCTTGCGCGGGAAGTGGATGCCGGTGTAGCGCGCATCCCACACGTACGAGACGCTCACCGGCTTCACCGGCCGCACGTACGGGTTCCAGTGCTGCCAATCGAGGAACGCAGTCTTCGCGACCGCCGGCGACGCCGATAGAGCGAGCCCGCCCAGCAGGACCGCTCCGACTGCAGGGGCGGCGAACCGGCCGGCACGCTCGCTGAGTCCGGCGAGGAGCACGAGCGCGACGGCGAGGATCACGGCCCCGCGCACCACCTCGTGGCCTCCGGCGAGGAGCGTCGAAGGCCACCCCGCTCCGACGAGGAATGCCGCCACCGCGAGCACCGGGCGACGGGCCGCCACGGCGAGCGCGACGAACAGCGTGAACGTGAAGAGGGCGAGGAGCATCAGCATGTGCATCCTCGGTTGCACGCCGGGGTCGACCGGGAGCCGGAACGCGTAGAAGTCCACGAAGCCGCTCGCGAATCGATCCACGATCCGCGAAAAGAAGTCCGCCCCGCCCGGTGACACCGAGAAGGCGATTGCCAGGGCCGCCAGCACCCCCGCAATCCCGACAAGAGCACGCAGCCAACGTCGAGGCACGAGGGCGGGCACGATCGCGATCGCAACGAGCACCGCCGTCCGTCCGGACACATGGTGAGGCTCCTCGAGCCGGAGCCAATCCGCGGCGATCACGGCCCCGGCAAATGCCGACAGCAGCGCGGTTCTAACCATGGACCGCCTCGGCCGCCCGCGCGCCCTCGAGCGCTGCCGCTAGATCGTCGCCGGCCCGGATGACCGCGACGGCGACCCCGGCTGCCTGGAGCCGAAGCAGCGCCGGCTCGCGTTGCGGCGGGGCGCCGGCGAACGTCGGCGCGTCCACGAAGACCAGTGCGGCCTTGCGGCGCGAGAGCGCACGCTGCACGAGCCGGTCGACGAGTGCCCGCTCGACGCGCGCGGTCACGACGACGAGCTCCAGCGAGCGGGCCGCCGGGCTCCCCTCCTCCGACATCAGCGTGTGCACGGGCACCCGTCCCGTCGGCTCGACGGCGGCGAGCAGCTCGAGCGCTCGACGGGAATCGACGGCCGGCGAGCGCACCTGCTGGGACTCGCGGCGGTCGGAGTTGACGACCAGGATCACGCGACGGCCGTGGCGCAGGTACGCATCGAGGATCGACCCCGCAGCGCGCACCTGAACGTCAAAGCTCTCGCCCGCGACGGTCGCTGCGTCGGCATCGAGGAGAACGGCGATCTCGTCGCGAGGCGCGTCCTCGAGCTCCTTCACCATCAATTGTCCACGGCGAGCCGTCGAGCGCCAATGAACGTGGCGCAGCGACTCACCGCGCTCGTACTCGCGCACGCTGTGGAGGTCGAAGCCGGTCGGACGCCGCAGGAGCAGCCGTCTTCCTTCCAGGGCGTGGACGCCGCTCTCCGAGAACAGGCGCTCCAGGTGAACGAGCCGCGGATAGACGAGCAGCGCACCGGGCGCCGGCAACGGTGCGCTGACACGCTGCAGTCCGAACGGGTCGGACAGCTCCACGCGGCTGTCCTCGAAGACGTACCGGCCGCGCCGCACGCCCTCGAGGACGTACGTGATCGCGAGCCGCCGTCCGCGCCGCCGCAACGGATGACGTTGATCGCCCAGCCGGCCGACGCGCTCGACCAGTGCCGCGGCCGGCGGCGGCAGCAGGCCGGCGGGCTCGACGGCAAACGCGATCTGGACATCGTCGCCCTCCACGTGCTCGCGCTCGCCAAGGTTGCGGTGCGCGCGGAAAGGTCCGTTCGCCAGGTGCACCCAGCCCCAGGCGAAGGCGACGGCGAGCAGCAAACCGGCGGCGACCGGATAGAGCGGCTTCGAGCCGAACGCCCACGCAGCCAGGTAAACGACGACCCCGAGCGCGAGGACGGAGCGGCCGCGGCGGGTCACACCGGCACGGGGGTCTTCTCCAGCGCGTCCTCGACGATCGCCACCTCGCCGAGCCCGCTCGACCGTGCTTCCGGCGCCACGATCAGGCGGTGCGCCAGGACGGGGACGGCGACCGCCTTCACGTCGTCGGGCGAGAGGTACTCCCGGCCGTCCGCGAGCGCGCGCGCCTTCGCGACCCGCAGGAGTGCGATCCCGGCGCGCGGGCTGGCGCCGAGGTAGAGACGCGCATCGGCGCGCGTCGTGCGCAACAGCGCGACGACGTAACGGTTCAGGCTCTCCTCCACGTACACCGCCTTCGCCTCGTCGGCCAGCGAAACGGCGTCGCTCGCATCGGCGACGGGTTGCAGCGTGTCGAGCGGAGGATCGGCCGTCTGCTCCGTCAGCATGCGCGCTTCCTCCGACAGCGGCGGGTAGCCGATGTCCAGCCGCATCGTGAACCGGTCGAGCTGCGCCTCCGGCAGCGCGTACGTCCCCTCGTACTCGATCGGGTTCTGCGTCGCCATCACCATGAAAGGGCGTCCGAGCTCGTACGTCTCGCCGTCGACCGTGACCTGCTGCTCCTGCATGCACTCGAGCAGCGCCGCCTGGGTCTTCGGCGAGGCCCGGTTGATCTCGTCGGCCAGGAGCAGATTCGCGAAGACCGGCCCGGGACGGAACTCGAACTCGTTCGAGCGCTGGTTGAACACGTTAACGCCGGTGACGTCGGAGGGCAGGAGGTCGGGCGTGAACTGGATCCGCGAGAAGGACACGTCGAGCGAGCGCGCGAGTGCCTTCGCGAGCATCGTCTTCCCCACTCCCGGAAAGTCCTCGAGGATCAGGTGCCCTTCCGCGACGAGGCAGAGCACGCACAGGCGAAGCGTCTCCTCCGGCGCGTGGACGACACGTCCGAGGTTCGAGACGACCGCGCCGATCGCGCGCGCAGCGTCGACCGTCCGGATTGCTTCAGGCTCGCTCACGCAACAGCTCCTCGGCCTTCTCTACGATCGCGGCGGCGATTCGGTCTTTCGGGGCCCTGTCGATTCGCTGTTCGCTCTCCGCCCCCAGGAGGACGACCTCGTTCTCGGGTGCGTCGAAGCCGATGTCCCCCCGCGAGACGTCGTTGAAGACGACGAGGTCGACGCCCTTCGAGGCCCGCTTCTCGCGCGCGCGTGCAAGACCCTGCTCGCCGTGATCGGCCGCGAAGCCGACGAGCACCTGGCCGTTCTCGCGGCGTGAGCCCAGCTCGCGCAGGATGTCCGTCGTCGGCTCGAGCGTGACCTGCCACACGTCGCCGTCCTTGGCGCGCTTGTCCTGCAACTGGTCCTGCGGACGGTAATCCGCGACGGCCGCCGCCATCAGCACGACGTCCGCGTCGGCGTGCGCGCGGACCGCCTCCAGCATCGCTTGCGCCGTCGGCGTCTCGACGACCTCGATCCCGGTCGGCGGCGGGACACTCAGATTCGCGGCGAGCAGCGTCACGTCCGCCCCGCGCTTCCGCGCCTCCTCCGCGAGGGCGACGCCCATGCGGCCCGAGGACCGGTTGCCGATGAAGCGGACCGAGTCGAGCGCCTCGCGCGTCCCGCCCGCGGTCACGAGCACCCGCCTGCCGCGCAACGTGTCCGTCTCGCCGAGCAGCTCGCGGCAGCGACGGAAGATCTCCTCGGGCTCTGCCATCCGGCCGATCCCCCACTCGCCTTCGCCGGTGTCACCCTCGCCGGGGCCCACGATGTCCACGCCGCGCTCCCGTAGCGTCTCGACGTTCGCACGGGTCGCAGGATGCGCCCACATGCGCGGGTTCATCGCCGGCGCGGCGAGCACCGGGCCGCGGTGGGCGAGGGCCGCCTCGGTGACCAGGTTGTCGGCCAGGCCGTGCGCGAGCTTCGCGAGCGTGTTCGCAGTCGCGGGCGCGATCACGAGCAGATCCGCCTGCGTCAGGTGCGGATACGGGTCGTCACTCGCAGGGCGACGGGCGAGTGCGAAGAACGTCCTCGCCCGGACGAAGTGCTCCGCGCTGGGCGTGATCAGCGGTACGACGTCGTGCCCGCTCTTCACGAGCAGGCGAACGAGTTCGCACGCCTTGTAGGCGGCGATCCCACCGGTGACGCCGACGAGCACCCGGGCCACGAGGACATTCTGCCCGTTTCCAGCGGGTTCTCTAGACCCGAGCCCTACTTGGTGTAGGAGTACTTGAGCTTGCCCTCGGAGATCTCCTCGAGAGCCATGGTCAAGTAGTTCTTCGAGCGAGACTCGACGAGGGGCGGCGGAGCCTGGTCGAAACCGATGCCCTCGCCGAGCTGGTGGTGGTAGTCGTTGATTTGCCGAGCCCGCTTGGCAGCGACGATCACGAGCGCATAGCGCGAATCGACGTTGTCCAGGAGCTCATCGATGCGGGGATGGATCACGTCGACATGCTACCTGCGGCCTCCAGCTGCCGTTGGACGATGCCCAGGAGCTCGTCGGCCGCGCGCGCAACGTCGTCGTTGACGATCACATAGTCGAACTCGTCCTCCTGGGCCAGCTGGTCCTTGGCGCGCTCGAGGCGTTTCTCGATCTCGCCGCCGCTCTCGGTCGCGCGAATGCGAAGGCGGCGTTCCAGCTCCCCGAAGGACGGGGCCTTGACGAAGATCGTGACGCTGTCCGGAATCTCGCGCTTGACCGCGAGTGCGCCCTCCGTCTCGAGGTCGAGCAACGGTGCCTTGCCTTTCGCGCGGATCCGCTCGATCTCCGACGAGAGCGTCCCGACGCGCTGGCCCCATTCGAAATCGACGTGCTCGAGGAACTCGCCGGCGTCGAGTCGCCGTTGGAACTCCTCGTCGGAGACGAAGTAGTACTCACGGCCTTCCTGCTCGGCCGCCCGGCGCTCGCGCGTCGTCGCCGAGACGGCGAGCTCCAGCTGCGGGACGCGCGGCAGGATCGCCCGTTCGAGCGTGCCTTTCCCGGCACCGGAGGTGCCGGTGACGACAATGACCGGTTTACCGGTTGAAGAGCCCAATCAGCTCGGTGCGCTGGCGGTCGGAGAGGCCCCCGACCGTCTTCGACTGGCTGATCCGGCAGGTGTTCAGAAAGCGTGCCGCCTTCACCCGCCCGAACTTCGGCACCGCCATCAGCATGTCGAACACCTTCGCAGTCGACACGTACTCAGGCGGGTTGCTGAGGATCTGCTCGATCGAGACGTTGCCGTCCTTCAAGTCCTTCTTCAGCCGAGCCCGCCGAACGCGGATGTCGTTCGCACGCTTCAAGGCTTCCATCCGCTGATCGAGCGACCGGACCGGTGCCTCGGCCTGGGTCTTGGGCGACACCATGAGCGCGGGAGTCTAACAAGTCAAAAATGCCGGTCAAGCATGACTGTTTCAGCGTCTACGCAGGTCTTTTTTGCGCTATGTTGTCGTTGTGGACAACGTGTGCGCGTGCGCTGTTGCATACGCGTCATCGACGTCCGCATAACCTCGCGCGGACAACTCCGCGGCTAGCTCGGCGCGAACGCGCACGGGCGCGTCCGGGTCAGCGAAGAGGACCGTGCCCAACGCGACGTGGCGCGCACCCGCGGCGACGAACTCCAAGACGTCGCGACCGGTCTGCACGCCGCCCAGGCCGACGATCGGCAAGTCGGTCGCCCGGTGGCACGCATACACGGCCGCGAGCGCGACCGGCTTCAGCGCCGGGCCTGACAGCCCTCCGACAGCGGGCCCGAGCGCCGGCTGCAGCGTGCGTTCGTCGAGAGCCAGGCCCCTGAGCGTGTTGACGAGGGCGAGCCCGTCCGCCCCGGCGTCGTCCGCCGCGCGCGCCACCTCCGTCAAGTCCGGCACGGCGGCCGACAGCTTCGCCCAGAGCGGTTTGCGCGTCGCGAGCCGCGCGGAGGCAACGATCTCCAGCGCGCCCTGCGCGGGCGACTCGACGTTCGGGCACGAGACGTTGAGCTCGATCGCGGCCACTTCGGCGTGATCGTCGAGCCGGGAGCAGATCTCCGCATACTCGTCGGCGGTGAACCCGCCGACGGAGACCCAGATCGGCACGCCGAGCTTTGCGAGCGCCGGGAGGCTGCGGGTGAGGAACCTGTCGATGCCCGGATTTGCGAGCCCAATCGAGTTCAGCATCCCGACGTCGGTTTCGGCGATCCGCACGGGCGCGTTCCCGTCGCGCGGCTCGGGCGTCACGGTCTTGGTCACGAAGGCGTCGAGGCTCCGCGCCACGTCGGGTGCGGTGAGTGCATCGAGACAGCCGCTCGCATTCAGGAGCACAGCACTGGTCCTTCCACGCACAACCGCTTCAGCGCCCCCTCGATCTCCACCGCGCAGCCGTAACACGCGCCGTAGCCGCAGGCCATCGGCGCCTCCCACGCGAGCTGCGCGTTCGGAACGACGCGGCGAACGGCCTCGAGCATCGGCTCCGGACCGCACGCTAGGACGTCCCGCCCCGTTGGCATCAGCTCCGTGACGAGCCGCGGCTCGACGCAGACCTCGGCATTCGGCACCAGCGCGGCCGCCTCGGCATGCCAGTCGCTCCGAAAGCCGAGCACCGCGGGTGGGCGCCCGAGCCGTTCGGAGAGGTACGGGAGCGGTGCGACGCCGATGCCGCCGCCGACGAGCAGCGGGCGGTCGACGTCGAGGCGGAAGCCGTTCCCGAGCGGGCCGAGGATCGCAAGCCGGTCGCCGGGCTCCAGCGCGCAGATCGCCCGGGTCCCCGGCCCGATCGCCTCGATCAGGAACGCCAGCTCGCCGGCGGAGGCGAGGCAGAGAGACATGGGTCGCGGCAGGAGGCGGCCCGGTGCCTCGAGCATGAAGAACTGGCCGGGGATCCCGGGTTCGAGCCCGCCGCGGTCGACCCGCAGCAGCGTGTAGGGGCCGACCTTCTCGTTCGCGACGACGCTACGCCGCTCGCGTCTCACGATCGATCCGTTCCTGGAGGGACAGGGAGTCTTCGGTGCGGGCGTTCGCGATCGCGTGGACTGCGGCTGCGGCACCCGACAGCGTCGTGATGCACGGCACGCGGGCGACGAGCGCCGCCTCGCGGATGAGATACCCGTCCGTGCGCGCGCCGGACCCGAACGGCGTGTTCACGACGAGGTTGCACCGCCCGCGCCGGATCAGGTCGACGACGCTCGGACCGTCCTCGGCTTCCGTGACCTTCCGGACGCGCTCGACCTCGAGCCCCGCGGCCGCGAGCGCGTCGGCGGTGCCGGTCGTCGCGAGCAGCCGAAAGCCGAGGCCGGCGAGTGACTCCGCGACCGGAACGAGGGCACGCTTGTCCGAGTCGCGGACCGAAAGGAACGCTGTGCCCGCAGTCGGCAGCGGGCGGCCGGCTGCGCGCTCCGCTTTCGCGAAGGCCGTCGGGAGATCGGCCGCGCTCGCCATCACCTCGCCCGTCGAGCGCATCTCCGGACCGAGTACGGGATCTGCGCCGGGGAACCGTGCGAACGGAAGCACCGCAGCCTTGACGCTCACCTGCGCCGGCG
>JBASRJ010000321.1:0-6249 GCA_049273785.1 Gaiellaceae bacterium | reverse complement strand
GCCACACCCGGCTCGGGCAGGAGCGTCGCCGCAAGCATTCCGGCGCCGAGGCCTGCGATCGCCCACAGCCCGCGCCTGCGCACGACCTCGGGCTCGCCGGCAGTCGCAGTGTCACCGCGACAGCGTCCGTCCTCTGGCATGCGTTGCTGACGCACCCGACGCTGTTCGTCGAGACGCTCGCTCTGGCCGGAGCGGCGGCACTCCTGCCGTTCGTGCGCAGGCGCGGGCTGTGGGCGATCGCAGGCCTCGGCGCCGGAATGCTTGCGGCGACGCTCCTGCCCGAGCCGGGTGTGGCCGCGATCCCGCTGGTCGTGAGCGTTTGGGCCACCTGTGCAGTGGTGGCCTTGCGTTAGCATCGCCGGCCGGGGGATAACCCCGCCCAGATGGTTCTCCGCGCGATTGAGCACAAGATCGAGGCCCTGTTCGAGGGCATCTTCGGCCGGGCATTTCGCACGAACGTGGCGCCCGTCGAGCTCGCGCGGAAGCTCGCCAAGGAGATGGACGACCACCGCACGATCTCCGTCTCCCGCGTCTACGTTCCCAACGAGTACACCGTCTACCTCTCGCCTGACGACCGCGAGCAGTTCGAAACCTATGAGAGCAACCTGAAGGCGGAGCTGCAGGAGTACCTGGCCGACCACGCGCGCCGCGAGCAGTACGCGCTGCTCTCCTCCCCGCGCGTGGAGATCGAGACGGACGCCGATCTCGACGTCGGCGAGTTCGGGATCGCAACCCGGATGGTGCAGCCGGACAAAGACCGAGGCGACGTCGACATCCCCGAGGAGCAACTCGAGCGCGGCGCGACGATGGTGTACAAGCCGGGGACGCCCGTGCCGACGCAGGCGGTCTCGCCGGCCGATCTCGGGATGGAGCAGGAGCTCGTCACGCTGTCCTTCGACGGGGCACGGCACGAGGTGAAGGCGCCGCGCATCGTGCTCGGTCGCTCGCGCGACTGCGACATCCAGCTGACGGACGCGAACGTGTCGCGCCGTCACGCCGAGTTGCGACAGGAAGGCGCGTCGTACTGGATCGTCGACCTCGGCTCGACGAACGGCGTGGAGGTGAACGGCAAGCGCGTCAAGCGCGCCAAGCTACGCACCGGCGACACGATCACGATGGGGTCGACCGAGATCACGTTCGACAGCGAGCAGGCATGATCCTCGGCTCGGTCGCCGTCGACACGGCGCTGCTGATCCTCAAGATCGCGTTCCTCGTCCTCCTCTACCTGTTCATCTGGCGGATCGTACGAACGGCGAGCCGCGACCTGCGCCTCCCGCAGGAGAGCTTCATCCTCGCGCCGTCGCGCGAGGGCGGTATCGCGGCTGGGCGGCCGCAGGTTCACTCCGGCAAGCTCGTCGTCGTCAAGAGCCCCGAGCTCGACGAGGGCATGGACTACGAGCTGAACTCCGCGCAGCTGACGGTCGGCCGCGGTGGCCAGAACGACGTCGCGTTGTCATCCGACGAGTACGCGTCAGCGCGGCACGCGCGCTTCGAGCCTCGGCAGGATGGAGTCTGGGTGCAGGATCTCGGCTCGACGAACGGGACGTACCTGAACGGCACTCGGCTCGAGCGGCCGCGGCGGTTGAAGCACGGCGATGTCGTCCGGGTCGGGGAGACGGACCTGAGGTACGAGCCGTGATCGGGCGCGTCGCGAGCGTGACCGATACCGGCCGGAAGCGACGGCACAACGAGGACGCCTACGTCGTGGAGCCGCCGCTCTTCGCGATCGCCGACGGGATGGGTGGCGCCCAGGCCGGCGAAGTCGCGTCGCGTCTAGCCGCCGCAGCGTTGAAGGAGAGCGGGGCAGGCGCCGGCGGCGCGGAGCGAATCGTCGCCCTCATCCAGGAGGCGAACCGCCGGGTCTACAACCGGTCGAGCACCGATCCGAACACGTCCGGGATGGGGACGACGATCACCGTCGCGCTCGTCGAAGACGACCGTGTTGCGTTCGGGCACGTGGGCGACTCGCGCGCCTACTTGATCCGGGACGGCCGGATGGAACAGTTGACCGAGGACCATTCGCTCGTCAACGAGCTGCTGAAGAGCGGCAAGCTCTCACAGGAGGAAGCCGAGTCCCACCCGCAGCGCTCCGTGATCACGCGCGCGCTCGGGACCGATCCGGACGTGGACGTCGACACGTTCAGCGTCCCCGCGCAGACCGGCGACATCTTCCTGCTCTGCTCAGACGGGCTGACGGACATGGTCTCAGAGGACGCGATCTTCGACGTCGTCGAGGGCAATCGCGACGACATCGACGGCGCCTTGCGGGCGCTCGTCAGGGCGGCGAACCGCGGCGGCGGCGAGGACAACATCACCGTCGTCGCGTTCGAGATCTCGGACGTGGCGGTGCACGACGGCCGGACGGAGGAGCAGGCCCTGCCGCCGGAGCTGCGGCAGAAGGTCGAGGACGAGGAAACGCTCGACGAGAGGGACGCTGTTCCCGTCGTCGACACGGCCGTCGTTCCGACCGAGGAAATCCAGGAGGAGGTCGCCGCGGAGAAGCGGGGCCGGCGGCGACGACTCAGGCGGCGTCTGCTCGCCTGGCTCGTCCTGCTCCTCTTCATCGGGGCAATCGCGGCGCTGGTCGTCTGGAGGCTCGTGACCTGACGCTCAGCCCGAGGAACAGAGAGCTCGCCTTCCTGATCGTCGTCGGCGCCCTGACGGCGATCGGCTTCGCGAGTGTCTACATCGCCCGGAAGTCGGTCGTCTCGACCGCGTCGCTCACGTATGCCGCGATCTTCTTCGGCGTCTTCCTCGCCGCGCACCTGGTCGCGCGCAGGACCGTGCCGTTTGCGGATCCGTACCTGCTCCCGATCGCGGGTCTTCTGAGCGCGCTCGGTGTGACGGAGATCTACCGTCTCCATCCGCAGGACGCCTTCAAGCAGGGGGTCTGGATCATCGTCGGGGTCGCGCTCTTCGCGTCCGCGCTCTTCTTGCTGCGACGCGATTACCGGCGGCTCGAGAGCTTCAAGTACCTCTTCGGCCTCACGGCGATCGGCCTGCTCGTGCTGCCGGTCCTGCCGGTGTTCGGGCAGACCGTGAACGGTGCGCGGCTGTGGGTGCACGTCGGCGGCCTCCAGTTCCAGCCGGGCGAGCTCGCGAAGATCATGCTGATCGTCTTCCTCGCGGGTTATCTGCGCGAGAAGCGCGAAGTGCTAGCTCAGGGACGGCTGAAGGACTTCGGGCCGCTGCTCGCGATCTGGGGGATGGCGATACTCGTCCTGCTCGAGACGCGCGACCTTGGCGGCGGGCTGCTCTACTTCGGGATCTTCCTCGCGATGCTCTACGTCGCGACCGGACGAATGACGTACGTGCTGATCGGGGTCGCGCTGTTCTTCGTCGGGTCGGTGGGGGTCTGGAAGGTGACGCCGCACGTGCAGGAGCGCGTCACGGTCTGGCGCCACCCCTGGACCGATCATCCCGTCTACTGCCCGAGCGCGCCGGGACATCTCGCGCTGCGCCAGAACTGCCAGAGCTATCAGATCGTGCAGTCGATGTACTCGATCGCGCACGGCGGCTACACGGGCACCGGTCTCGGCCGCGGCACCGTCACGACGCTCGGCGGCACACAGCTGATCCCGTACGCGAAGACGGACTTCATCTTCTCGGTGATCGCCCAGGAGGTCGGGCTGGTCGGCACCGCCGCGTTCCTGCTCGTCTACATGGTCTTCGTCTTACGCGGGGTCCGGATCGCCTTACTCGCACAGGACGGCTTCTCGAAACTGCTCGCGCTCGGGCTGACGTTCGCGTTCGGACTGCAGGCGTTCATCATCGTCGGCGGGATCCTGCGCCTGATTCCCCTGACCGGGATCACGCTGCCGTTCGTGTCCTACGGGGGCTCGAGCGTCGTCGCGAACTTCGTCCTGCTCGCGGGCCTCCTGCTCGTGTCGAACCGCGCCAACCGGGAGATGCTGCGGTGAATAGACAGGTCTCCCAGGTCGGAGTCGCCTCGCTGGTGCTCATCGCTGCGCTGATCGTCGGGACGACGTACTGGCAGACCTGGGCGAACGCGGGGCTCGCGGACCGGCAGGACAACGCGATCCGTCTCGTCGCGCAGTTCTCGATCAAGCGCGGCAAGATCTATGCGTCCGACGGCAAGACGCTGCTCGCGACGAACGTGACCAAGCGCGTCGGCGGGCAGACGCTGTACTTCCGCCGCTACCCGACCGGACCGCTCTTCTCTGCGGCCGTGGGGTACTCCACGCAGACGCGCAATCAGACCGGGCTCGAGCGTTCGTACAACGACTACCTGACGGCGTCGAACGCGAATCTCGACACGGTCTTCCGCTCCGCGCTCGACAGGCTGAAGGGGTCGACCGTCACGGGAAACGATCTCGTGCTCACATTGCGCCCGGGCGCGCAGGCGCTGGCGTTGCGCGAGCTGCAGGGAAAATGCGGTGCGGTCTTCGCCATGAACCCAGCGACGGGTGCGGTGCTCGTGATGGCATCGAGCCCCGCGTACAACCCGAACCTGATCGAGAAGCACTACCAGCAGGCACTCCGCTCGGGCGGCAAGTGCGGCCCGCTGCTCAACCGCGCCACGGCCGGCAAATACCAGCCCGGGTCGTCCTTCAAGGTCGTGACCGCAACGGCGGCCCTCGACAGCGGCCGCTTCACTCCCGATTCGAGCTTCTACGACCCGGGCTACTGCGAGGAGTACGGGAAGCAGGTCCGGAACGCTGGGAATCCGGAGGCGCCGGAGACGTTCGGCAACGTCTCGCTCTTCACCGGCCTCCAGCACTCGATCAACTCCGTTTTCTGCAACATCGGCAAGGCAATCGGCGCCGGGATGATCATCGGCTACATGAAGCGGTACGGCTTCTACAAGCTGCCGCCGCTGGAGACGCCCGAGAACGAACGCGCCGCGAGCGGACTGTACGACCGTCGCGGCCGGCTGTTCGATCCGAAGCATCCCGAGACGCAGGTCGATCCCGGCCGGCTCGCGTTCGGGCAGGAACGACTGCAGGTGACGCCGATGCAGATGGCGATGGTGGCGGCCACCGTTGCAAACGGCGGCCTCGAGATGAAGCCGTACCTCGTCCAGCGCGTGGTCGCGCCGGGCGGCAAGACGATCGTGAACACGAAGCCGCACAAGCTGTCGCGCGTCATGCGGCCGGACATCGCTTCCGAGATCAACTCGATGATGCAGGCCGTCGTCACGGGCGGAACCGGCACCGCCGCGGCGATTTCGGGCGTCCTCGTCGCGGGCAAGACGGGCACCGCCGAGACGGGGGTCGGCAACATCTACACCGCGTGGTTCATCGCGTTCGCACCGGCCGATCATCCTCAGGTCGCGATTGCGGTCGTCGTCGAGAACCAGGCGGGAGGATTCGGCGGCAAGGTTTCGGCCCCGATCGCCAGGGATGTGATGGAGGCGCTCCTGCGGTAGGCGGCGAATGCCTACCCTGAGAGAGCCCCATGGCCGTTTCCGACACCCTGATCAACACCCTCTTCGACGGGCGCTACCGGATCATGCGCAAGCTCGGGGCGGGTGGGATGGCGAACGTTTACCTCGCCGAGGACCAGGAGCTCGGCCGCCGCGTCGCGATCAAGATCCTCAACGACCGGCATGCGAACGACGACCAGTTCGTCGAGCGCTTCCGCCGGGAGGCGAAGAACGCCGCGAGCCTCTCGCACCCGAACATCGTCTCGATCTACGACCGCGGCGAGGCCGAGGGGACGTACTACATCGCGATGGAGTATCTCGACGGTCGCTCGCTCAAGGAGCTGATCGTCGGGCGCGGGCCCGCACCGATCCCGATCGCGATCGACTATGCGCGCCAGATCCTCGCAGCGGTTCGCTTCGCACACCGGCACGGGATCGTCCACCGTGACATCAAGCCGCACAACGTGCTCGTCGACGCCGAGGGACGGCTGAAGGTGACGGACTTCGGGATCGCGCGCGCGGGCGCAAGCCAGATGACGGAGGCGGGGTCGATCATCGGCACCGCGCAGTACCTCTCGCCCGAGCAGGCGAAGGGCGCGCCGGTCGACCAGACCTCCGATCTCTACTCCGTCGGCGTGGTGCTGTACGAGCTCCTGACCGGCGTCGTCCCGTTCAGCGGCGACACGCCGGTCGAGATCGCGATGAAGCATCTCTCGGCCGTTCCCGAGGCGCCGTCGGCTCAGCGCGCCGAGATCCCGCGCGATCTCGACCTCGTGATCCTGCGCGCGCTCGCCAAGGACCCCTCCGACCGCTACCAGTCCGCCGAGGAGATGGACGCCGACCTCGAACGCGTGCAACGCGGC
>JBASRJ010000307.1:0-7543 GCA_049273785.1 Gaiellaceae bacterium | reverse complement strand
TCGACGCGGTCGGCCGCCATCGCGGCGCCGGCCTCGGCGGCGGCCACGACGAGCGCGAGCAGACGCTGAACCAGCTCCTCGTCGAGATGGACGGGTTCGAGCTGAAGGACAACATCATCCTGATCGCCGCGACCAACCGCCCCGACATCCTCGATCCGGCGCTGCTCCGCCCGGGCCGCTTCGACCGCCAGATCGTCGTCGACCGTCCCGACCGGAACGGCCGCCGCAAGATCCTGGAAGTGCACTCGAAGGGCAAGCCGCTCGCGCCCGCGATCGACCTCGACACGCTCGCCGCAGGGACGCCCGGGTTCACCGGCGCCGACCTCGCGAACCTCGTCAACGAGGCTGCGCTGCTCGCAGCGCGCCGCGGTAAGAAGACGATCGAGCAAGAGGAGCTCGAGGAAGGGATCATGCGCGTGATCGCCGGCCCCGAGAAGAAGACGCGACTGTTCTCGGAAGAGGAGCGCCGCATCACCGCGTATCACGAGCTCGGGCACGCGATCGTCGGTCACTACATGGACCAGGAGTCCGACGTCCACAAGATCTCGATCATCGGCCGCGGTCAGGCGCTCGGGTACACGATCTCCCTGCCGCGCGAGGACCGGTACCTGACGACGAAGGCGAATCTGATGGCGAATCTCGCCATGACGCTCGGCGGGCGCGCCGCAGAGGAGCTCGTCTTCAACGAGGTGACGACGGGCGCTGCGAACGACCTGGAGAAGGTCACCTCGACGTCCAAGCAGATGATTATGCGCTACGGGATGAGCGAGAAGCTCGGCCCACGCGTGCTCGGGCGCAATCAGGACATGCCGTTCCTCGGCCGCGAGATGAGCGCTGAGCCGGATTACTCCGAAGAGATCGCGCGCGAGATCGACGACGAGATCCGCCGGATCATCGAGGAGGCGCACGATACGGCGACGCAAGTGCTGCGCGAGCACATGGAGGAGCTCCACCGCATCTCCATGATCCTGATCGAGCGCGAGACGATCGACAAGGAGCAGTTCGAGCGGTTGCTCGCGGGCGAGTTGGAGGAGGCCGTCTTCCCGGACGAGGTGCCCGAAGTGGCGCCCGCGCCGGCCGACGAGAAGAAGAAGCAGCCGTCCCCGAAGCCGCGCCCGTTCCCGATCCCGGGCGCGACGATGCAGCCGCCGCCGAAGCCCGAAGGAGCAAACTGACTAACTGACGAAAGTCCGGCTCGCGCGCGTTGCGCGCGAGCCATGACGACTTTCGTCAGCGTGCTTGATCCAAGCGTCGTCGGCGGACGCGGGCAAAGCCCGCATCCGCGGCTGGCGTAAGGCAAACAAGGCAAGCAGGGGTCAGACCCTCCGGGTCTGACCCGTTTTCGCGGCCGGGGGCTGTGGCCGGAGCGGCCTTTCGGACCTGGCTGAACACACTACGGTCTGACCCCAGTGTGAAAAGAGTGTGACTTTCTCTCCACAGTCGTCCGACTGAGGCATGTCCGGCCAGGGGTCAGACCCTCCGGGTCTGACCCGCTTTTGACGGCGCGTCAGGCAGGCCCGGTGGCTGCCAGGCCGGCTTGCCACGACGCCCACAGGCGCGCATACCGGTCGCCCTGCTCGACGAGCTCGTCGTGGGATGCGACCTCCACCACGCGGCCATGCTCCATCACGACCACTCGGTCCGCTCGCTCCGCGGTCGACAACCGGTGCGCTATCGTCACCACCGTCCGGCCCTCCGCGACCGCTGACAGCGCGCGCTCGACCGCCGCTTCCGTGCCCGGATCCAGGCTCGACGTCGCCTCGTCGAGGACGATCACGGCGGGGTCCGCGAGCGCGACGCGCGCGATGCCGACCAGCTGGCGCTCCCCCGCAGAGAGCCTCACCCCGCGTGTCTGCACGTCCGTCTCCAGACCCTCCGGCAGCGTCTCGAACCGCGCCAGCGCGCCGATGCGCCGCAGCGTACGCCGCACGTCGTCGTCGCTCGCCTCCGGCTGGGCGAGCCGCACGTTGTCCGCGATCGTCCCGCTGAACAGATGACCCTCCTGCGGGAGCATCACGATCCGCCCGTGCACCGACTCGAGCCGCGCGTCTCGCAGATCGACGCCGCCCAGCTCGATCGAGCCCTCCTGCGGGTCGTACTGCCGCGTCAGAAGCTTCGCCAACGACGACTTGCCCGCGCCAGTGGCGCCGACGAGTGCGACGTGCTCTCCGGGCTCGACCTCGAGCGAGACGTCGCGAACGACCGGCCGCCCCGGGTCATAGCCGAACGTCACGCCGCGGAGGGCGAGCAGTCCCAGGCCGGGAAGGTCGACCGGATCCGGCCGCTCGACGATCGCACTCGGCGTCTGCAGCAAGCCGACGATCTTCGCCAGCGCGGCGAGACCCTGACGGAAGTCGCCGAGCCACTCGCTGAACCGCGCGATCGGATCGAACAGCTGCACGAGGTAGAGGACGAAGGCCGCGATCGTCCCCTTGGAGATCGAACCGTTGCGGTACATCGACGCGGCCACGAGCAGCACCGCAATCAGCGCCGCCGTCTGTGCCAGCGGAATCAGCGCGAAGAGGCGGATGTTCACGAAGCTCGCCCGCCGCCACGCGTGAACCTGCGCCTGGCTGCGCGGCTCGTAGCTCTCGAGCGTGCGCCGCTCGCGGCGGAACGCCTGCACGACGCGCACGCCCGCGAGTCCTTCCTGCAGCGCCGTCAGCGTGTCGGCGACGCGATCCCGGATCGCGTGATACACGCGGCCCGCGCTGTGGTGGAAGCTCCAGCTCGAGAGGACGAGGATCGGCAGCGCGATCAACGAAACGGCCGCGAGTGTGGGCGACAGGAACAGGAGCGCCGTCACGGTGAGTGCGATCTGCAGCGCGCTGCCGGCCACCTCGACGAGCGCCTCACGGACGAACTCCGTCAGGGATTGGACGTCCGACGTCAAGCGGGAGACCAGGACACCCGCGCGCTCGCGCTCGAAGAATCCGAGCGGGAGAGCCTGGAGCTTGTCGAACGCAGCTGTCCGCAGCGCGCCGAGGAAACGCTCGCCGGCGGTGGCCGCGAGCAGGATCTGCGCCCGGACGACGAACGGCTTCACGAACGCGAGCCCGAGGAAGACGAGGGCGGCGGTGTTCAGCGAGCTGTAGTCGTGCTTCGCAATCCCCGCGTCGACGGCGTAGCGGACGAGGGCAGGGCCCGCGAGCGTGATCAGCGTCGACACGATCACCGCAGCCGCGGCGCCGCCATAGTGCCACCGAACCGGCCGCGCGATCTCGCGCGCATACCGCCACACGACCCGAGCGGGCGCGCGCTCAATCACGCCGCGGCCTCGTCCAATGCCAGCAACGACCGGTAGCCCGCCGAGCGCTGCAGGAGCTCTGCATGCGTCCCCTCATCGGCGATGCGGCCGTCCTCGAGTACGGCGACGCGATCGGCGAGCGCGATCGTCGCGGGGCGGTGCGCGATCACGAGCGTTGTCCGTCCTTCCATCACCGTCGTGAGCGCGGCGCGGATCTCGTGCTCCTTCGTCGCGTCGACTGCGGACGTCGCATCGTCTAGGACGAGGACGGCCGGGTCGGCGAGGATCGCGCGCGCGATCGCGATCCGCTGTCGCTGCCCGCCCGAGAGCGAGAAGCCGCGCTCCCCGAGCACGGTGTCGTACCCCTCCGGCAGGTCCGCGATGAACTCCGCTGCGCCCGCGAGAGCCGCCGCTCGCTCGACCGCCTCGTCGTCCGCCTCCGGCCGCCCGAAGCGGATGTTCTCCCGCACGGTGTCCGTGAACAGGAACGTCTCCTCGAACACGAGCCCGACGGCACGGCGCACATCGGCGAGCCGCAGCTCGCGCAGGTCGTGGCCGTCCAACAGCACGCGGCCGCCCTCGGGGTCGTACAGCCGCGCGAGGAGGCCCGCAACCGTGCTCTTGCCCGAGCCGGTGGCGCCGACCAGCGCGACGGACTCACCCGGCGCGACGCGCAGGTCGAGCCCGTCGAGCACGGCGCGGTCGCCATCGTGGCCGAACCGAACGCCGTCAAGCTCGACGTCTCCCCGCACCGGCCGCGCGAGCTCGGCGGCGTGGCGTTTCTCGACAAGCCTCGGCTCGGTCTCCAGGACCTCGGTGATCCGCCCGCTCGCGCCGAGCGCCTTCTGCAGCGTCGTCACGCGCTGGCCCAGGATGCGCAGCGGCCAGACGAGCATCGCGACGTAGGCGTTGAACGCGACGAACGACCCGAGGCTGAGCTCGCCGGAGATGACGCGCCGGCCGCCGAGCCAGAGGACGGCGAGCAGTCCGAGCAAGGCCAGAAACTCGAGCACCGGCATGAAGACCGCGTCGAGGCGAGCGATGTCGAGCGCCCTGCCGACGATCCGATCGCTCCGCCGGCGGAACTGCGCGGCGAGCGGCTGCCCGGCGCCGAGCCCTTTGACGACGCGAATGCCGCTCACGGTCTCCTCGACGAGCGTCGCGGCGTCGGCCCAGCCTTCCTGCAACAGCGTCGTCCGCGCGTGGTACTGCCGCGAGTAGGCCCAGCCCGCGACGCTGATCAGAGGCAGCGGGATGAGGACGATCAGCGCGAGCTGCCAGTCGATCACCAGCAGCAGGACGGCGACGGCGATCACGGTCAGCACGTAGCCGATCGTGTGACCGATCGAGTCCATCATCCGTGCGACGTGCTCCGAGTCGGACGACGCACGGCTCATCAGCTCGCCGGGCCCAACGCGATCGTGATAGCTGGCGTCGAGGCGCAGGGCATGCGCGAAGATCGCGTCGCGGACGCGTGCATCCGACCGAGAGCGGTTGCGGATGGCGAACAGGTGCCGAATCGCGCCCGCGACCACCTCGAGCAGGCCGACGCCGAGGAGCCCGATCGTCCAGAGGACGAGCGTGTGCCGGTCGTGCGTCAACACGCCGTGGTCGATCGCGTACTTGACGATCAGGGGCGCAGAGACCGCTCCCGCTTGCCACAGCAGGCCGGAAACGGCGGCGCCGATGACGCCGTCCAGTTGGGAGCGGATGACGGCGCGCACGAATCGCCACGCCGCGCGCCGGCGCGCGTCGTGTTCCCCCATGGGTGAAAGTATCCGCCGATGTCAAATCCGCTGCCGATCGACGAGCGTTTCCGCCGCCCGTCCGTGATGGGTGTGGTCAACGTCACCCCGGATTCCTTCTCCGACGGCGGCGTCCACCTCCAGCCCGCAGCCGCCGTCGCAGCTGGATGGCGGATGATCGACGAGGGCGCCGCGATCGTGGACGTGGGCGGCGAGTCGACCAGGCCCGGGTCGGAGGGGGTCTCGGTCGATGAGGAGCTGCGGCGGATCGTGCCGGTGCTCGAGGGCCTGCACGGCGCGCCGCTCTCGATCGACACGGCGAAGGTCGAGGTCGCGCGCCGCGCGCTCGAGCTCGGCGCGGAGCTCGTCAACGACGTGACCGCGCTACGCGGCGATCCGCGGCTCGCAGAGCTCGTGGGCGAGACCGGCGCCTACCTCTGTCTGATGCACATGCAGGGCGAGCCGCGAACGATGCAGTTGAACCCGACGTACGACGACGTCGCGTCGGAGGTCGCGGCCTTCCTCGAGGAGCGTCTGCGCTTCGCCGTCGACGCGGGCATCCGGGAAGATCGCATCTGCATCGACCCGGGCATCGGCTTCGGCAAGACGGTCGAGCAGAACTTCGAGCTGGTGCGCCGGCTCGACGTGCTCACCGCCCTGGGTCGTCCCGTGGTGATCGGCTTCTCGCGCAAGAGCTCGCTCGGCCGGATCCTCGGCGATCCGAAAGCGACCACCGGTCCGCTCGCGGCGAGCGTGGCCGCTGCGGTCGCAGCGTACGAGCGCGGCGCGACGATCATCCGCGCCCACGACGTTCGGGAGCACGTCGAAGCGCTCGTGGTCGCCGCCGCGGTGGTGGGCGCGTGATCGAGGTCGAGCTCCACGGCCTCGAAGTGTTCGGCCGCCACGGCGCCACGGACGAGGAGCGCGCGAACGGCCAGACGTTCCTCTACGACGTCGAGCTCGAGGTGTCCGACGCAGCGCTTTCCGACCGGCTCGAGGACGCGGTCGACTACGAGCAGGTGGCGGCGTGCGTGCAGGAGGTCTCCGACACGAGGCTGTTCGCACTGCTCGAGGCGCTGGCGGCGGCCGTCGCCGACGAGATCGTCGCGCGCTTTCCGGTTGCGCGCGTTCGCGTTCGGGTGCGCAAGCCCGAGGTTCGTCCTGCCGGGATGGAAGTCGAGTGGTCGGCCGCTACCGTCGAGCGGACGCGGTGATTCGCAGCGTGTACGACGTGCGTACCGTCGACGCATCGGGCCGCACCTCGACATACACGTAGACGCCGCGGCGCGTGGTGTTGCGGATCGTTGCGCTTTCGGCTGCCAGCCCTGCCTTCTTGCTCACGGCCGCCGCCTTGGTGCCGATGTCGCGAGCACCCGAGGGAAAGATCCGGAGGTCGACGGCGCCCCCGCTCGTGCGCGCGGTCAGCGAGCCGCGGGCGGGAAGGAACGCCCGGTAGACGTCGTGCGGATCCTCGTGCCGGTCGACGCGCGCCGTGATGGTGGAGCTCCGGCGCGACGCCGTGACCACCGCGGGCTGGCCGCCGTCGAAGATCCCCTGGGCGGAGACCTGGTCGATGTCGTCGTTCGGCTCGAGCGGGTCGCGTAGGGGCGTGGGGAACGCGAGTGCGGAGGGGATGTTCAGCATCCCGAAGCCGGTCGCGCGGTCGAAGCCGGGCGCGTCCATGTCGTGCGCCGAGAAGCGCATGACGTCGAAGAGCTGGGTGTTGTCGAGCTCAGGCCGTTGGGTCCAGACCCAGGCGGCCGCGGCTGAGACCATCGGTGCGGAGAAGCTCGTCCCCGACGCGAAGATGTAGCCAGTCGGATCGTCGACGAGCGGCTCCGCGACGCGGATGTGGCGCCCCGGAGCCGCAAGGTCGACGTCGTTCGACTGGCTCGAGAACGAGGCCACGACTCCCGTCTCGTCCGTCGCGCCGACGGTCAGCACGTGGGGATAGGACGCCGGATAGCTGAGCGGGTTCCCCGCCAAGCCGTCGTTTCCCGACGATGCAACGATCAGCGAGCCGTGGCGAAAGGCCCACAGCACCGCCTGATGGACGAGCGGATCGTCCTCCTCGCCGCCAAAGCTGAGATTGATCACGCCCGGCCCTTCGCGCGCGGCCGCGACGATTCCGCGCACCGCGTCGCCCGCAGTGATGAATCCGAAGGGACTTGCGTCCCAGCTGCGCAGAACCGCCAGTGGATAGACGCCGGTCATCCCGACACCTGCTGCCGCGATCACGGACGCGACCTCCGTCCCGTGGTCGTCGTCCTCGAAGAAGGTCGTCTGTTCGTTCAGCAGCGTCGTGTTCGGGCGCGACGCGAACTCTCCGTGCGTGATGTCGAGCCCGGAGTCGACGATCGTGACGGGCTTGCCCGGGCCCGGAGGCATTGCGGCATCCGCACCGATCGCCGTTCGCCACCACTCGCTGTCGGCCGCCGCCGGCACGTCGACCGCCGTGGTGGCTCGGGTGAGCAGGCGCTCGCGCTCGGCGCGAACGACGATGCCCCCGCGGCGCAGCCTCGGCAACGCGTGCAGCGGCACCCGCCACAGG
>JBASRJ010000299.1:0-11681 GCA_049273785.1 Gaiellaceae bacterium | reverse complement strand
CGCTTACGTCGTCAGCGCGTCCGCGCCGGCCACGACCTCGAGGATTTCCTGGGTGATCTCGGCCTGGCGGGCCCGGTTCATGGCCAGGGTCAGGCTGTCGATCAGCTCGCCCGCGTTCTTCGAGGCGTTCCGCATGGCGGTCATCTGGGCGCCGTGCTTCGAGGCGGCCGACTCGAGCAGCGCCCGGTAGAGCTCGGTCTCGATGTAGACGGGCAGGAGCCTCGCCAGAATCTCCTCCGGCTCGGGCTCGAAGATGAAGTCGCCCTGGAGCGTGTCGCGCTCGCGCTCCTCCTCGTCCGTCTCGAGCAGGTCCTCGGAGAGCGGAAGGATGTCGAAGACGGTCACCCGCTGGACGAGCGGAGAGACGAACGCGTTGTAGACGATCGTCACCTGGTCGACCTCTTCCTCGGTGTACAGCTCGGCCAGGCGGTGCGCGACCGCCTGGGCGTCGGCGTAGCGCGGCTCGTCGGCGAACCCGCTGAACTCGCCGTCGAGCTCGTACCGGCGGAAGCGGAGCGTTCCGGCCGGCTTGCGCCCGACGGGCACCCACTTGACCTGCTTGCCCTCGCGACGAAGCTGCCGTTCGAGCGCGAGCACCCGCCGGATCACCTGCGAGTTGAACGCGCCGGACAGGCCGCGGTCGCCGGCAATCGGGACGAGAGCGACGGTCTTGATCTCGTCGCGCTGCTGGAGCAGCGGCAGCCCGCGCACCGATGTGCTCGCCCGGGCCGTCCCGGCCATCAGCTCGAGCATGCGGTCGGCGAACGGCCGCATGGCCTCGATCCGCGCCTGCGCCTTGCGGAGCTTCGCTGCTGCGACGAGCTCCATCGCGCGCGTGATCTTGCGCGTGTTCGTGACGGACTTGATCCGCCGCCGGATGTCGCGGACGACGGCTATGAGACGAGCGCCTCCTCGGGCTGGACGTTGAACGTCTGCAGGAACTTCTTCAGCGCCTCGTCGAGCTTCGCGGCCGTCTCGTCCGACAGGTCGCCGCTCTCCCGGATCTCCTTGTAGATCGAGCCCTCGGCACGGAGGTACTCGCGGAGCTCCTCCTGGAAGCGCGGCACCTGCTCGACGGGGACCTCGTCGAGGTAGCCGTTCACGCCCGCGTACAGCGCGACGACCTGCTCCTCGGTCGGCCACGGCTGGTACTGCGGCTGGTTCAGGGTCGCAACCATCCGCTCGCCGCGCGCGAGCGCCTGCTGGGTCGCCTGGTCGAGCTCGGAGCCGAACTGCGAGAACGCCTCCAGCTCCCGGTACTGCGAGAGGTCGAGGCGGAGGCGACCCGCGACCTTCTTCATCGCCTTCGTCTGCGCCGCCGCGCCGACGCGCGAGACCGAGATGCCGACGTTCACGGCCGGCCGAACGCCGGAGAAGAAGAGGTCGGTCTCGAGGTAGATCTGCCCGTCCGTGATCGAGATCACGTTCGTCGGGATGTACGCCGAGACGTCCCCGGCCTGCGTCTCGATCACGGGCAGTGCTGTCAGCGAGCCGCCGCCCAGCTTGTCGTTGAGCTTGCAGGCGCGCTCGAGCAGCCGTGAGTGGAGATAGAAGACGTCGCCCGGAAAGGCCTCTCGCCCCGGCGGCCGGCGGAGCAGCAGGGCGAGCTGGCGATACGCGTCGGCGTGCTTCGACAGGTCGTCGTACATCACCAGGGCGTGCTTGCCGCTGTAGAGGAAGTACTCACCCATCGCGCAGCCCGCGAACGGAGCCATCCACTTGATCGGCGCCGCTTCCTGCGCCGCCGCGGAGACGATGATCGTGTACTCCATCGCGCCGGCATCGCGGAGGCGTTCGTACACCTGAGCGACGGTCGACGCCTTCTGTCCGATCGCGACGTAGATGCAGACGACGTCCGTGTCCTTCTGGTTCAGGATCGTGTCGACGAGGATCGCCGTCTTCCCGGTTTGCCGGTCGCCGATGATCAGCTCGCGCTGACCGCGGCCGACGTTGGTCATCGAGTCGATCGCCTTGATCCCCGTCTGGAGGGGCTCTTTCACCGGCTGGCGCGCGACGACCCCCGGCGCCTTGAACTCCAGCTGTCGCGTCTCGCTGGACTCGATCGGCCCCTGGCCGTCGAGCGGATTGCCGAGCGGGTCGACGACGCGGCCGAGCAGCCCCTCGCCGACGGGCACACTGGCGACCTTGCCGCTGCGGCGAACCGGCTCGCCCTCCTTCACGTGCTGCCACTCCCCGAAGAGCGCGGCCCCCACGTCGTCCTCCTCCAGGTTGAACGCGAGCCCGACGACGCCGTGTTCGAGCTCGAGCATCTCCATCGCGACGCAGTTCTCGAGCCCGTAGACGCGAGCGATCCCGTCGCCGATCTGCAGGACGGTGCCCACCTCGGCGAGGTCGGTCTCGACGTCGTACCGCTCGATCCGATCTTTCAGGATCGAGGTGATCTCTTCGGGCCGTAGCTTCACGTGGGCTCCTATCTAGACGGACGGTTTGAGACCGGCGCGACGGAACTCGGGCAGCGTCTGCGCGATCCTGACTCCGTTGGCGAAGTTGTCGGCCGCGCGACCAGACGCATCCTTGACGCTGCGCACCATCTTGGTGCCCTCGGCCATCACGTCCGAGCGGCCGGAGGCGAGGAAGGGCGTCGCACGCTGCAGCACGTCGGCGACCTTTTCGTACTCGACGCACGCCTTGTGGAAGTCGTTGTCGATCGTGTCCAGCTGCGGGTGGCCCTTGGGCGGCGGCCCGATCTGGATCAGCTTGGCGCTGCAGCGCTTCAGGTCGTTCATCCGGTTCTTGATGATCTGCAGCGTCGTCGGGTTCTGGCTGGCGATGAAGAGCTGGATCTGTGGGTTGTTGAAGTTCGTCACGACGTTCAGATCCTTGTTGAGCGGACGCAGGAAGATGTTGACGACGCGCTGCGCCCACTCGTCGGCGGTCTGCGATGCGGGCAGCACCGGCCCGATCGGCTTGGGTGTCGAGCTCTTCTTGGAGCCGCACCCTGCAGCGAGGACGGCGAGGCAGAGGAAGAGGAGGAGCGCACGCTTCATCACCTCGATGAGACGAGTTCCCGGCGCAAACGTTCGAGCCGGCCGCGCACGCTCGCGTCGACCCGCAGCGAGCCGGCTTCCAGGACGAGGCCGCCGATCAGGCTCGGGTCGACGTTTCTCGTCGCCTCGACCGTCCGGCCGGAGGCCTGCTCGATCTGCCCGACGATCTGGGCAGCCTCCTCGTCGGAGAGCTCGTAGGCGGTTGTCAGCTCGACGTTGAGACGCCGTTCCTCGGCTGCGACGAGGCGCTCGAACTCCCGGGTGATCTCCTCGATCGCACCGATGCGCCCCTTCTCGGCGGCCAGCCGCAGGAAGTTCCGCACGAGCACGTCGGCGTCACCGAGCAGGTCCTCCAGGATCCGCGACGTCGTCCTGGGGTCGACCTGAGGGTTGCGCAGGACCGCCCGCAGCTCGGGCACGGCGACGACCGCCGCGGTGAAGTCCGCGAGCTCGCCGTGCACCTCCTCGAGCCGTCCGTTCTCCTTCGCAGCGTCGAAGAGCGCACGCGCATACGTGCGATGGACGGCGCTTATCGCGCCACCTCTTCCTCGAGCACGGAGAAGTCGAGCTCGCGGATCGCCTCGTCGATCAGCCGGCGGTGGTCCGCGTCGTCGAGCGCCTTGCCGGTCACCTTCGAAGCGGCGATCAGCGTCAGCTCGGCGACCTCCGCACGGATCTGCTCCAGGGCGCGGTGCGTCTCGGCCTCGATCTGGCGGCGCGTCTCCTCCAGGCGGCGCCGGCGGTCGGCCTCTGTCTCCTCCTTGACGCGCTCGCGCTGCGCGTCGGCGACCTTGCGCGCCTCCGCGAGGATCTCCTCCGCCTGGCCGCGCGCCTTGCCGATCAGCGCCCGGTGCTCCTCGAGCAGGCGCCGGGCTTCGTTCCGTGCCTGCTCCGCCTCTTCGATCGAACGCCGGATCCGCTCGCGGCGTTCGTCGAGCGCCTTCTGAATCGGGCCGAACGCGTATCGCTTCAGCACCCAGAACGTGATGAAGAAGCAGACGAGCGTCCAGATCATCAGTCCGGGAGTGATCTTCAGCAGTGCGTTCGAAGCGAGCACCTACTTCACCAGCACGAACGCGAGCAAGCCGCCGAGGAGCCCGTAGAACACGACCGCTTCAGTGAGCGCGAACCCGAGCCACATCAGCCCCTGCAGCTCCCCACGAAGCTCCGGCTGGCGCGCCACCGACTGGATCATCGAGCCGAAGATGTTGCCGATGCCGATGCCGGCGCCGACGGCGCCGAGGCCGACGCCGAGACCGAACGCGATCGCCTGGCCCTGCGCGACCTGCGGTTTCGCGGCTGCGACGAGAGACACGAAAGTCGACATGTGAGCCTCCTTAGTGCTCCGGCTCGATCGCCGAGCCGATGTAGATGGCCGACAGTGCGGCGAAGATGAACGCCTGAATCGAAACGACGATGACGACTTCGAAGATGTAGAACAACACTGCTGCGGGCAAGCCCAGGAACCGCCAGGGTGGCGTGTGGATCACGAAAATCAGGCCGATCATGACGAGGATCAGCATGTGGCCGGCGAGCATGTTGGCGAAGAGTCGGACTGAGAGCGAGATCAGACGCATGAACACCGAGATGAACTCGATGATCGCGATGAAGACGACGATCGCCTTCGGCACCGCCGGGATCAGGCTCTTCAGGTAACCGAACAGGCCGTTGTAGCGCACGCCTTCGATGTGCGTGAACACCCATGTCATCAACGAGAGAGCGAGCGTGACGGAGAGAGACGCCGTCGCGGCATAGATGCCGAACGTCGGAACCGCGAGGCCGGCGACGTGGAACTTCTCGTCCGACAGTGGGAGCGGAATGAATCCGACCATGTTGATGACCCAGATGAAGATGAACAACGTGGCGACATACGGGAACCATCGCCCGATCGCCTTGCTCGGCAGGCCCTGCTCCGCAATCTGGACCTGTGCGACCTCGTAGATCTGCTCGCCGATCGTCTGGCGCACGGTCGGCTTGACGCCGAGCCGAACACGCATGAAGACGATCCCGAGCAGGATCGACAGCACGGTTCCGAGCATCAGGTACGCAACCGCCTTGTTGATCGAGAGATCGAGCGGGCCGAGGTGAATCGGCACCCACGGATGGAGCTGGAACTCGTCTTCGGGGTGGAAGTCCGTGGCGAGCGCCGGCGACGGAAGCGCCAGCGCGAGCAGCGCGACCGCCGCGATCGTGAGCCGCCTCATCGCTGCGGCTCTCCGGCGAAATACGTGACCACCGACAGGCCGAGCTCGAACGTGTAGGCCAGCGCGTAGAGCAGCGCAGCCGCGAGCGCGAGCTTGGCGTCGGACACCGCAACGACGACGAGCACGACCATCACTGCGATCGCGCGAAACATCATCCCGAAAGCCAGTACGCCAGAGGCCGCGAGGTTACCGAGGCCGATTCGCAGACGCACGAACAGCAGGCCGAGGCCTTGCCCCGCGAGCCAGAGCACCGTCGCGAGCACCCACCCGCCGATGCGCCAGCCGGCCACGACGAAGATCGGGAGCGCGAGCACGAGGACGGCCGCGCTGCCGGCGATGGGCGTCAACCTGCCGGGGACCGGACGCGGAGTGCTGAGGATCCCCGGGCTCACGTGAAGAATCCCCGATAGCGACGGTAGACACTCATGACGCCCAAGGGGATGCCCAGTGCCCCGCCGATCACGGCCCCGAGCGCCGCTCCGCCGATACCCCAGCCGATCAGGGCGCCGAGAGCCGCGCACGCCAGGATCGTCCCAATCAAGACGCCTCCCGCAGCGGCCGGCTGAAAGGAGGGGCGGGCGGGTGGCTCCATCGGCACCGCCAGCATAACGCTTGTAACAGCAAAAAGCCGCGTTGTTACGTCGAATACAGGTGACTTTGTTCCGCCGTCCAGCTGTCCGAACCCTCCTCATCGAAGCCCTTCTGATCGCGGTCGGGATCGCGACCGCAATCACGATCATCTACTTCAAGACCCGCCCGAAGCCAGTCCACGTCGAGCGGCGGCTGGCCGGACAGGAACAGAACGTCTCGAACAACCCGCGCGTCCAGTACGCGCCCGTGCTTGCCATCGACCCGGCGAACCCGCGCGTGTTGCTCGGCGGGTCGTCCGACGGCCTCACCGACACCCGGATCTACACCTCCGCCGACGGCGGCGAGAGCTGGACGACCACCGCGGGGCCGCCGCTGCTCCGAGGCAATTGCAGGATCGACCGGCCGGCGGTTGCGATCGCGGCCGGGGGGCGCCAGCTGTTCGCGTTCGGCGCGACGCAGTTCTGCGACCTGCCGGAGCCGAAGCTCCACGTCGCAGTCCGGGACGGGATCGACGGGCCGTGGCACGTTCGCGCGCTACTGCCGGTCAAGGGGTACGCGAAGGACGACCACTACGCATTCGCCACGAGTGGCAGGCATGCGTGGCTGGCGTGGTCGCGTCGACCGAACCAGTTCTCGGACACGCTGATCGGGTATCTCGTCGCGAGCGCCGACGGCGGCAGGACGTGGTCGACGCCCAGGCGGTTGCCTGTAGCGCAGCCGTTCGCGCTTTCGCTCGCCGCCGCGCGAAACGGCGATCTCTACGTCGCGGCGGCGGACGGGGACAACAACCGGCTCGTCGCGCTCCGGTCGCACGACGGCGGCAAGACGTTCGGGCGCGCTCGAACTCTCGCCGACTTCGTGGCACCGTACGAGGAGGGGTGCGAGGGCGCGTTTCTGCCGCCGCAGTCGCGGTATTGCATCCCGCCGTCGGTGCGCGCGATCGTCGACGGGAACGACCTGTACGTCGCCTGGTCGGACGTCGAGGCGAATCAGTCCGACGGCCTCCGGTTCGCGCGCCTCTCACCGGCGCTGCGAGTCCTCACGCCGCCGCGGCGGCTCGGACCTCCCGACCGCGCCGTCTCCGACCAGTTCGACCCGTCGCTCGCAGTCGATGCGTCCGACGGAACGCTCTGGGCGTGTTACATGGACACGTTCGGCGACCCGTACCGGCACGAAGCGTGGCCGACCTGCACGGCGTCGACGAATGGCGGCACGACGTGGGCGGTTCCCGTTCGCGTTGCAGATCGCGCCTCGGACGAGACGCAGACCGCCGCCCATCTGCGGGGCTACGGGTCGACCGCGCTCGTCGCCGCGAACGGCGTCGCTCACCCGATGTGGACCGACACGCGCAATCTCGTCGAGATGTCGGAGGAGATCTACGTGTCCAGCGTCACCGAGCGCGCGCTCCGGGTCACTCGTTAGGCTGCGCGCGAGGGCTTCTTCTCTTGCCGCCGGCGGACGCGCAGGCTCGCGAGCTTGACGATCTCCAGCAGGTAGATCATGTAGACCGATGCGGCCAGCGCAACGAGGCCGAGCGCGGCCGAGGCGACTGTTCGCCACAGGTGCCACTCGCCGTGGGCGTGCGGCCGGATGAAGCGGGTGCCGAGCGCGGTCGCCGCGAGCACGCCGCACCAGGCCCAGATGTAGACCGTCGCGCGCACCTGGGAGAACCCGCGGCGCAGGAAGCGGTAGTGCAGGTGCGCCTGATCGGCGACGAACACCTTCTCGCCGTGCTTGAGCCGGCGCGCGACGACGAACGTCGTGTCCACGATCGGGACTGCGAGCACGAGCAGCGGGAAGAAGAGCGTGACGATCGACGCCGTCTTGAGCAGGCCCTGCAATGGGATCACGGCGAGAACGAAGCCGAGCAGGAGCGCCCCCGAGTCGCCCATGAAGATCCGCGCCGGATAGAAGTTGTGGCGCAGGAAGCCGAGCGCCGCGCCGAGCACGATCGCCGACAGGAGCGCCGACTGCACCTCGGGTCGCGGCAATGACAGCGCGATCAGGGCGAATGTGAAGGCGGAGATCGCCGAGACCCCGGCGGCGAGGCCGTCGAGCCCGTCGAGGAAGTTGACCATGTTCATGATCGCGACGATCCAGAGAACGCTGACCGGCATCCCGATCCACTTCGGCAGCACGTGAATCCCGACGATCGGGAACGTGAAGCGGTGGACCCAGATCCCGAAGCCGACGGGAATCGACGCAGCCGTGACCTGGCCGGCGAGCTTCTCCCACCATGCGAGTCCGCGAAAGTCGTCGACGGCGCCGACGGTCGTCGCGACGGCGGCGCCGAGGAGCAGGCCGCGCGCCTGGTGCGAGAGGTCGAGGAAGGCGAGCGCCGGCACGAAGATCCCGAGGAAGAGCGCGAGCCCGCCGAGCCGTGGGATCGGGTGCCGGTTCAGCCGGCGGGCCTCCGGCTGGTCGACCGCTCCCAGCCGTCGCGCCATCCCCCCGACGGCGGGCGTGAGCAGCACGACGACGACGAGCGCGACGAGCGCGCCCCACACGATCTCCAGGTGGTCGGCGAGCGTGTTGAACATCAGCGGGCCACGACGAGCCCGACGATGAGAAGGGCAAGAAGGAGGAGGAACAGCGCGAAGCCAAGCGCGACGGCGATCCCGGCGCGTCGCGCATAGTCGTCCAGCGGGTCGATCTCCGACCATCGCTGCCAGCGGCGTCCGAGCCGGCGGTCCTTGAGAGCGTTGACGATGCGGCTCACTTCGTCCCGTACAGGCGGTCGCCCGCGTCGCCGAGGCCCGGGACGATGAAGCCGTGCTCGTTGAGCCCGAGGTCGATTGCGGCGACGACGATCTCGACCTCCGGATGATCGCGCGTGATCTTCTCGATTCCCTCGGGCGCGGCGATGATCGCGATCAGCCTGACCGAGGTCGCCCCCGCGTCCTTGACGGTGCGAATCGCAGCCGCGGTCGAGTTCCCGGTCGCGAGCATCGGGTCGAGCAGGATCACGTCGCGCTCTGCGACGTCGGCAGGCAACTTCGCGTAATACTCGACCGGCTGCAGCGTCTCCTCGTCGCGGTACATCCCAATGAAGCCGACGCGGGCGGACGAGATCAGCGACAGCACGCCGTCGAGCATGCCGACGCCCGCGCGGAGAATCGGGCAGACGGCGACCTTCTTGCCGCTGATGCGCGGAAAGTCACCGAGCTCGAGCGGCGTCTCGACCTCGACGTCCTCGGTCGGCAGATCCTTCGTCGCCTCGTAGGTGAGGAGGAGCGTGACCTCGTTGACGAGCTTCCGGAAGTGGACAGTGGGAGTGTTCTTGTCCCGCAGGTACGAGAGCTTGTGCTGGACGAGCGGGTGCCGGACTTCGGTGACGGGCATTAGTGCCCCTTCCAGTGATGCCGTCGAGAGTCTGGGTCGCTAGCACCAAGCCAGGGGCCGCACTCGTCCGCAGCCCAGGCTAGAAGCCTGGGTAAGGACGAGGGTGGACTCTGGCGCCGCGTGATAGCGGGCCAGAAGCCGACATGCATCGCTGGGAGGGGCACTAGGAGGTGTATGTCGTGAAGCCGCGGAACCCCGGATAGAGCGGGCGCTTCGCGCAGAGCGCCTCCGCACGGGAGCGGAGCGCGGTCAGGTCGGGCGAGTCGCCGAGCGCTTCGACGATGATCCGCCCGACCTCGCCGAAGTCCTCCTCGTCGAAGCCGCGCATTGTCGCGGCCGGCGTGCCGATTCGCACGCCGCTCGCAACCGTCGGCTTGCGCTCGTCGAACGGGACCGTGTTGCGGTTGACCGTCAGCTTCACCTCGTCCAACCGCTCCTCCGCGTCCTTGCCCGTCCACTCGGTCTTCCGCAGGTCGAGCTGCAGGAGGTGCGTGTCGGTGCCGCCGGTGAGGACCTCGAGCCCGCCGTCGATCAACGTCTCGGCGAGCGTGTCGGCATTGGCGCGAACCTGCTTCTGGTAGTCGCGGAACGCCTCGGTCGCGGCGATCTTGAAGCACGCCGCCTTCGCCGCGATCGTGTGCACGAGCGGGCCGCCCTGCATGCCCGGGAAGACGGCGCGGTCGACGGCCTGCGCATGCTCCTCTCTGCAGAGGACGAAGCCGGAGCGCGGGCCTGCGAGCGTCTTGTGCGTCGTCGACGTGACGAAGTCGCAGTGCTCGACGGGGTTCGGTTGCAACCCGGCGGCCACGAGGCCCGCGAAGTGCGCCATGTCGCAGAGCAGGAGGGCGCCGACGTCGTCGGCGATCTCCCGGAACTTCGCGGTGTCCACCGTTCGCGGGTACGCCGAGCCGCCGCAGACGATCAGCCGCGGCTTGGACTCGCGCGCCTTGTGCAGGACTTCGTCGTAGTCGACGACGTTCGTCTCCCGCGAGACGCCGTAGTGGGCGATGACGTAGAGGCGCCCGCTGAAGTTGACCTTCAGCCCGTGCGTCAGATGGCCACCGTGGGAGAGCTCCAGCGACAGGATCGTGTCGCCCGGCTGCAGCGCCGCCATGTACACAGCCATGTTCGTCTGCGCGCCCGCATGTGGCTGCACATTCGCGTGCTCGGCGCCGAAGAGCTCCTTCGCACGGTCGATCGCGAGCTGCTCGATCTCGTCCACGACCTCGCAGCCGCCGTAGTACCGCTTGCCGGGATACCCCTCCGCATACTTGTTCGTCGGCGTGGAGCCGACCGCCTCCAGGATCGCGGGCCACGTGAAGTTCTCGGACGCGATCAGCTCGATCTGATTGCGCTGTCGTTCCGTCTCGCGCCCGAGCAGCTCGGCGATGTCCGGGTCGATGTCGGCCAGCCCGGCGGTGGTGAGGTGCTGGAACGTCTCGTGCGCGACGGCCATGCGGCGTCTCCTTCCCCGTTTCGGGGATCGTACTGGCCGACGCGGAGGTCGACGCCGCCGTTACGCGCGAGCGGCTTCGAGCAGCGAAGCGACCCGCTGCAGCGCCTCCGAGCCGCTCGCTGCACCGAGGCGGAGCACGCGCGGCTCACGGCCGGTGAAGTCGATCACGGTCGACGGACTGCCCACGAGCCTGCCCCCGTCGACGACGGCCGCGGCGCCGGCGCGAATGTCCTCCGGCACGTCGTCGAGCGACGCTGGATCCTGCTCGCCGGGGTGGTTCGCGCTCGTGGCGACCAGGGCGCCGACGCGCGCGAGCACCTCGGCGCAGGGCTCAAAGACGTCGGGGACGCGTACGCCGATCGCCTCCGGCGTCGCGCCCGTCAGCCACGGGAAACGCCGGGCGGGGTTCGGAAAGACGAGCGTGTACGCACCGGGCAGCAGCGCGCGTGCGATCGTTGCGGAACGCCCGCGCAGCTCGGGCACGCACTCGAGCAGGTAGTCGACGTCACAGGCGACGAGCGCCGAAGGCTTGTTCTCGTCTCGGCCCTTCAAGCGGTAGATGCGGCGCGTCGGCTCGTCGCGGTACGGATCGGCCGCGACCCCGTACACCGTGTCGAACGGGAGAACGACCGGCTCGCCCTTGCGGATCGCCGCGACGGCTTCGTCGACGGTGCTCAAACTCTCCGACCTTCGACCACTCGCTGCCTCCCCGTCAGGTCTGCGGTGATCCTAATGTCGTCGTACCCCTCGTTCGCAAACGTGGCGGCAACGTGCTCCGCCTGCTCGTCGCCGACCTCGACGACGAGCCGGCGGGTCCGGGCGACACACACCAGCTGCTCGTGCAGGCCCGTGTCGACGAGCGCGTCGCGCGGCTCCCAGCTCAGCTCGGCCTGAAGACCTGTCAGTGCGCCCTCCGGGACGTAGGGCGGGTTCGCAACGACGAGGTCCCAGCCCTCCGCCGTCGCCTCGACGCCGCCGTTGCGTAGCTCGACGCCCAGCCCGAGGCGATCGGCGTTCTCGCGTGCGAGCGCGAGCGCGGCCTCGGACGTGTCAACGCCTGTGACGCGCGCGCCCGGATGC
>JBASRJ010000277.1:0-9914 GCA_049273785.1 Gaiellaceae bacterium | reverse complement strand
CGGGATGCCGGCTGTGATCGCCTGCACGACCTCCTGTTGCGTGGTCCTCGCCCGCTCGTAGACGCCGACGTCGCGGCCAAGGCGAAGGACGGTGATTCGCGTCGCGACCTCGAAGATGTCCTCCAGGTTGTGCGAGATCAGCACGACCGCGAGGCCTTGATCAGCCAGACGCTTGACCAGGTCGAGCACTTGCCTCGTCTGGGCGACGCCGAGGGCCGCAGTGGGCTCGTCGAGGATGACGAGTCGGGAGTTCCACTGCACTGCCTTGGCGACGGCAACCGACTGCCGCTGGCCTCCCGAGAGCGAGGCGACGGCCTGACGGATCGAGCGGATCGTCGTCACCGCGAGAGATCGCAACGTCTCCGCTGTGCGCTGCTCCATCGCGGACTCGTCCAAGCGGAACAGCCAATCGTGGGTCTCGCGGCCGAGGTACATGTTCTGGACGACGTCCAGGTTGTCGCAGAGCGCGAGGTCCTGGTAGACGACCTCGATGCCGAGCTTGGCAGAGTCCTTCGGACCGTTGACGCTGACCGGCTTGCCGTCGAAGAGGATCTCGCCCTCGTCGTACGCGTGGATACCCGCGATGCACTTGATCAGCGTCGTCTTACCCGCACCGTTGTCGCCGACAAGCGCCATCACCTCTCCGTTCTGGACCTCGAAGTCGACGTCCGAGAGCGCCTGCACGGAGCCGTACGACTTGGAGATCCCGCGGAGCTGGAGGAGCGGCGTCTCGCTCACAGTGGCGCGTTTCCTACCACAAAGCCGGTGGAGGCGCCCGCAGGGCGGCGCCTCCACCTCGCCTCACTGATCGATTACTTGCAGTACTTCTTGTAGTCGCCCACGCAAACGTCGCTCTTCTTCAGGAAGCCGTCCTTGAAGAGCCTCGTGTAGTTCGCCTTGGTGATCGAGACCACCGGCAGGGCGACAGTCGGCTCTTTCTTGCTGCCGTTCTTGCGGAACCCGTTGACCCCGGGCACCTTCTTGTGCTTGAGCAGCGCGACGGCCGCCGCGGCGGCCGCTTTGGCCTCAGCGGGCACGTACTTGTAGACGGTCATCGTCTGCCAGCCCGAGATGATGTTCTGCACGCCCTGGCTCGTTGCATCCTGTCCAGACAGCGCGATCGGTTTGAGGTGCTTGGCCTTCAGGGTGGCAATCACGGCGCCGGCGATGTTGTCGTTCGCCGCAATGGCGCCGTCGATCTTGTTGCCCGTCTTGAGCAGCATCTGCGTGAAGATTGGCCCAGCGTTCGTGGCCAGCCAGTCGGGCACGAACTGCTGCGGGCCCTTCGCGACCGTCCCCTTCTTGAAGAGCGGATTCAGCACGGCGTCGTTCCCGCTCTTGAACCAGAAGGCGTTCTGGTCGGTAGGCCCGCCCCAGAGCTCCGCGACGACAGGCTTCGTCTTTCCTTTGAGTCCTTTCACGATCCCGTTGGCCTGAGCGGCGCCGACAGCCTTGCCGTCGAAGGTGACGTAGACCTTGGCGATGCCGCCGACCACCTGCCGGTCGTAGTCGATCGAGGATCCTCCTGCCTTCGCGAACTTCTTCTGGATCGCGATCGACGTGCCGGCGGCGATGTCGGTGACGACAGCCACCTTCGCCCCGGCGGCCAGGCACGCATCGGCCTGCGCGATCATCTTCTGCGGCTCGTTGAGCGCGTTCGTGATCGAGTAGGTCACGCCGGCGGCCTTCAGCGCCTTCGCGAAGTCCGGCGCGTCGAACTGCACCCAGCGGACGGACGACTTCGTGTCGGGAAGCAGCACGCAGACCTGGATCTTCGCGGAGCTCCTGGCTGTCGCACCGGTCGCCAATATGCCGACGGCGAGACTGGCCAGGAGTACGGCGACACCGGCCGCTGCCGACCGACGAAACACTCGTTTCACTTGCGCCCTCCTTGCTCGTGTTTTCGTGGACTCGGTGGTGGACTCTATTACGAATCCCTGCAAAGGTCAGGCGATCTTGACGACCACAATGAGGGCTCACTGGACACAGGAGGGCGCGACATGAAGACCTCGCTCGGAATCTGGGCGCTCGGGCCCATGGTCACCCGCTTCGTGCCTGGGGGTTACCAGCCGCAGAGGGCGGGCGAGACGACTGGCGAACGCGTGCGGCGAGCCGTCGAAGGTCTCGGCGACCTGATCGACGGCTACGAGTTCCACTACCCGCAGGAGCTGAACGCGGAGAACCTCGACGAGGTGAGGGGGGCGCTCGACGGGCATGACGTCTACTGCCTGGCGACGGGGCTCCATCTCGACCCGCGATTCGGAAAAGGGGGCCTCGTCTCGCCGGACCCGGCCACACGCGACGAAGCTGTGAAGCGGACGCTCGACGCGGTCGACTTCTCCGGCGAGCTCGGCGCCCACTTCATCATCTGGCCGGGCATCGAGGGCTACAACTACCCGTTCCAGACGCCGTACGCCGAGTCGTGGGCGTGGCTCGTGGACGGGATCGGGCAGGCCGCGCAGCGGTGCAGAGACCATGGGATCCTGCTCTTCCTCGAGCACAAGAACTCCGAGCCGGCGATGAAGATCCTGATGCGGAACATCGGGATGACGTTGCACGTGATCCACAAGCTCCGCGGCCAGGGTCTCGACAACGTCAAGGTCAACATGGACTGGCAGCACCTGATCATGAACGGCGAGAACCTGGCCGAATACGCGGCGATGCTGGCGGCGGAGGGCGTGCTCGGGCACCTGCACGCGAACTCGGGCTGGGGCACCTTCGACGACGACAACATGGTCGGCGCGACGGCGTTCATGGAGACGCTCGAGCTCGCGGTGGAGCTGCGTCGCGCGGGGTACGGAGTCAACGGTGAGAGGCTCGGCTTCGACCTCTACCCGTACACGGAAGACGCGGTCGCGGCCGTCAAGCGAAGCGTGCTGCAGTGGCGCTTCATCGACTCGGTCGCCGCCAGGATCGACGATGCAGCGCTGCGCGAGGCGCAGATGCGCAAAGACGCGGTGCGAGCGTACGAGCTCGTCTACGCGGCCCTCGGCGGCGAGTGACCACGCTCGTCGGCCTGGACATCGGCACGACGGGTGTCAAGGCGATCGCCATCACGCCGGAGGGGGAAGTCGTCTCCTCCGCAGTGGAGGGCTACTCGCCCGAGACGCCGCACCCCGGCTGGTCCGAGCAGGATCCCGAGGACTGGCTGCGCGCGAGCGAGAAAGCGCTCGCCCGCCTTGGCGTAGACGCGCTCCGCGTCGGTCTCTCCGGCCAGATGCACGGTCTCGTCTGTCTCGACGAGCGTGACCGCGTCCTCCGCCCCGCCATCCTCTGGAACGATCAACGCACGCGAGCTGAGTGCGACGAGATCGAGGAGCGCATCGGACTCGCGCGCCTGATCTCCCTCACCGGCAACAGGGCGCTCCCGGGCTTCACCGCCCCCAAGCTGCTCTGGCTCCGCCGCCACGAGCCGGACGTCTATACGCGCATCCGCCGGATCGTGCTCCCAAAGGACTACGTCCGCTTCCGCCTGACCGGGGAGTGGGCGATCGACGCAGCTGACGCGTCGGGCACGCTGCTCTTCGACGTCGCCCGCAGGAGCTGGAGCGACGAGGTACTCGCCGCGCTCGACATTCCGAGGGAGTGGCTCCCGCAGGTGCACGAGTCGACCGAGATCGCAGGGGCGGGCGATCAGCAGTCGGCGGCGCTCGGCGTCGGCGTGATCGGACCTGGAACCGTGTCGGTCGTCCTCGGCACCTCGGGCGTCGTACTGGCCGCGCTCCCAAGGTACGCCCATGACGCGCAGGCGCGAGTCCATGCCTTCTGCCACGCCGTCCCGGACACCTGGGAGGCGATGGGCGTGATGCTGAACGCCGCCGGCTCCCTGCGCTGGTTCCGCGACGCTCTCGCACCAACGTCGACGTTCGACGAGCTGACGACAGACGCGAACCGGTGGGCACCGGGTGCCGAGGGGCTCACGTTCCTCCCCTATCTCCAGGGCGAGCGTACGCCGCACGCGGATCCGGACGCTCGGGGCGTCTTCGCCGGGCTCTCACTTCGCCACGACCGTGGCGCGCTCGTGCGCTCCGTGCTCGAGGGTGTCGCCTACGGCTTGCGTGACTCGCTCGAGCTCTTGAAGGAACTGGGCATCAGGCCGACGACGGGGCGTGTCTCGGGCGGTGGGGCGCGGAGCAGAGTCTGGCTCGAGATCGTGGCATCGGTTCTCGCGCTGCCGCTCGAGCGAACTGCAGTCGAGGAAGGCTCGGCGTACGGTGCCGCGCTCCTCGCCGGCGTTGCCGAGGGCGTCTTCGCCAACGTCGAGCAGGCCGTCGCGGCTTGCGTGCGCGTCCAAGAGACGGTAGGCCCGAACGTCGACTGGGTGCCCGGATACGAGGAGGGATACGCTCGCTTTCGCGCGCTCTACCCGGCCGTACGAGGGGTGGAGGGCGTCATTCGCCCTAGGTCAGGCCGCGAAACGTCAGCTGCTGCCGGCGACCGCTAGCGCTCGACTGCACGATCGCCTCGCCGATCTCTGATGCGCGATAGCCGTCCTCGAACGTCGCGCCGTGCGGTGCGACGTCGCTGGCCTGGGCGATCGCACGCAGGAGGTGATCCACCTCGTGCATGAAGGTATCTCCCCAGCCAATGATGTGCCCAGGCGGCCACCAGAAGTCCATGAACGGATGGTTCGCCTCCGTCACGAGCACTGTCCTGAAGCCGCGCGTGCGCTCCTCGCCGTCGAGAAAGACCTGCAACTCGTTCATGCGCTCCATGTCGAAGTAGAGCGAGCCGTGGGAGCCGTTGATCTCCCACTGAAACGCGTTGCGCCGTCCTAGCGCGAGGCGCGTCGACTCGATCGTCCCGACCGCGCCGCTCTCGAACTCGACAGCCGCCTCGATCGCGTCGTCTACCTTACGACCGCTCACGAATGTCTTCACGATGCCGGCGACCGAACTGAACTCGCCGACGAGGTAGCGCGCGAGGTCGATCACGTGCGTACCGAGATCGCCGAGCGCGCCGGATCCCGCCTGATCGGGATCGAAGCGCCACGTGGCGAGCGTCGGGTCGTCGCCCCAGTCCTGCAGGTAGCGGCCGCGGAAGTGGCGGAGCTCTCCGAGTGCGCCCTCGTCGATCAGCTCGCGCGCGAGCCGCACCGCGGGGACGAAGCGGTAGTTGAACCCACACAGATGCTTGACGCCGGTCGCGGCGACGCGGCGCCACACTTCGTGGCTCTCGTCGGCCGTACGCCCGAGCGGCTTCTCGCAGAGGACGTGCTTGCCCGCTTCGGCGGCAGCGATCGTCGGCTCGGCATGGAGCGAGTTCGGGCCGCCGTTGTCGAAAAGCCCGATCCGCTCGTCCGTGACGATGTCGTGCCAATCGGTCGTCCACCGCTCGTAGCCGTATCGGCGCGCTGCCGCGGCGACCGCATCCTCGTTCCGCCCGGCGATCGCGACAAGCCGTGGCACGAGCGCGGGCGGCCACGTCATGTACTCGAGCTTGCGGAACGCGTTCGAGTGCACCTTCCCCATGAACGCGTAGCCGAGCATGCCAACGCCGATCTCTGTCATTGCGCGATAGTACGCAGGTCATGGGGAACGCAGTCAATTGGGGAATCCTCTCGACCGCGAACATCAGCCAGAAAGTGATCCCCGGCGCGCACGAGTCGCCCAAGGTGAAACTCCTCGCCGTCGCGAGCCGGGACAAGAAGCGTGCCGAGGAGTACGCGCGCAGCTGGGAGATCGAGCGCGCCTACGGCTCGTACGACGAACTGCTCGCCGATCCGGAGATCGAGGCGGTCTACAACCCGCTGCCGAACACCATGCACGTCGAGTGGTCGATCAACGCACTCGAGGCGGGCAAGCACGTCCTCTGCGAGAAGCCGATGTCGCGGCACGCGGCCGATGTCGAGCGCGCCTTCGAGATCGCGGACAGAAACGGCCGCATCCTCAGCGAAGCGTTCATGTACCGGCACAATCCCCAGACTCGACGGCTGAAGCAGCTCGTCGACGACGGCGCGATTGGCGAGCTGCGGCTGATCCGCGCGGCGTTCAGCTACGGGCTGTACGACGCCGAGAACATCCGCCTGCGCACCGACGTCGAAGGCGGCGCGTTGATGGACGTCGGCTGCTACTGCGTCAGCGGCTCGCGGCTGCTCGGCGGCGAGCCGCAGCGGGTGTACGCGGAGGCGCGCATCGGCGAGACGGGCACGGATTGGGTCTTCACCGGCACCCTCCGCTTTCCCGGGGACGCGCTTGCCACGTTCGACTGCGGCACGGCGCTCGTCGAACGCGACGAGCTCGAGGCGATCGGCAGCGAGGGCTCGCTCTTCCTGGACGATCCCTGGCACTGCAACGTCCCCATGATCGAGCTACGCAAGGACGGAAACGTGGACCGCATCGAGGTCGAGCGGCAGGACTCGTACCGGCTCGAGCTGGAGAACGTCAGCGACGCGATCCGGGGCGAGGCCGAGCTACTGCTGGGACGCGAGGAGAGCATCGCGCAGGCACGGGTGCTCGAGGCGCTGCACCAGTCGGCGACGAGCGGAAGTCCTGTCACGCCGTGACCGAGGATGAGGCGCGCGAGCGGGCGGCGGCCATGCTCGTCGAGGCCGGCATCGTGCTGACGCCGCATGAGCGCGAGAGCATCGAGATCGCGGACTTCGGTCTCGGGCGGCTTGACGAGATCGGGCTGCAGATCGTCGTCTACGTGAACACTGATCGCGTGTGCGCGAAGGAGCTCGTGCTGTTCCCGCATCAGCGTTGCCCTGAGCACCGGCACCCGCCGGTTGAGGGCCAGCCGGGCAAGGAGGAGACGTTCCGCGTCCGCCGCGGTGCCGTGCACCTGCACGTCGAGGGCGCCGGCGACATTGCGCTAGGGCCGGGCGAGCAATACACGATCCCGCCGAACACGCTGCACTGGTTCGAGGCGGGCGACGAGGGCGCAATCGTCTCCGAGTTCTCGACGACGAGCCGCGACGCCCTCGACGTCTTCACGGACCCCCGGATCGTGCGTTAGCGACAGCCGGCAGCACCGGCGCGATGCGCATCGACCGATCCTGCCACGTCCAGTACAGTCGACGGCGTGACTGAAACGCCGGTCGACGCCCTCCGCCGACGGGCCCGCACCGGACTGCTCGAGAGCGCCGAGCGTGCGCCTGCGCGCGCGCACTTCCGGGCGATGGGCGTCGACCCGGCGCGGCTCGGCGGACCGATCATCGGCGTCGCGTCGACGTGGACGGGAACAATGCCTTGCAACCTCAACCAGCGTGAGCTCGCCGACCGCGTAAGCGAGGGCGTGTCCGCGGCGGGCGGCCTTGCGCTTGGCTTCAACACGATCGCGGTGTCCGACAACCAGTCGCAGGGAACCCCCGGTATGCGGGCGTCGCTGATCTCGCGCGAGGTGATCGCCGACTCGATCGAGCTGATGGTTCACGCGCACGATTTCGACGGGCTCGTGTGTGTTGTCGGTTGCGACAAGACGGTCCCTGCCGCGCTCATGGCGCTCGCGCGCGTGGACAAGCCCGCAGTGCTCGTCTACAGCGGTCCGATGCGCGCCGGTCGCTGGCGCGAACGCGAAGTGACGATCCAGGACGTGTGGGAGGCGGTGGCGGCCGAGGAACGCGGGCTCATGCCGCGCGAGGACCTCGACGAGCTCGAGCGCTTCGCTTGCCCAGGCGCGGGCACGTGCGCAGGACACTTCACCGCGAACACGATGGCGCTTGCGATCGACTGCCTGGGAATCGCGTGCGTCGGGGATGCGCTCGTGCCGGCGGACGAGCACGAGCTGAAGGGCGAGGCCGCTGCCCGCGCCGGCGCGCTCGCCGTCCACCTCGTCGAACAAGGCGTGACGGCACGCCGTTTCCTCGACCGGCGCGCGCTCCTGAACGCTATGGCCGGTATCGCCGCAACCGGCGGCTCGACGAACGGCGTGCTTCACCTGCTTGCGATTGCCCACGAAGCGAGCGTGCCGCTGACGCTCGAGGAGTTGACGGGCGTCGCGAGCCGCACGCCCGTGATCGCGAACCTCGCGCCCTCAGGCCGCTGGATGGCGGAGGATCTCCATCGCGCGGGCGGCTCGCGCACAGTGATCCGCGAGCTCGTGCGCGGCGGGCACGTGGACGGCGAGGCACCGACCGTCGACGGGAGGACGCTCGCGGACGCGACAGAGGACGCGCCGCAGCCGGACGGCGAAGTCGTCTACACACTGGAGGAACCGTTCAGACCGACCGGCGCATTGCATGCGCTGCGCGGCAACCTTGCGCCCGAGGGTAGCCTCGTCAAGGTATCCGGGACGACGCGCCGCTCGCATCGCGGCCCTGCGCGGGTGTTCGAGAGCGAGGAGGCGTGCACCGACGGCGTGCGCGCCGGACTCGTCGCGGAGGGCGACGTACTCGTCGTGCGCTATGAGGGCCCCGCGGGCGGGCCGGGTATGCGCGAGATGCTGAGCGTCACGGCGTCCGTGATCGGAGCCGGCATCGGCGAGTCCGTCGTGCTCGTCACCGACGGCCGCTTTTCTGGCGCGACGCGCGGCCTGATGGTCGGGCACGTCGCGCCCGAGGCCGCACGCGGGGGACCGCTGGCGGTTGTGCAAGACGGTGATGTGATCGCAATCGACGTGGACGAGGGCACGCTCGTCGTGGAGCTGGACGACCACGAGCTGGCAGAGCGCCTCGCCGGATGGCAGCCACCTCCCCCGCGCTATGACGTTGGTGTGTTCGCGCGCTACCGAGCGCTCGTGTCTTCCGCGTCTGACGGCGCCGTTCTCGTCCCGCCCGCGTGAACTTGCTCAATCCCGGATGAAGATGGGATGACGCGCTTCACCGGCAAGCGTGCGCTCATCACGGGCGCGGGGTCGGGCATCGGCGCGGCCGTCGCACGCCTGCTCGAGGCCGAGGGCGCGGAGGTCGTCGCCGCGGACCTCACCGGGACCGACGTCCACCTCGACGTCCGCGACGAGGCGGCCGTTGCTGCTGTCGCGCATGACTTCGACGTCCTCGTCAACGTCGCAGGCATCGGCTCGACGACCAACGCGCCGGAGACGCCGCTCGACGTTTGGGAGGACGTCTTCGCCGTGAACGCGCGCGGGACGTTCCTCTGCTGCAAGCACGCGATCCCCACCATGATGGCGCGCGGCGGCGGGTCGATCGTCAACGTCGCGTCCGTCGCAGCGATCGTGGGCCTCCGCAACCGCGCAGCGTATTGCGCGTCGAAGGGGGCGGTGGTCTCGTTGACGCGTGCGCTCGCGGTCGACCATGTCAACGACGGCATCCGTGTCAACGCCGTCTGCCCGGGAACCGTCGACTCGCCCTGGGTGCGGCGGCTCGTCGAGGACGCCGGCGAGTCGCTCGACGAGCTGAACGCGCGGCAGCCGCTGGGCCGGCTGGGGACACCTGAGGAGATCGCGGAGGCGGTCGCCTACCTCGCCTCCGATGCAGCGAGCTTCGTGACGGGGAGCGTCTTCGTGATCGACGGCGGACTCACGGCGGCTTAGTGCCCCTTCCAGCAATACATGCCGGCCTCTGGGCCGCGATCACGCGGCGCCAGAGTCCACCCTCGCCCTTAGCAAGGCTTTCTAGCCTTGCTGCGGTTGAGTGCGGCCTCTGGCTTGGTGCTCGCGACCCAGAAACTCGGCGGCATTACTGGAAGGGGCACTAGGTGCAGGCGCTGGTCGCGCAGCCGGGTCACACGCACACAACACGCATCGAAGACGTCCCGGCCGTGGAGGCACGCGAGGGCGAAGTGCTCGTCCGGACTCTCGAGGTGGGCGTGTGCGGCACTGACCGCGAGATCTCGGAAGGCCTGTTCGGGATCGCACCTGAGGACGAGCCGTTGCTTGTGCTCGGCCACGAGGCGCTGGCCGTCGTCGAGCGAGCTGGCCACGGCTTCACGCGCGGCCAGCTCGTCACCGCGACCGTCCGCCGCTCGTGCGGCCATTGCATCGCGTGCGCGGAGGGCTCGCCGGATTCGTGTCTG
>JBASRJ010000255.1:0-4143 GCA_049273785.1 Gaiellaceae bacterium | reverse complement strand
GTTCATGCCTGTCGGCACGAAGGGCACGGTCAAGGCGCTGCATCCGGACGAGGTGCGCGCGCTCGGAGCCGACGTCATCCTCGGCAACGCCTACCACCTGCACTTTCGCCCGGGCGAGCGGCTGATCGAGGAACTGGGCGGGATCCACGCGTTCACCGGCTGGAGCGGGCCGATCCTCACCGACTCCGGCGGCTTCCAGGTCTTCTCGCTCCGCGACACCATCCTCTCGACGGACGACGACGGCGTGACGTTCCGATCGGTCTACGACGGTGCGCCTGCGCGCCTCACGCCGGAGTTCGTCGCCGACATTCAGTCCAAGCTGGGATCGGACATCGCGATGTGCCTCGACATCTGTCCGCCGGTTGACGTGTCGGGCCGAACGCTCGAGGAGGCCGTCCGGCGCACGACGCTGTGGGCGATGCGGCAGCGCGCCGCCCCGCGCGCAGACGGGCAGCTCGTGTTCGGGATCTCGCAGGGCGCGTCCGATCCGGAGCTCCGCCGCCGCTCGATCGCCGAGGTCACAGAGCTCGACTTCGACGGCCACGCGCTCGGCGGGCTTGCGATCGGCGAGGAGCGTCCGCTGATGTTCGAGACGACCGCCTGGGCCGCGGAGCTGCTTCCGGACGGCAAGCCGCGCTACTTCATGGGGATCGGCGACCCCGAGGGCGTGCTGGAGGTGATCGACCGCGGGGTCGACATGTTCGACTGCGTCCTCCCGACGCGCACCGCGCGCACGGGCAGCGCGTTGACCTGGGAAGGACGGCTGAATCTCCGCAACGCGCGGTACGCCCGCGAACCGCGCCCTCTGGATGAAGCTTGCGGGTGCCCGGCCTGCAGCCGATTCAGCCGCGCCTATCTCCGGCACCTCGTCAACCAGAACGAGTTGCTCGGCCTCCGCCTCCTCAGCCTCCACAATCTACGATTCCTGCTCGAGTTGACCGCCAACGCGCGCAGGGCGATCGAGCGGGGGGCGTTCCGGAGCTACAAGGCCGAGGCGCTCGCACGGCTCGCCGCTGCGCCGAAGGAGTGACGTGCCCGCATATCTGTTCATCCTCGTCATGCTCGCCGTCGTCTGGGTGTTCCTCATCCGGCCGCGCCAGCGCCAGATGCGTCAGCAGCAGCGACAGGTCGCCGCGCTTCAGGTCGGCGACGAGATCGTCACGGCCGGCGGCCTCTACGGGACCGTGAAGGCGATCGAGAACGACGAGGTGCACGTCGAGATCGCACGCGACATCGTGGTGCGCGTGGCCCGCCGTGCAGTCGCAGCCGTTTTGACCGAGAAGGGCAAGACAGAGCTCGACGCCGCCGAGCCCGACGAAGAAGGGGACGCTACCCTTCCCTCCGCGTGAGAGACCGGCGCAGCCATCTAACCCTGCTGGCCTTCATCGTCGCGGCGCTCGCCGGCGTCGCCTTGCTGGCCGTGCCCGGCTCCCCCGCGCACAGAAAGCTGACGCTCGGCCTCGACCTTCAGGGCGGTCTCGAGGTCGTGCTCAAGGCGGTTCCGCAGAAGGGGCACAAGCTCGATCCCGACGCGATCAACCGTTCGATCACGATCATGCGGAACCGCATCGACAAGCTGGGCGTGGCCGAGCCCGAGATCCGGAAGCAGGGCAAGGATCAGATCGTGATTCAGCTCGCGGGCGTCAAGGATCCCGCGGTCGCCGCGAAGCTGATCGGAAAAACGGCCGTGCTGCAGTTCTACGACTTCGAGGCCGACCTGATCGGCCCCTCGGTCAACACCCTTCAGAACCAGCCGATCGCCATCGGCAGCCTGTTCGATCTGCTCTCCGCTCCCCAGACGATCGCGCTCGCCGACAAGGGAACGCCGTCGCAGTGGTACCTGTTCGACAACAAGAAGGTTCCCAGGGCGGGGCCGCAGCCGACGAAAGCGGCGCTGCTCAAGACCAAGGTCGTGCAGAAGCAGCTCGGCGGGACCGTTCCGAAGAAGTGGCACATCGTGCGCGTGCCGCACAACACGGCTGTTGTCAGCTGCGACCTCACGGGCGGGAACTGCCTCGGCGCACCGCAGGGCGGCTCCTCGACGACGGGCTTCTACCTCCTCAAGCACCGCGACGTGAAGGACTACCCGAACAACCCGATTCCGGAGATGACGGGCGGCGAGCTGAAGCTCTCCGGCACCCGCGCGGACTTCGACCAGAACGGCCAGCCGATCGTGACGATGCAGTTCACCGGCAAGGGCAAGAAGGTCTTTCACGAAATCACGAGGCGCGAGGCACAGCGCGGCTCGCTCCTCGGGTCCGGCAGCTGCGACCCGAACAAGGTCCTGCAGTTCTCGCAGCACTTCGCGATCGTGCTCGACAACCAGATCGAGTCGGCGCCGTACATCGACTACTGCAAGAACCCCGACGGCATCCCGGGGGACAACGGCGCGGAGATCCAGCTCGGCCGGAACGGGTCGATCGGTGAGGCGAAGAAGCTCGCGCTCGTGCTGCAGACGGGTGCCCTGCCGGTCAGCTTCCAGACGGCGGAGCGCACGGACGTCTCCGCGACGCTCGGCAAGGACTCCCTGAACCAGGCGAAGCGCGCCGCGATCGTCGGCCTGCTCGTCGTCGCGCTCTTCCTGCTCCTGCTCTACCGCTTCCTCGGCGTGATCGCAGTGGTCGGCCTCGCGATCTACGCGGCCTTCCTGTACGCGGCGATCCTCCTCTTCCACGTCACGTTGACGCTTCCCGGCTTCGCCGGCCTGATCCTGACGATCGGAGTCGCAGCCGACGCGAACGTGGTCGTGTTCGAACGCATCAAGGAAGAAGTGCGCGCCGGGAAGTCCGTGCGCGCCGCGATCGGCGCAGGCTATGCGAAGGGATTCCACACGATCCTCGATGCGAACATGGTCACCGCGATCACGGCGCTCGTGCTGTTCGCGGTGGCGACCGCGCAGGTGAAGGGCTTCGCGCTGATGCTGCTGATCGGGACGGTGATCTCGCTGATCACCGCGGTCGCGGCAACGCGCGCGATGCTGGGATTGCTCGCCGGGTTCTCGTGGTTCAACAAGCCCCGGTTCATGGGCGCACACGGCCAGCAGTCGCTCAAGTGGCTGCAGATCGACTACATGCGCCGCCGCTACCTGTGGTTCGCAATCTCCGGCGTCGTGGTCGTGGTCGGCGCGGGCGCCCTCGGGATCCGAGGACTGAACCTCGGCATCGACTTCAAGGGCGGGACGCAGATCGCCTTCAAGACGACGTCGCCGCACGGCACCGGAGACATCCAGCAGGTGATGAGCGCCGACGGCTACCGCGATGCGGTCGTCCAGGGCCGCGGGAAGTCGGCGAACGGCAAGTACTCGAACTTCCAGGTGCGGACGAAGGCCCTGAACGGCGACACGCTGACGAAGATCGAGACCGATCTCAAAGATCACGCACAGGCGACGTCGCTCGGCACGACAACCGTGTCGTCGAGTTTCGGAAGTCAGATTGCGCGGGCCGCGATCCTTGCGATCTTCGTCTCGCTTGCGCTGGTCGTGATCTACATCGCGATCCGGTTCGATTTCAAGTTCGCGGTGCCCGTGATCCTCGCAATGGTGCACGACGTCCTCGTCTGCATCGGAATCTATGCGCTCTCGCACCGAGAGGTGACGAGCTCGACCGTGGCCGCGATTTTGACCGTGCTCGGCTACTCGATCTACGACACGATCATCATCTTCGACCGCATCCGCGAGAACATCCCCATCATGCGGCGCTCGTCGTTCGCGACGATTGCGAACGTGTCGCTGTGGGAGACGATCAGGCGATCGTTGGCGACGAGCTTCATCACGCTGCTGCCGGTCGCCTCGCTCTTCATCTTCGGAGGGGCGACGCTGAAGGACTTCGCATTCGCGCTTCTCGTGGGAATCGCGTCCGGTGCGTACTCGTCCATCTTCATCGCGGCGCCGCTGCTGACGATGTGGAAGGAGCGCGAGCCCGAATACGCGCGACGCAAGGGCGAGACCGTGATCGGGAAGCGCGGCATGGAGGCGGTGCTCGAGGAGGCGGAAGAGGCGGCTTCCACGGCTGCCCCTGGTCCCGCTTTCGCTCCGCTGGCGCCCACGACCGACGGTGGATCCGGCTCGAGCTCGGCGTCGCAGGCCAAGCGTGAACGTCGTCGCCAGCGCCGCCGGGCGCGCCCGCATGGACGAGCGCGTTAAGC
>JBASRJ010000245.1:0-23102 GCA_049273785.1 Gaiellaceae bacterium | reverse complement strand
GGCGCGCGCGATCGAACGACGCACGCGCGCCTCGCTCGAGTCCCCCGCGGAAGCGGTCGAGCCGTTCCCGGACCTCGGTGGCATCCGGGACGACGAGACGTCCGGCTGCCGTCGGGGTGGACGCGCGGACGTCCGCGGCGAGATCGCAGAGCGGCGTGTCCTGCTCGTGGCCGACCGCGGAGACGATCGGCACGGGGCACGACGCGACGGCGCGCACGAGCCGCTCGTCGCTGAACGGGAGCAGATCCTCGAAGCTGCCGCCGCCGCGCGCGAGGACGACGACGTCGATGTCCGGCGCTTCGCACAGTTCGCCGAGGACGTCGATGATCGCCTGCGCGGCGAGCGGGCCCTGGACGTAGGTCTCGGCGACGAGCACGCGGGCTGCCGGGAAGCGGGTCGTAATCGTGGTGAGGACGTCTCGCTTCGCCGCGGCGTCATTGCCCGTGACAAGGCCGATGCGCCTGGGAAGGCGCGGCAGTGCGCGCTTTCGCTCCGGCGCGAAGAGACCTTCCTCCGCCAGCTTGCGCTTCAGGCGCTCGAGCGCCGCGAGGTGGTCGCCGAGGCCCCACCGTTCGATCGACAGGGCACGCAGGCGGAAGTCGCCCTTGGCCTCGTAGAGATCGGGCCGTCCGAGGACGTGCACGCGGTCGCCGTCCACGAGCTCGAGGCGCAACGCGTCGAAGCGCGAGCGAAGGATCGTGACGCCGAGACATGCCCCGTCGGACGGGTCCTTGAGCGTGAAGAACACGCTCTGCCAGCGCTCGTGCCGGCGGAGCTCCGTGACCTCGCCCTCGACCCAGACGGTCGGAAGCCGCGTCAGCCAGTCCGCAACGCCGCGGTTGAAGGAGGCAACGGAGTAGACCCTGCGATCGCCGTACTGGAGCGCCTCGACCTTCACGCCGTGGAATGGTACGCGCGACTACAGCAAGATCTCGGCCGCCGTTTCGGCCGTGCAGCCCGACGCGATCAGCTCGACCGCGCGATGGAGGTCGATCGCCTCGTTGCCGGCGAGGCGTTCTGCAAGCGGGAGCGGGTAGCCGGCCTCCATCAGCACATGGAGACGCCAGCTCTCGACCTTCGAGCGCTCGTTCTCGGCAGTCTCGATCATTTCCATCGCGTCGCTCACCGACCCGCCTCCGTTCGCCATTCCATAGACGAACCCTCCTGGGGATTTGTTGGCGGGAACCGTCGCCTCAACCCGCGTCAGACCCGCGCGGTCGCGCTCTCGATGCGCTGAGCGAGCTCGTGCAGCCGCGCCTCCATCACCGCGCGCTCGGCTTCGGTGTCCGCGGCGAGCGTTTCGATCCGGCGGCGGAGCTCCTGCTCCTCGTTCAGGAGGCGCTGCTCGAACGTTGCGATCGCCTCCGCGCGCTGGCGGTCGAGGCCGCCGGTGATCATGTTCAGACGCTTCTCGAGGCGCTGCGCGCCCGCGTCGCCGACATGACCGAGCTGCTCGGCGAGCACGCGCTCCGCCTCGCGCGTGAATGCCTGCACCGCGCGGTCGAGCTCACGTGAGAGACGAGTCCCCGCGTCCTCCCGCGCCGAGCGGATCGCGTCCGCGAACTGTTGCGAGGCAGCCTCCGAGTAGCTCGCCGCCGCACGATCGAGGACGCGCTGGAGCTGCTCGACCTGGCGTCGCTCGACCTCGCCGAACGCAACCTGGATCCTGCGTGTCGCCTCCGTCTCCTCGCGCTCGATCTGCTCGGCGAGCGAGCGCTCGCGCCGGCGGATGCGCTCGTTCAGCTCATGCAGCGCCCGGCGGCGCTCCGCCGCATACCCCTCGAGCTCTGCGTTCCCCGCGGTGATCGTTTCTTGAATCGCACGGGCGAGCTCGTCGCGCAGGCGCATCAAACCGGCGCGCTGCTGCTCGCTCTCGGCTTCGAGCCGCTCGGCGTCGGCGACGATGCGAGTCTCGGCGTCCGTAATCAGCTGCCGCTGGCGCTGTTTGAGCTGCTCGAGTTGGGCGCCTCCCACCCGCTGCACACGCTCGAGATCCTCTGTCCACGCGCGCAATCTCGTTTCCATCTGCTGATGGGCAGTTGCGAGCGACTCCGACAGGGACGTGCTCGCCTCCCGCTCCTGCTCGGCTGCGGACCGCCGTCTTTCGTCGGCGATCCGCCGCTCCTGTTCGGTCAGCAGCGATGCGGAGTCCGCGCGGGCTCGCGCGAGCGTCCGCTCCAGCTCGGCTGCGCGCTCCTCCGCCTCCTGCTCGATCAGCGTTCTCAACCGTTGCTCGCCCGCGGCGAGCTGGGTGTCGACCCGCCGAACGTGCTGGATCAACCTTCGCAGACGAAGCGCGGCCAGTTGCGTGACGGCTGCGAGCGTCGTGCCTGCCGCCGAGACCGCGATCGGCGTGTGCTGCCGGAGCGCGTAGACGACCCATAGGCCGATCGCGGCCGCCCCGAGGAGTGCCGCCAGCGAGGCGAGCATGCCCCGCGACGTGCGGCCGGCAATCGTTGCGGCGAGCGATGCTCCCGCCACGACCGCCGAGGCAGCGAATGCGATCTCCGCGGCGTCCGTCAGGTGCACGGCTTCAGGTTACGCGCATCAGGACCAGAGCGAGCGCCAGGAGGACGACCGCAGCCGTCAGCGCCTGCAGTGCCTGTTCCGGGATGCGAGTCAGCGCGTTCGCGTCGAGCGGATCCGCTCTCCCGTCCTGCCACTCGATGCGGCCCGTCACGCTCGCGGCGCGCCGGCGAACGTCTCGCACCTGGGTCGACAGGCGCCGCTGCGCATGGCTCAGCAGCGCAGTGGCGGCCGCGGCCACGACCGCTTCGATTCGGATCTCCTCGGCCGACGCGAAGAACGCCGTCAGGACCGGAAACGCGCCCCACGCCAGCGCGAACCAGAGATCGCCGTGCAGCGCACCGCCGAAGAGCTCGAGGTTGTACGCCACCACCAAAAGGGAGCCTGCGCCGACGAACGCCAGCAGCCATAGATCGCGGCGCAGCGCCACGACCACGCCGATGGCCGACGCCGCGGCGATCGAACCGACGGCGAGCGTCACGAGCGTCCGTGACGGGATGCGTGTCCGCAGCGGCCTTCCGTTCAGCTCGTCGAGCGCATGCGCCCCGATCCCGAGCGCGAGGAAGAACGCCAGCATCGTCAGCCCCAACACCCCTGCATCGAAATGTGGGGCGATCGCAGCGCCGATCGCGACGTACGAGAGGTGCCAGAGCGTGTACGGCGGGTGGAGGAGCGTGACGTAGTCCCGCCACCCACCCGGCGCGAGGGCGTAGAACGCCGGCCTGACCTCCGTCACGCCCGCCGTCCCCAGATCACGATGCCGCCGCCGAGGCTGAGCCGCCGCAAACGGACGTCTGCGAGGCCCGCGTCTCGCCACGCTCGCAGCAGTCGGTCCTCCGGCCACCGTGCGTAGAAGTCCCGAATGCTGCCGCCGAGGAAGGCACCGACACGCCGCCACCCCGGGTCGATCGCACGGCCGGCAACGGGAAGAACGGCGCGCACGTAGAGCTCCCACAGCGGTCGCCAGGGGCCGCGCGGCAGCGCAAACTCCAGCGACGCAATCGTGCCGCCGGGTCGCACGACGCGCACGAGCTCGCGGAGCGTCCCCGCCGGGTCCTCGACGTAGCGGAGGAGATACGTGAACGTGAGCGCATCGAACGACGCGTCCTCGAACGGCAGGCGCTCCGCGGTCCCCTCGACGAGCTCGACCTCCGCGCCGAGCCGGCGTCGTGCCTCCGCGAGCATCTCCGGGCTCTGGTCGAGCCCGACGACGGCGCAGGCTGTCCGGCGAATGAGCTCCCGTGCGACCGCGCCGGTTCCGGTCGCGACGTCGAGCACTGTGTCAGCCGGGCCGACGTCGACGCGCGAGACGAGGAACCGCCGCCAGCGAGGATCCTGTCCGAACGAGAGCAGCGCCGCATAACGGTCGTAGGTCGGGCCGAGCGGAGCGAACAACGCCCGCGCGGAGACGGCCTCGCCCATGAGCCCGAGTCTATGCTCGCCGCGTGGGGCTCAGCGACGATCTGAGCGCGGTCGCGGCGTCCGCAGCGAAGTTCGCCGCCCCCGGCGAGACGCTCGACGCAATCCTCGTGGCGGAAGCGGCGCCGGGCGAGCGCATCTATCTGTGCGCATTCGCAGGGCCCGAGGGGCACACCTGGCTCGCGCTCGACGACGACGAAGCGCCCGTCACGAGCCGGAACCGCATCCGCGAGGCGGTGACGATCGCCGGTCTGTGCGAGATCGCCGAGGAGCAGGCGGGCGGGGGCGAGCTCGAGGAGCTGCGCCGGCAACTCGCCGGGTTGCGGCTGACCGAGAACCCGCCCGCGATCGACGAGGCGGAGCAGGCTGCTCTGGCGCTGGAACGCACGCTCGTCTCCTCACCGCGGGTGGCCTCGCCTGCATATCTCGACGAGGTCGGCGCGGCGACACGCCGGCTCGAGCAAGCGCTCGGCAACTCCGCCAACTCGCCGTTCGCCGTCACGATGCAGCAGGCGCTCGCGGCGGTGGAGGAGCTTGCCAAGGAGGTCGAGGCGCAGTACAAGCTGCCATTGACGTGAACTCCGAAACTCCTGCCGTCCGTGCCTCGGACGCCGAGCGCGAGCAAGCCGTGGGTCTGCTGCGCCAACACGTTGCGTCCGGGCGGCTGACGCTCGAAGAGTTTTCCGAGCGAATCGACGCCGCGTACGACGCGCGCACGGTCGACGAGTTGACCGCGTTGTCCGCGGATCTTCCCGTGGTGGATACCGGCCGCCGCCCGAGACGACTGACCGCCGTCGCCTTCGGAAACGTCGAGGTGACAGGTCGCTGGCGGATGCCGAAGTGGAAGCTCGTGCTCGTCCTGTTCGGCGATGTCGACATCGACCTGCGTGGCGCGGAATTGCCCGGCGAGAAAGCATCGCTGCGGGCCGTCGTCCTGTTCGGCAACGTGGACGTCTACGTGCCTGAAGCCGTGGAGGTCGATCTCGGTGGATTGACCGTGATGGGTCACCGGCGCGACTGGGGAGCGGAGCGACCGGTCCAGGCCGGGTCGCCGCTCGTGCGGGTCCGAGTCTTCGGCCTCTTCGCAACAGCAGACGTTTGGCGCGTGCCCGCCGAGCTCGCCTCGCGCAGCTTTCGCGAGGTGGTTCGGACGCTTCGACGCCGGCGCCGCGGAGAGCTCGAGGCATGACGGACTCCACCCCTGCCATCAGGGTGTCGGACGCCGAGCGCGAGCAAGCGGTCGTTCGCTGCCGGGACGCGATGGCCGAAGGCCGGCTGACCTTGGACGAGTTCTCGCAACGGATGGAGGCTGCGTACGCGGCCGCGACGTCTGACGACCTCGACCGGATCGTGAGCGATCTCCCCCAACCGGCGGCCGCGGCCCTGCCGGCCACGCGCCGACGCGCGAACCGATTCACGATCTCGATCTTCTCGGGGTCCGATCGTAAGGGTCGCTGGCGCGTTGCGCGCAAGCACTGGGTCGTCGCGATCTTCGGCGGATCCGATCTCGACTTCCGCGACGCGTCGCTCGACGGGGGCGAAGCGACGGTCTACGTGCTCGACGTGTTTGGCGGCACAGACTTGTACGTGCCAGAGGGAATCGACGTCGACTTCCACGGCTTCGGGCTCTTCGGCGGCGCCGACGAGCACGGTCACGAACCACCGCCGCGATCCGGTGCGCCCGTCCTCCACATCGTTGCGGTCGCGATCTTCGGTGGTACGGACCTCTGGCGCGTCCCCGCGGGCGCGAAGGGAAAGCGCGGCGAGCTTCGCCGGGCCGCCCGCGCCGCGGAGCGCGACCCGTGACGGTCTAGGGCTCGGGCTCGGGCGGCGGCTCGGGTGCCGGAGCGGCGGGAGGATCGACCGACACACCGGGGCGCTCGCGCGTCCAGACGCGCCCGAATCGGTGGAGGACCATCCCGAGCGCGAAGATGCTGATCCCGATCCCGAGCAGGATGAACGAATAGCCGGTCGAGTCGGAGCCCAGGCCGCGCGTGGTCCAGTGGAAGATCGGCGCGTAGAACCCGAGCAGTCCGTACACCGCCCACGTCGCACGCCGCAGCGGAGCGGAGAGCAGCAACACGATGCCGCCGGCGATGATCATCGGCACCCAGCCGGTATTCGAGTCGCCGGTCGCTCCCGTCGCGTAGTACGCGAGCGCAACCGCGATCCCGAAGAACCCGCCGGCGTGGAACCAGAACGCATCGCGGCGGCGCCCAACTCCGTCGAGCACGAGCCCGATCAGGACGAGCCCGGCGCCCGTGAAGACCGCGGTGGTCGCGAACGCGTCTCCGTTGGGATGACTGTCGATCGTCGGCAGGAAGAACTCCGCGGTGATCAGTGTGGCGGCGACGAACGTGAAGAACAGAAAGGAGAACCGTGTGATCGCAAACGAGACGAGCGCGTCCAGCATCGTCGCGATGCCGATCAAGACCACCGACCAGGAACCGTCTCGGAACGGATCGAAGAACGGATCCTTCGGGAACGTTCCGAGCAGCGACGCGACGCCGAAACCGATCGCCGGCACCAGCGCGACCGCCAGCGCGAACCCGAGCCCGCCTGGAACCCACCACGAGGACCGGAGCAACAACCATCCTCCGGCCGCATACGCGACGTAGAACCCGAGCGAGACGAGCAGCTCCCACACGTCTCGGTGCGACTGCGGAACGTTGTTGATCAGCTCGAGCGTCGCAAAGGCGATGGCGTACGCGCCGAAGAACCAGAGCACGTTCGGTGTGTCCATGCGCGGCCAGTCACGCTCGGGGCGTGTTTCCGCAGTCCGCGACGGGAGGGCGCCTGCCGTCTCCATCGGCACAAGTCTCCTGAGCCCATCGGCTGTTCCCTATGCTTCGCTCGATGGAAGGTGGCTTCAGCTTTCCCCTCGGGGGCGACCCGGAGGACCTCCTCCGCGGCCTCCGCGAGTTCGCCGAGCAGCAGGCCGAGTCGGTGCAGGAGGCGCAGCGCGAGCAGTTCGCGACGTTGACCCTGAACACGGCCGTCGAGCTAACGGCCTCCGCACTGACCCAGATCCAGGTCGTCGGCAGCGCCGACGAACAGGCGATCGCCCTTCGCGACGCCATGCGCGTGCTCTTCCCCGAGGCCGTCGCGCTCGTCTCGGCCGCGCGCCAGGGTTTCATGCGCGAGCGTTAGCGATGCTCCTCGACCGCGCGATCGTCCGTCTCCTCCCGGCGGTACCGCGGCCCGTCGTGCAGAAGCTGTCGGAGCGCTACATCGCAGGGCCGGAGCTGAAGGACGCGCGAGCGGCCGTGCGCAGGTTGAACGCGCAGGGAAAGATGGCGACGATCGACGTTCTCGGCGAGGAGATCAAAAACGAGGACGGCGCAGCGGCGATCGTACGCGCGTACCTCGACGTCTTCGCAGACGTCGAGCGGTGCAAGCTCGACTCGAACGTGAGCGTGAAGCTGACCGGGCTCGGTCTGACGCTCGGGTACGACATCTGCCGCGCGAACCTCGAGCCTGTCGTCGTCGACGCCGCGTCGCGCGGGAACTTCGTTCGCATCGACATGGAGGACTCGTCCACGACGGACGACACCTTGCAGCTTTACGGCGAGCTGCGCGCCGCAGGCCACGACAACGTGGGCGTTGTATTGCAGGCGACGCTGCGTCGTACGCTCTCCGACATCTCAGATCTCGCCGACCTGCGACCGAGTGTGCGCCTCTGCAAGGGGATCTACATCGAGCCGTCAGGAATCGCGTTTCGCGACTTCGGCGCCGTGCGCGCGAATTACGTCCGCTCGCTCGAGGCGCTGCTCGATGCCGGCTGCTACGTCGGTATCGCCACGCACGACGAATGGCTCGTGGGCGAGGGAAAGCGACTGGTGAAGGAGCGTGGGCTCGAGCCTGAGCAGTACGAGTTCCAGATGCTGCTCGGCATTCGCGAGGAGCTCGGAAACCGGCTCGTACGGGAGGGCCACCGGCTGCGCGTGTACGTGCCGTTCGGTCGCCACTGGTACGAGTACTCGATCCGCCGCCTGCAGGAGAACCCGAGGATCGCCGGCTACATCGCCGCCGACGCGATCGGCCGCTTCATTCCGGGCCGCCGCAACGGCGCGTGATCTGGGCGCGGGCGAAGGGCTCGCGCGTCTGGGACGAGAACGGCCGGGAGTACATCGAAGTCCCCGCGCTCATCCAGGCCGCGCCCGCGTTCACGATCACGGACGACGAGCTCGACGAGGCGTTCGCGCGGCTGAGTCGCCGCTAGCCGAGGAACCAGCTCTTCGCGGTGCTGTTCGTCGAGAAGAACTTCCAGAGGAGCGATGCGACCTTGGCCTGGCCGCTCTCCGACGGGTGCGTCCCGTCGGAGGAGCGCGTGTCGGCGCACGTCCACACCAGGCCGTCCTTGCGCCCGCGCTGGCCGTTCGTCCAGAGGTACGGCCCCCACGCGATCCACGGGCCCTCGAGCTTCCCTTTCATGCGCTCGTTGACGAGCCACCGCACGGCAAAGCCGCTGTCGTACGCCTGCGGTTCCGGGTTGAGCGCCGTGGTCGCGTAGCCCGCGTACGTTCGGCTCGAGAGGTAGATCAACTGCAGGTTCGGGAAGCGGCCGCGCAGGATTCCGACGATCTGCCGGAGGTCGGACTGCAGCTGCAGCGCGTCCGCCGGGAACCGGTTCGCCTGGCGCGCGATCGCTTCCTTTAGCCACACGACCTGGACCTGGGCGGCGGTCGCGCCGGCAGCCGCGACGCGGGCGTCGACGACGCTCCAGAACCGAGCGGACGGGTCCTTGATCGCCTCCGCGTCCTGGCCGCCCTGCGCGCCGTCGACGATCGTCAGCTGCGGGCTCTTGCGCGCATGGCCGTCGGCGAGTCGTTTGAAGGCCGAAAATTCCTGCGTCGTGTTCGACATCCCGATTGAGAGCAGGACGACACGTCCGTCGATCGGGTGCACACGTTTCGCGGCGGCGAGGCCGGTCTCGAGATACGCGGCGGAGGGCGCGTTCTTGCCGTTGCCGTACAGCCCGCCCGTGTAGCCGTGGTAGCGCTTCGTCCCGAGATCGGCGAGCGGCGTCATCGACACCGACGTTCCCGAGCAGTTCGCGCCCGTCCGGCCGATAGCGCCTGAGCTCGGGAGGACGAAGATCGCCGCGACGGCCAGGATCGCACTGCGTCTCACGGACGCAGCGTGGCAAGCAGTCGTAAGCGTTCCGTTACGGGGGTGGGGGAGCGTCGTAAGGATCGGGACCCGGCGGAGGGCGCCCCCTATGGCCGCTGCGCGTGAAGCAGAAACGTCCCAGGGATCCGCGCGTCGTGGTGGCGCGGGTTTCCTGGCTGCTGCGGGTACTCCTCGAGGGCTCGGACGACCAGGCCGGCCCGGGCGACCGCGTTCACGATCTGGCCGAGGCGCCAGTTGGGCAGGTGCTTGTCCTCGCCGAAGTAGTCCTCGCGCCAGTGCATGAGGCCGTCGACGGACTTCGCGGCCGGGTGCTCGTCGAAGAGGAGCAGGTCTCCACCGGTGGTGAGCGCAGAGGCGATTCCAGCTGCCCACGCATCGAGATCGTGCAGGTCGTCGACGTTCCACCCGGCATAGACGAGGTCGAAACGGCCGCGTCGCAACTCTCGCGGCAACGACTGCACGTCCCCCTGGATCCAGAGGATCCGGGGCCAGCGTTCACGCGCGGCTGCGAGGGCCTCGGTCGAGCGGTCGACACAGGTGACGGTCGCACCAAGGTCCGCGAGCTGCGCGGCGGACTCGCCGGTGCCGGACTGCAGCGTGAGCACGCGCTTGCCCTTCAGGTCGCCGAGTGCGTGACGCACGGGTGGAGGAAGCCCGGGCTCGAGCGACTCCGCGCGCCGGCGATGGACCTCGTCCCACGCGCGCAGGTTGTGGTCGGTCGGCTCCATCAGGCCAGCAGCGAATAACCGCCGTCGACGACGAGGATCTGCCCGCGCACCATCTCGGCATCCGGCGAGCAGAGGAACGTCACCGCCGCCGCCACCTCGTCGGGCTCGACGAGGCGTGCTGCCGGCGTGCGCTCGCGGAAGGACGACAGCATTCCGTCCTTGTTCGGGAAATGATCGAGCGCGCCTGTCTCGACGAGCCCCGCCGAGACGGCGTTGGCGCGGATCCCGCGGGGCGCGAGCTCCACCGCCAGGTAGCGCACGACGGCTTCGAGCGCGGCCTTCGAAGCTCCGATGAGGACGTAGTTCTCGAGGACGCGGGTGGAGCCGAGCGACGAGACACCGACGATCGAGGAGCCGGGCTTCATGTCGGTCGCGCACGCCCGCGCGAGAGACAGAAGCGCCCGCGCGTTCGCGTTCAGCGTCCAGTCCCAGTGCTTGTCCTCCGTCTCGAGCACCGTGCGGACGACTCCGGTCGCCGCGTTATGCACGATCGCGTCCCACGGGCCCTGCGATGCGAACTGACTGACGATCTTCTCGGACGAGACGTTGCCGCGCACGAGCACGGGCTCGGCGCCTGCGTTGCGCAGTTCGTCGGCGGTCTCTTCCGCGGCCCGGTCGTTCCGCAGATAACCGAGCGCGACGCGCGCCGCTCCAAGCTGTGCAAACCGCAACGCGATCGCCTTGCCGATGCCACGCGTCCCGCCCGTCACGAGAACGGACCGGCCGTCGAAGGAGCTCATTCCCGTTGCGGCAGCGGGTCGTCTGCGGGCGCCGCACTAGGGATCTCGTTCCAGCCGATGCGCGAGCGCGGCTCGCGGTCGCCCTCCTCGGCCTTTGACGATGCATGGCCGAGCCGATCGAGCAGCTCCATCTTCTCGTTCGCGTACCGCGTCACGGGATGCCCTTCGGGCAGGTCGAGCACGAGCTCCTCCAACCGCGCACGGAGTTGATAGGCGAAGTGGGGAGTCGCGGGGCCGACGAGCGCGTCGACGTCCTCCTTCGTGGGCTGGCGCATCGGCGCAAGCCTAACGGAGGGAAGCGTGCCCTACGACGTAGGCGGGGCCGCGATGTACACGTGCACCTCGAGGGGTGCGAACGTGTCCGTGAACGTGCCCGAGGAGGCCGTCACGGAACGGCTGCCGTCGAGTGAGACCAGCGGGCGGTCGCCCAGCGCGGGGACGGAGATGGTCGAGGTTGCGCTGACGCGGCTCGCGTTGACGGCGATCACGTAGATCGCCCCGTTGTGCTGGCGTGCGCCGACTCGGATTTGACCGTTGCCCGCGTCAGCCTGGATCGCCGGCTCGAGCAACGCCGGCACGAGCGTCTGGATCTCGCGCTTGTCGCTTGCGATCTGAGAGCCGATGTCCGCGGAGAAGTCGTAGGGGAAGTAGGCCATCGCGTGCGCGCCGCCTGCGACCGACAGCCACGTCTCGGCGTGGACGGTCGCCGGAGTCGGGTTGAGCGTCGGGTCATGGCAGTCCATCCCGCGCGCCTCGATCCACTGGAACGTCGGCTTCCCGACGGCCAACTGGACGAGCTCGCGCTGGGAGTCGAACACGTGCCCGAAGTCGTCGAACCGGCACCAGTTCTGCAGCGGGTAGAGGTCGAAACCGACGACATCGGCGCTGTCGATCAGTGCCGGGTACATGCCACGGCCTTGCGGCAGCGGCGCGGCGCGGCTGTAGAAGTGGTTCGTCAGCGTCAGGAACCGCGGGCCGCCGCCGTTGTTCGGGATCATGCGCTGCGCTGCCTCGGAGGTGAGGTTCCCCGGCAGGAAGGTGTCCCACTCGTCCGGAAGGAACGTGCCGACCGCTCCGTCGGCTGCGGGATCCTTGGCGTCACTGACGAGCAGGCCGCGGCCGGCGAGCCCGCTGAGCTGCTTGGCGGAACTACCGCAATCCTTGCCCATGAAGAGGTCGATGCCTGCGGCCAGCCGGCTCGCGTATGCGTCGGGGCACGCCGCCCAGACCATGAACGGGAAGTACGGCTGTCCGTCGACGAGGAACGCGCTGTTACCGGTACCGCCCGTGACGTGGGCGGGCAGCGCGGGCGTGGTCAGCAGGAACGGCGACGACGCCGTGCGGCCGTCGGCTGCGTGCGCGTCGACCCAGAGCCTGTAGGTGGTGTCGAACGCAAGGCCGTTGACGGCTGCGGTGTGGTCGAGCGCGGGCGAGTCGGCTGCCGACCAGAGCGTCCGCGAATCCAGCCCGTACGCGACCTGCGAGCTGACCGCCTCGCTCGTGTGCCACGCGATCGTTGCGCTGAAGGGGGACAGCGCCATGGTGTGGACGTCCGTGATCTGGACGGGTGGCGCGGGGACGGTCGCGGGGTCGGGAGCGATCGACGGCGCCGTCTGGTCAGAGGGCTGCGCGTTCTGCTCGAACGTGCGTGGTTCCGTGCTGAAGGGGATCACGGTGTCGTGGTTCTTCTGCTTGACGCGGATGGATGCCGAACCCGCGGCGACGCCGGAGCTGGCACTCGCGAGGGCCTGGCGCAGAGGCGTCAGCCCCACGCGCGCATGCGCGGGGCGATACACGCGCTCGGGTGAGCTGACGACCGAGCAGCAGCGGGCGACAGGGGTGTTCGCAGCGGCCTGTGTCGAGGTCGGACCGGCCGCTCGGTGCGCCAGGGCAAGGCCGAGCACGGCGCCGACCGCAGCCGGGACCACGAGCCACAGATACGTGCGGAGCGGCACCTTGTAGAAGTCGGCTTTTCTGGACGTCTCCCCTCCCTCGGACGGGGGATCTGAAGGGACGGCAGAAATCGTCCCCTGTACCGCCCCCGCCCCCAATCCCGATGCTCCCCTCAACGGTAACTCCGTAACCCTGGATTGCAAGCCGTCTTCCGGGGCATCTTTGCAACGAATCGCGGACCCGTTTGTGACGGCCAAGAGCGACCGAACAGCGCTCCGGAAGCGGCCTCCCGACTACTGTGCGGAGATGGGTTCGGTGCGCGAGCGGCTCGCCCGGAAGCCGCCCGGTTACCGCTTCACGATCGGCCGCATCCTCGCCATCTACGCCGGCCTGATGGTCGCGCTGCTCCTGGCGGCACTCGACCAGACGATCGTCGCCACCGCGCTCCCCAGGGTCGTCTCCGATCTCGGCGGCCTGTCCCAGTACTCGTGGGTCTTCACCGCCTACATGCTGGCGAGCACCGTCACCGTGCCGCTCTACGGGAAGCTCGGGGACGTCTACGGCCGCAAGCCGTTGTTCATCTTCGCGATCGTCGTCTTTCTCATCGGCTCCGCCCTGTGCGGCCTGGCGCAGAACATGACCCAGCTCGTGCTCTTCCGCGGCGTGCAGGGCCTCGGCGCCGGCGGGCTGTTCCCGCTCGCTCTGGCCGTCATCGGGTCGATCGTGCCGCCGCGCGACCGCGGCCGGTACCAGGGACTGATCGGCGCCGTGTTCGCATCGGCGTCGATCATCGGGCCGGCGCTCGGCGGGTTCATCGTCGACAACACGACCTGGCGCTGGATCTTCTACGTCAACCTGCCCGTCGGTGGTCTGGCCCTGCTCGTGATCTCCATCACGATGCCGCGCCGCGCGCCGCTGACCGAGCATTCGATCGACTGGGCGGGAGCCGTGCTGCTCGCCGGCAGCTCGACGCTCTTGCTGCTCGGGCTCGTCTGGGGCGGCCGCGACTACCCGTGGCTGTCAGCGCACGTCCTCGGTGCGCTCGCCGCAGCCGTGTTCCTCTTCGCCGCGTTCCTCCTGTACGAGCGGCGCGTGCCGGAGACGATCCTGCCGTTCGACCTGATGAGAAACCGCACCGTCGCTGCGAGCCTGCTCTGCATGGCGCTCGTCGGCATGGCGATGTTCGGAACGATCTCGTTCGTCCCGCTGTTCGTGCAGGGCGTGATCGGGACATCTGCGACGTCGTCGGGCGTCGTTCTCACGCCGTTGATGCTCGGCGCGGTGACCGCCTCGATCATCTCCGGGCAGTGGGTGTCGCGCAGCGGGCGCGTGCGGCCGAACGCGATCGCGGGGCCGATCGTGCTCACGGCCGGGATGCTGCTCCTCTGGCGGATGAACGCCAGCACGACGAACGGCCAGGCGGCTCGCGACATGGTCATCATCGGCGTCGGGCTCGGGCTGATGATGCAGGTGTTCGTCCTCGCGGTCCAGAACGCCGTGCCGCGAGCGCGGATCGGCTCGGCGACGGCGATGACGCAGTTCGCGCGCTCGATCGGGGCGACGCTCGGGGTGACGGTAATGGGCGTGATCGTCAACCAGGGCTTGCCGCGCGGAGTGAGCAGCCAGGGCATCGCGGTTCACCGGTTGCACGGAGCCCTCCGCGTCGGGCTCGCGCAGGCGCTGCGGCCGGCGTTCTTCGCCGGGCTGGTCGTGTCGGCGCTGGTGCTCCCGATCGTCCTCGTCGGGATCCGCGACGTCCAGCTTCGGCACGGCTTCGACGACGTCGTGATCGGCGACGAGCCCTCGCCTCAGCCCGCCACGGCGGCGGCTGCTGCTCCTCCAGCCAGAGCCGAGTAGAGTGAGCTCTATGGGGCAGCACGAGGATTTCATGCCGCTCGACGGCTGGGATCACGTCGAGCTCTGGGTCGGGAACGCCAAGCAGGCCGCGTACTGGTACGAGCACGCGTTCGGGTTCCGCAGAACTGCATACGCGGGGCCAGAGACCGGCGTCCGCGACCGTGCGTCCTACGTCGTCGAGCAGGGCGAGATTCGCCTCGTCCTCTCGAGCGGCCTTCGCCGCGACTCCGCGGTCGGCGAGTTCTCGTGCATCCACGGCGACGGCGTCAAGGACATCTCGTTGCGCGTTCCCGACGCGCGCGAGGCGTACCGGCAGGCCGTGCAGCGCGGTGCTCGCGGTATCGCCGAGCCGCATTGGCAAGAGGACGAGTTCGGCCGCGTCGAGCTCGCGTCAATCGCGACCTACGGGGACGTCGTGCATACGTTCGTGAACCGTTCCGAGTACGAGGGCGCATACCTCCCCGGCTACCGCGCCGAGCAGTCGACGAACGGCGCCGACGGTGGCGTCGGCCTGGTGGCGATCGATCACGTCGTCGGCAACGTCGAGCTCGGACGGATGCAGTTCTGGGTCGAGTACTACGAGCGCGTCTTCGGGATGACGGAGATGATCCACTTCTCCGACGAGGACATTTCCACGGAATACTCGGCGCTGATGTCGAAGGTGATGACCGACGGCGAGGGGAAGATCAAGTTCCCGATCAACGAGCCGGCGGAGGGGAAGCGCAAGAGCCAGATCGAGGAGTACCTCGAGTTCAACCATGGCCCGGGCGTCCAGCATGTCGCGATGACCTCGGCGAACATCGTCCAGACGGTCGAGGCGCTGCAGCGGAGCGGAGTGATCTTCCTCCAGACGCCGGGCGCGTACTACGAGGAGGTCGTCGACCGCGTCGGCGACATCGACGAGGACTACGCCGATCTCCAACGGCTCGGCATCCTCGCCGACCGGGACGACGACGGGTATCTGCTCCAGATCTTCACGAAGACCGCGCAGGACCGGCCGACGCTCTTCTTCGAGGTGATCGAGCGGCACGGCGCCCGCGGCTTCGGCGACGGCAACTTCAAGGCGCTGTTCGAGGCGATCGAGCGCGAACAGGCGCTGCGGGGCAATCTCTAGGCGAGCAGCTGCTCGAGCTTGGCGCGCGTCCGCCGCGTCTCGAGCCAGAACAACAACGCCATGCAGCCGTAGCCGACGCCGAAGAACGCCAAGGCGAGCACGACGAATCCCATACGCAACGGGTCTTTGGCGGCGGCGACCGAGGCGACCGCGACGAGGACGGCTGCAAACGAGAGCCACGCGGCCATGAAGGCGGCCACGGGACGAAGCAAGCGCATGCGCACGTCGATGCGGGTGCCGGAAACGCCCGACGAATACGTGCCTTGCACGAGCGGCGCAAACGAGTTTCCGTAGCCGAGAACGGGGCGGAGCTCGAAGGATTCGCCGTCCACCCTGCCCGCGAACGGCAGGGTCGGCCGTCGAATCGCAAATCGACGCAGCGGGGCGACCGACTCCCGCAGCCGTTCGCGCACCTCCTCAGGGGCGGCGTCCGCGTCGATGACGAATCGCTTGTCCGGGAGAAACGGCACCTTCCTATCATCGGCCCGTCCGCGCGCGCCTCGACCTCAACCGAGGAGGTGTCCTATGGGCCACCTGGGGCGCGCAGCAGATGACAAGACCGGCTCTCCAGCGGCATCTTCCTGGTTGAAACCGATAGCGACACACGAGGAGAGCACATGAGACGCTGGTTGATCCTGCCTGCTCTGCTCGTTTCGGCACTGGCCCTCGCGGCCGTCGGAGCTGCCGATCCGGGCGACGGCAAAGGCAAGGGCAAAGGGAAAGGCCACGAGTTCAAAGACAAGGGCGGGAAGATCACGCTCCAGGTCGTGACGACCGACCACGGCTGCAGCTTCCGGTCGTGGGCGACCGACAAGATCAGCCGGACCTACAAGGTTCGGAAGAGCGAGGACGGTTCGTACACCGTTCGCCGTGAGGACAAGGGCCACTTCACAACGCTCGCCGGCCCGAGTCCGAGCGCAGATCCGTGTCCGGGCGTCACTCGCAAGGGCAAGCACGGCACGACGCTGCTGGCGGGAGTGACCGGGAAGATGCACGGCTTCATCCAGGGCACGGTGACCGGCGGGACGTTCAACCCGAACGGCACGTGCACTGCCGAGTGCACGAACTCGGACTTCATCGCCGCGTTCTTCACGGCGGGCTCGAAATTCACGTGCAGCCAGGGTTATGCCGGCTGCCGCTTCAACTTCCAGTACACGGCCCAGAAGCAGGAGAAGCAGAAGCTGATGTTCCACCACTGGTCCGATCGCGGGCTCGACGGTGTGAACGAGATCTTCATCGGGGACATCGCGAACAGCTAGTCGCCCGGAAGTTGGGGTCAGAAGCGAGAGCCCGCTCCGGCGGGCTCTCGCCGTTCTAGCGTCCGGTTAGCCTTTCCGTGTGAGCCCACAGCGCCGAACCGCGCTCGTGTCCGTCGTCGCGGCGGCCGTCCTGCTGACGATCAAGCTCGTCGCCGGACTCGCCGTCCACAGCCTGGGCCTGGTCTCCGAGGCCCTGCATTCGGGAACGGATCTCGTCGCGGCGCTGCTCACCTTCTTCGCCGTCGGGGTTGCCGTGCGGCCGGCCGACGTCACGCACCAGTATGGGCATGGAAAGGCCGAGCACCTCTCGGCGCTCGCCGAGGCCACGATCCTCGTCGGCGCGAGCATCCTCATTGCGTGGCGCGCGATCAACCATCTCGTCGGGGCGACGCCGACGCGCGTGGAGGCGACGTGGTATGCGCTCGCGGTGATCGGGGTCGTGATCGTGATCGACGTCAGTCGCACGTTCGTCTCGTGGCGCGCAGCGCGCCGATACCAGAGCGCAGCGCTCCAGGCGAACGCTCTGCATTTCGGAAGCGACCTGCTCGGTTCAGCGGCCGTCTTGGTAGGGCTCGTGCTCGTGCGCGCCGGCTACGCACGCGCCGACTCCGCAGCAGCGCTGTTCGTCGCAGCGCTCGTGCTGCTGGCCGCCGCACGGCTGATGAAGAGAAACGTCGACGTGCTGATGGACCGCGCACCGGCCGAGGCGGAGGAGGCGGCGCTGGCCGCGATTGCCGGGATCGAACCGGCGGTCGAGGTCCGGCGGCTGCGCATGCGTCAGGCTGGCCCGCGCCAGTTCGCGGACGTCGTCATCACCGTCTCCCCGGGCGCCGCTGTCGGCCAGGGACACGAGGCCGCCGACCGGGTGGAAGCCGCGGTGCACGATGCGCTTCCCGGGAGCGACGTCGTCGTCCACGTCGAGCCGGAAGAGGACAAGGCCGCGATCCGGGAGCGCGCGCACGCCGCCGCGCTCGGGGTGCCGGAGGTACGCGAGGTGCACAACGTCACGGTCCTCGAGGTCGGCGGGCGGACCGAGGTCTCTCTCCATCTGAAGCTGCCCGGCGACCTGACGCTCGAGGACGCGCACGAGGTCGCGACCGCGGTCGAGCGTGCGATCATCGAGCGGGTCCCCGAGGTCGACGCCGTGCAGACGCACCTGGAGCCGCTGAGCGAGGCCGGGGAAGGGCGCCGCGCGTACGGCGTCGACACGGATGCTGTCGAGCGAATCGTCAGAGAGGCGACCGGATCCGCGCCGCGCGAGCTCCGCTTCCTGCGCACGAACGATGGGCTGCTCGTCTACTTGACGCTCGCGCTCGATCCCGATACGCCGCTGGCGGACGCGCACGCGCGCGCAAGCGACATCGAGGAGCGAATCCGCGCCGCCCGTCCCGACATCGCCAACGTGATCGTCCACACGGAACCGTGACGCTCCTGTCGTCAGCGGCCCTGTCCCATTGAGTGGCACGGTGCCAGGCACCGCGCGGAGAGTGCAAAGAATCAGGCGCAGAACCCGCACGATCGATCGCCGCACCAGCCGCGCGTTCGCGGCCTGGCAATCGGCGTTCGAGGACAACGGCCCCGGCCTCATCGTGATGTTCCCGTCCCAAGCCAACGTGTCCGATCAGGCGTCGCGGTGCCAGGCACCGCGCCGACGGTGCAACGAATCACGCGCGGAAGTCGCCTACTTGGATTCCACGGGCGGGTACCGCGGACCGAGAGGAACGAACACGTCGTGAAGCTCTGCATGTTCACGCCTCGCGAGCTGGCGCTCGAGCGCGGCTGGCCCGGTGTCATCGAAGGCGACACGGTCGTGCAGCTCGCCGCGCAGACGCTGCAGTCGTTTTTCACCGGCGGCGGACAGGCGCGGCGTCACGCCGGGTACGCGCTGGCTGACGTCGACCTGCGTCCGCCGGTTCTGCATCCGCCGTCGGTGCGCGACTTCTATGCCTTCGAGCAACACGTCAAGGCGGCGCGTGCGCTCCGAGGCCAGGAGGTGCCGCCGGAGTGGTACGAGCTGCCGGTGTTCTACTTCTCCAATCCTGCCGCGATCTTCGGACCGGAGGACAACATCCCGTACCCCGAAGGGACGCAGGAGCTCGACTACGAGCTCGAGGCCGCAGCAATCATTGGCGCCGACGGCGAGATCGGCGGGTTCACCGTCATGAACGACTGGTCGGCCCGCGACCTCCAGCGCGCCGAGATGAAGGTCGGGCTCGGGCCCGCGAAGGGAAAGGACTTCGCCACGAGCCTCGGTCCCGTCGTCGTCACCCCGGACGAGTTCGACGGAACGAAGGGCACGATGGTCGCGCGGGTCAACGGGGAGGAGCGCTCGCGCGGCGACCTCGCCGACATGTACCACTCGTGGGAGTCGATCGTCGCGCACGCGGCGCGCAACACGAAGCTGCGGCCCGGCGATGTCCTCGGCTCGGGCACCGTCGGCACCGGCTGCATTCTCGAGCACGGCGACGGCCGCTGGTTGCAGCGTGGAGACGTCGTCGAGCTCGAGGTCCAAGGAATCGGCGTCCTGCGAAACCGCATCGCCTCTTGACCCGTCCCCCCAGAAGCAGACGCCAACGCATAGGGTTCACTCCGTGGGTCGACGAACGAGGCGCATCGTGCTGCTCGCAGTGTTGGTTGCGGGCGTCGCTGTTCCTCTCGCGCTCGCCGAGACGATCGACAACGTGGTGGTCGGCCAGAGCGGCCGGAACGCGACCCACGGGTTCTCGCCGAGCCTCTACGTCCAGGTGATGGTCGAGAAGGAGTACACGAAAGCCTCGTTCGACGGTGACTCCGGAAGCTGGGTCGGGCCGCCATACCGCTCGACGACAAACCCGAAGCTCGGTGGCACCGCGAAGTTCGGCTGGAGCGTCTACTTCGACAAGGGCATCTCGGTCGAACAGGCCATGGCGAAGCACTTCATCCACGGCTGGGCGCCCTTCTCGGCGGAGACGGTGCAGATCCTGCATGTCGTCGGCTCGACACGAGTCGCCCAGATCAAGGGCAGCTACCGCCTCACAAAAGGGCCCGGGGACGCCAACGCCCAGTTCGAGGGCGTCCTCAGCTTCCCGCTCTGCCGCGGCGTCGTCACCTCCGCCAGGTTCTCGTTGCTCGAGCCCTACTCGATCACGGACGGGCTGGGCGGGCAGTTCCGGGTGATCGAGCAGATCGGGGACAAGGACGCATTGAGCTGGAACAGGGATGCCGCCGCTCTCGCGCCCGCGTACGTCGCTCTCAAGGGGTTTCTGCCGGTGGCCCAGGTCACGGCCACGCATCCGATCGCAAACCCGCTCTTGATCACGGGCGTCGTCAAGGATTGCACCGGCGCGCGCATGCCAGGGGCCGCGGTCCAGGTCGGACGGACGACCGTGCGCGTGCGCGCAAACGCGAGGGGCGTCTACCTCCTTCACGTGAAAAAGGCGGGCACGTACGTGGTCGTCGCGCAGGCCGGCGGGGGCACCGCCCGAAGCCGACCCGTGCACGTGACCTGAACGCGCTGGCGCTACGCGCCGCTTGACTCTGCCCCAGGGGCAGACGCGATCGTGAGCAGCAACATGGAGAACCTGCTGTCCATCGGCGAGTTCGCCTCGGCGTCGCGGCTCTCGCAGAAGGCGCTTCGCCTCTACGGCGAGATCGGACTACTGCCGCCCCGCATGGGTCGATCCCGACTCGGGCTACCGCTACTACAGCGTCGAGCAGCTCCGCGACGCGCTGCTCGTACTCCTCCAGCCGTGCAACGGTCGGCTCGCGCAGGAACGCCCGGATCTCGGCCCACGCCCTTCCGCTTCGCCGGAGAAGCGCGATCAACGTCGCCGCCCGGGTCCGGTCAACCAGGAGGAGGACGGTCCGGTCGAGGTCTGCCTTCCGAAGACGGATGGGGACAAGCGGCTGCCTGCCGGAGAGGTCGCCTTCACCGAGATCAGCGGCAGTCAGTGCCAGTTCCCGGAAATCCTCGGCGCGTACGAGGCCGTTTACCGCTGGGTGAAGGAGCACGATCGTGAGCCCGACGGGCCTGCGCGCGAGATCTACCTGAACCAGTCAGGTGAGGACCTGCAGATGGAGATCGCGGTCCCGATGCGCTGAAAGGCACGATACGCGCGTGGCGCGGAGGGCAGCGATCGTGGGCGCGGGAGTGATGGGTCTCGCCGCCGCGCGCGCTCTCTCCCGCCGTGGCTGGCAGGTCACGATCTACGAGCAGTTCGAGGCCGGCCACGAGCACGGGTCGAGCCACGGCCGCTCACGGATCTTCCGGCTCGCGTATCCCGACCCGCAGTGGGTGCGGCTCGCGAAGGAGGCGCTCCGGGGATGGCGCGAGCTCGAGGACGAGAGCGGGACCGCGCTCCTCGAGCTCAACGGCCTGCTCGAGGTGGTCAAGGGCGCCGAGCGGAGCTCACGTGACGGACTCGCGTCCGCCGGCGTCGACTTCGAGCTTGTGCAGGCCGAGGAGGCTGAACGGCGGTGGCCGATCCGAGTGCCGACCGGCTGGACGGTTCTCTTTCAGCCCGAGGCGGGAATCGTGCGCGCCGACCTCGCCCAGGCGGCGTTCCTCGCCTCGGCTCGCGCTCACGGGGCGGATCTGCAGGAAGGGACGCGTGTCGAATCGCTCGACGATGTCGATGGGGAGGTGACCGTCGTTACCGCGGGAGCCTGGGTGCGACGACTTGTCGCCTCCGTTCCGGTCCGGCCCACTCGCGAGACGCTTGCGTACTTCCGGCGAGATGGGGCGCCCATGGCTTCCCTCGGCGAGCTCGACCCTGAGACCCGTGGACACGCGCAGTACTCGCTCCACGACCCGCGGCACGGCATCAAGGCCGGCGTTCACCACGCAGGTGGGGAGATCGATCCGGACGATCCGGGTGAGCCCGACCCTGAGCTGGTGGCGCGCATCTCCGACTGGGTCGGGCGCGTGCACACCGACGTCGATCCCGACCCGGTCGAGGCGGAGACGTGTCTCTACACCAACACGGCCGACGAGAGCTTCATCCTCGAGCGCAACGGCCGTGTCGTGGTCGGCTCGGCCTGCTCGGGCCACGGCTTCAAGTTCGCGCCGGTCGTGGGCGAACGGCTCGCCGCCCTCGCGGAAGCCTGACGCCTCTGACGAAATCGTCAGAGGCTAGGGTTTAGCCGTGCCGTTCTACCAGCGACTCGGCTCCGTCCCGCGCAAGCGACATACGCAGTTTCGGGACAACGGCCAGCTCTTGACCGAGGAAGTCATGGGACTCGAGGGCTTCGTCGGGAACGAGTCGATCCTGTACCACCTGCAATCGCCGTGCCGCGTGATGAAGCTCGGCAGCTTCGACGCGATCGAGCGCGACGAATGGGTCCCCGACGCGCACGCCCACCGGCACTTCCACACCTACGGGATCGACACGGACGGCGACGAGATCACCGGCAGGCGCCTCCTGATGTGGAACGACGACGTCGAGATCTCCCTCTGCCGCCCGAGGAAGCAGATGGACTACTTCTTCCGGAACGGGGAGGGCGACGAGGTGATCTTCGTCCACGAAGGTTCGGGGACGCTCGAGACGACGTTCGGCGACGTCCCGTACAAGGACGGCGACTACGTCGTCGTCCCGCGCGGCACGACGTACCGTTTTCGCCCCGAAGGTGAGCAGCGGTACCTCGTGTTCGAGACGCCTGGTCTGATCGAGATCCCGCGCCGCTACCGCAACCAGTACGGCCAGATCCTCGAGGGCGCGCCTTATTACCACCGCGACCTCCATCCGCCGACGCAGCTGAACACGCACCGGGAGAAAGGCGAGTTCCCGGTGAAGGTGCGCGTCCGTGGCGGCTACCAGACGTACGTCCTCGACTACCACCCGTTCGACGTCGTGGGGTGGGACGGTTTCCTCTTTCCTTGGACGTTCTCAATCCACGACTTCGAGCCGATCACCGGCCGCATCCACCAGCCCCCGCCCAGCCACCAGACCTTCGCGGGCCGCAACTTCGTGATCTGCTCCTTCGTGCCGCGCCGCCTCGACTTCGACCCTGACGCCGTGCCGATCCCCTACCACCACTCGAACCTGCAGTCGGAGGAGATGATCTATTACGTCTCGGGCAAGTTCGGCTCGCGGAAAGGCATCGAGGTTGGCTCCGTGACGCTTCACCCCTCCGGCATCCCGCATGGCCCGCATCCGGGCTTGGCTGAGAAGTCGATCGGGATGACGGAGACGCATGAGCTTGCCGTGATGTGCGACACGTTCGCGCCCCTGAAGCTCTCGAAGTTCGCCAAGGATCTGGACGACGGGAAGTACGCCCTCTCGTGGTACGAGGACGATCCACCCGCCACCGCCGAGGAAGATCCGGCGGGCCTCACGTCGCACTTCTAGAGCAGGGCGCGTAGGGCCGCAGCCGCCCGAGGTGACGGCGCGGCGTCGAGCCGGAGGGCACGGAACGCGTCCGTGTCTCCGGCCGCGACGCCACGCTCGTCGTGTGG
>JBASRJ010000234.1:0-3182 GCA_049273785.1 Gaiellaceae bacterium | reverse complement strand
ACGCTCAGAACGTGGGGGGAAGAGCAGCCACCGCCGCGCCCAGCGTTCCGTTCCTCGATCTCGGCCGCGTCCACGCCGACCTCAAGGACGAGCTGCTCGACGGCTTCGCCCGGCTGATCGACTCGGGGCAGTTCACGAATGGGCCCGAGGTGGCGCAGTTCGAGGCGGAGTTCGCCGCCTACTGCGGCACCAAGCACTGCGTGGGCGTCGCGAGCGGACTCGACGGACTGCGGCTGGCGCTCCTGAGCCTCGGCGTCGGGGCGGGCGACGAGGTGATCGTTCCTGCGCTCACCTTCGCGGCGACCGCCGAGGCCGTGACGCAGGTGGGAGCGACGCCGGTCTTCGCCGACGTGCGCGAGGACGACTACGGGCTCGATTCGAAGGCGGCAGCCGCAGCGATCACGACGAGAACACGCGCGATCATCCCCGTTCACCTGTACGGGCAGTTGGCCGACATGCGGTCGCTCGAGGAGGAGACCGCGCGGCAGGCCCTCGCGCTCGTCGAGGACGCGTGCCAGGCGCACGGCGCTCGACGCGACGGACGCACGGCGGGGTCGAGCGGGGTCGCGGGCGTGTTCAGCTTCTACCCGGGCAAGAATCTCGGCGCGATGGGTGACGCAGGCGCCGTCGTCAGCGACGACGCCGACCTGGTCGCGACGCTGCGCGCGCTGCGCGAGCACGGTCAGCGGCGAAAGTACGAGCACGAGCTCGAGGGGTACACCGCGCGGTTGGACACGCTGCAGGCGACCGTCCTCTTGCTGAAGCTCGCGCACCTCGACCAGTGGAACCGGGCGCGAGCGGACGCGGCGGCCTGGTATTCGGCCGCACTCGCGAACGTCGGCGACTTGCAGCTCCCGGCGATCGCGTCAGAGAGCGAGCCGGCGTGGCATCTGTACGTCGTCCGCACCGCCGATCCCGAGCGCCTCTCGCACTTTTTGCGCGAGCGCGGCATCGGCACCGGCCGGCACTATCCTCGGCCGCTGCATCTCGCGCCGGCCTACGAACGCTTCGGCTACGAGGTCGGCGCCTTCCCGGTCAGCGAGGCGATCGCCGCTCAGGCCCTCTCGCTGCCCCTGTTCCCCGGCATCACGCTGGAAGAGCTCGCGCGCGTTGCGAGCGCGATCGGCGAGTACTTCGACGGTGGCTGACGGCCCCGCTAACGACGCCGACTATCGATTGATCGACGACGTCGATTTCGGCAACGACGTCGTCGTCTACTCGTTCACGAATCTCTACGGCTGCCGCATCGGCGACCGGACGCGGATCGGTCCGTTCGTCGAGATCCAGCGCGGCGCCGTCGTCGGGGCCGACTGCAAGATCCAGAGCCATGTGTTCATCTGCGACGGGGTGACGATCGAAGACGATGTCTTCGTCGGCCACGGCGTGATGTTCGTCAACGACAAGCGGCCACGCCCGGCCGGGGAGTGGGAGCTGCTGCCGATCGTCGTCGAGCAGGGCGCGTCGATCGGCTCCGGGGCGGTGATCCTCGGTGGGCTCACGATCGGCGCCGGTGCGCTCGTCGGCGCGGGCGCGGTCGTCACCCGGGACGTCGCTCGCGGCGAAACCGTCGTCGGAGTTCCCGCACGGGCGACGCGGCCTCGCGCAGCGTCCGAATAACCGTTTCGAGGATCGCGTCCGACCGAAGCGCCGGGCGCGCGTCGGGCGCCTTCTTCTCGAACACCGGCTCGCGACTCTCGTCGCGCAGGTCTTGCAGGCGACCACGCCGGATCAACTCGGCGTCGACCGCCGCGAGCTCGCCCGCGAACACCGTGAAGGTCGGCGTCCCGAGCAGCGCCGACTCGCGGTTCATCGTGCCACCGCCGCCGACCGTGAGGTCGGCGAGCGCGAGCAGCGAGCTCCCGTCGACGGACGTCTCGGGGATGCGAATGCGCGCCGACATCTCCGCGTACTGCGCCTTCTGCTCGCCCGTCCGCGGCAGCAGTACGACCTGCACGTCGTCGCGCGCCAGCGCAGCCGCGAGCAGCCGGTCGAACCGCTCGTTCGCGCTGCGGTGGTAGAGCGCTCCCTCCGGCGGGGGCCGGAAGACCGCGATCACCCGGCCGCGGTCGAGCTCGAGCTCACCGAGCACGCGCGGGTCGGGAGTGAAGCCGGCGAGATAGAGCTCTTCCTTGAAGCCCTCGTAGCGGACGACCTTCGCCGGCACGGCGCCGAAGCGGTGGAGTGCGTCCGCGGGGAATGCGTCAGGGACGATGACGCGCCGCGCGAGGCGGAAGCTCAGGTGATTCGCCGGCTGGTGCTCGTAGTCCATCATCGTCACGCTCGGCACCCCCACGAGCCTCGCGGCAGAGATCTGCGCGTACGAGCCGTGTGAGAACGCGACGTCGGCCCGCCAGCGCCGTGCCGCGCGCACGAGGCTGATTGTCCGCCGCGCGATCGCAGCGCCTTTGGCGGCTTTGCCTGCCGGGCTGCGTCCCCCGATTACCTGCACCTCGGGCCAGCGCCGCCGCGCGAGCTCGACCGTCTGCGCGTTGTCGCGCGCCGTCAGGAGGACCGAGTCACCGTCGGCCTCGAGACGCTCAACGACAGGCGCGAGCAGCGGCACGTGCGGCGAGTTGGCGAGGTCAATCCAGACGCGCACCCGCCTGCTCCTCTCGCATCGACCCAGCTTCGCTCCCCCGCGCGAGTAGCAGCCCGGCCAGCGCCTTGAACGACGGCGCCGTCGTCCAGCGGATGAACGGCACACGGTTCGTCCAGTGACGCCCCTGCTGAAAGTAGACGTAGCCGGACGAGTCGAGCATGCGGGTCACGAGGAGTGCAGCGATGACCTCCGCGCGGGCCAGTGCCGGCGCCCGCCACGACGCGAGCGCGAGGTACGCGTCGATCGCCGACGCGTAGCAATGCGCGTCGAGCGGAAACACGCGGTCCGGCGTGTACTTCGGCGTTCCGTCGGAGAGAAAGAGCGTCCGCTCCCAGTAGTCGACCCCGCTGTCGAGCGCGTCCCTCGCCTCCGCGATCGCGTGCGCGCAGTGCGCGAGAGACTCGAGCACGTATGCGGTGTGGAAGTTGTCCACCCAGCCGCCCCGGGCGGACTCCGCGTATGACCACGAACCGTCGTCGCGCTGAGCGATGAGCGACGTCATCACCGCCGGACGGGCACCTTCGAGGAGACGCGGCTGCTCGAGCACACGCGCCGCGCGGACGAGAGCCGAGCAGGCAAGGAG
>JBASRJ010000213.1:0-4230 GCA_049273785.1 Gaiellaceae bacterium | reverse complement strand
CGTCGAACGTCCGGACGTGCAGATCGTCGACGTCTGCACGCCGCCCGGCACGCACGCGGAGATCGTCGAGGCTGCGGCGGCGGCGGGCAAGGCTGTGCTCTGCGAGAAGCCGCTCGCGGCCGACTATGCATCGGCCGCGGCCGCGGCGGCTGCGGCAGCGAGCGCAGGCCTTCCCAATGCGATCGGGTTCAACTACCGGCGGCTGCCGGCGCTCTCGCTGATGAAGCAGCTGGTCGACGAGGGACGAGTGGGAGACGTCCTCCTCTGGCGCGCGACCTGGCTGTCGGACGAGTTCCTCGATCCCGACATTCCGTTCGACTGGCGCTTCGAGCGAGGCATGGGCGGATCGACGATCGCCGACCTCGGCGCGCACTTGATCGACCTCGCACTCTGGACCGTCGGTGAGATCGACGAGGTCTGCGCTCAATCCGAGACGTTCACGAGCGAGCGCAGCGGGCGAGCCGTCGACGTGGACGAGGCCTCGTCGGCACTCGTGCGCTTCGCGGGCGGTGTGCGCGGGACGTTCGAGCTGGCGCGGACATGCGCACGGCACCCGTGTGACTTCTTCGTCGAGGTGAACGGCACTGCGGGAACGCTGCGCTTCGAGTATCCCCGCCTCAACGAGCTCTGGTACGGCTCGGTCGACGACGACGAGCGCTTCTACGGGCTCAAGCGCATTCGCGCCGAGCATCCGACGCACCCGTACGCGTCCGACTGGTGGCCGATCGGCCAGGGAGTCGGCTACGGAACGACGTTCGTGAACCAGGCCGCCGACCACCTCGAGCGCTGGCCGGACGGTCCGTGGGACCCCGACCTGGCGCAGGGCGCGCGCGTCCAGGCGGTCTGCGAGGCGATGGAGCGCTCAGCCGCCGAGCGACGCTGGGTCGACGTGGTCGAGGTGGTTGGGTAGTAGGCGGGTCTGACCTTTGGTCGGACATGACTCAGTCGGACGACTGTGGAGAGAAAGTCACACTCTTTTCACACTGGGGTCAGACCGTAGTGTTTTCAGCCAGGTTCGAAACGCCGCTCCGACCACGGCCGCCGACCACGAAGAGAGTCAGTCTCATTCGAGGTTTGGCGAAATAGATGCCGGTAGGCTTTAGTCGTCGGAACGAAGCGGGCCAAGAGACGCAGACGAGAACGCAAGCGCGAGAAGCTCTTCCCGAACAGTTTCGGCCCCCGACGACTGAATGTCGGTCTCTTCGCCCAACCCTCCCTCGCCCCCCGCGAGCGACGCGGCTCGCGCGTCGAAGCCAAGCGACGCTGAGATCTCGCGCGCGCCGTCCACAAGCAGCTGCACCGCCTCGTCGCGGATCTCTTCGAGCAGGAACTGCCGCATGCCGCCGATCGAGATCGCGGCGCGGATGTGGCCCGTGTAGTCGAACACCGGCGTGCCGAGGGAAGCAATCCCCAGCGTGACGTCCTCGTCGCTGACGGCGTACCCCAGCTCGAGACATCGCTCGAGCTCCTCGAACAGCGCCTCGCGGGTCGTGGGCGTGCGCTCCGTCATCGGCTCGAGCGGCCGGCGCGCAACGTACGCGTCCCATTCCTCGCGCGACTCCCACGCGAGCAGGGCGCGCGGTCCGGCGCCGACGTGCAGCGGGAGCGAGCCGCCGAGGCGCAGTGCGATCGACTGAACCCGCAGCCCGTCGAGCCGTTCGATGCAGACGGCCTCGTCACCGCGCCGCACGCAGAGGAACACGGTCTCGCCCGTCCGTTCGTGGATTCGCTCCATCACGGGCAGCGCGGCCTGCCGCTCGTCGAGGCGCTCGATCACGGCGCTGCCGAGTCGCAGCAGGCGCCAGCCGAGCCGGTACGTCCCGCTGCCCGATCCGGCCTCGACCATGTCGAGCGCCTGGAGACCGGTGAGCAGCCGGTAGACCGTCGTCCGCGGCTCGTGGAGAAGCTCCGAGAGCCGTCGCGGTGTCGCTTCGCGCTCATCCGCGAGCGCCTCGAGCAGCAACACTGCCTTCGCAAGCGAACGCACCGGATTGTCCCGGATAATCTTCTTCGCCTGACGGGTCCCCGCGTCCATCCGCCGCCTTCCGCGTCGCGATTCCACATCCTAGACAGCTAGTCCGCATGATGGTACGGATAGGCGCAGGATGGCGGTGAAGGCGGTGGCGGTCCCGGAATCAACGGCGACGGACTCCGCGCGTGCGGGAATCGAATTGCGCAAGGTCGTCAAGCGCTACGGCAACAACACCGCGCTGCGCGAGCTCGACCTGCACATCCTCGACGGCGAGTTCTTCTGCCTCCTCGGCCCGTCGGGCTGCGGGAAGACGACGACGCTGAACCTGATCGGCGGATTCGTCGCTCCGACCGCCGGGACGATCTGGCTGCGCGGCAAACGCATCGACACGTTGCCGCCGCACAAGCGCCCCGTGAACACCGTGTTCCAGTCGTATGCGCTCTTCCCGCACATGTCGGTGCGCGACAACGTCGGTTTCGGGCTGCGCATGGACCGGGTGCGCGGGCCGGAAGCGCGGCGCCGAATCGACGAGGCGCTCGGGCTCGTCGGCTTGCAGGAGCTCGGCGACCGGACGCCGGCGCAACTCTCCGGCGGCCAGCAGCAGCGTGTCGCAGTTGCGCGCGCGCTGATCAAACGACCCGCTGTCCTCCTCCTCGACGAGCCGCTCGGCGCGCTCGACCTCAAGCTGCGGCAGCGGCTGCAGGTCGAGCTCTCCCAGATCCACCGCGAGGTCGGCACGACGTTCGTGTACGTCACGCACGACCAGGAGGAGGCGATGTCGATGGCCGATCGGATCGCCGTGATGAACGAGGGAGTGCTCGAGCAGCTGGGGACGCCGTTCGAGATCTACCGGCGTCCCGCGTCGCGCTTCGTCGCCGACTTCATCGGCGACGCGAACTTCCTCGACGTCGAGGTCGACGGTGACACCGCCGTGCTGGCGGACGGGACGCGGTCGCCGTGCTCCGGCGGCGGCGTGCATGGACGCGCGACGCTGATGGTGCGGCCGGAGTCGCTCCGCCTCGTCGATCCTGAGAACGCTCCCGCGGGGGCACTGCACGGGCGCACGGTGAAGTCGTCGTTCCTCGGGACGCGCGTGCGAGTCGCCGTCGACTCCGAGGCCGCTTCCTCGCCCCTGATGGTCGCGCTCCACGGCGACGACGCGACCGCCCTCCCGGAGCCGGACCGCCGCGTCGCGCTGTGGTGGGCGGCCGAGGATGCGCTCGTGCTTCCCCCAAGGGAAGAGTCGCCCTGAACACCGTCGCCGAGCCCGACTCCCCACGCCGCCGGCTCGGTCCCGCGTCCGCGTCCTACGCGCCGTTTCTCCCGGCAGTCGTCCTGCTCGGCGGCTTCTTCCTCGTCCCGCTCGGAATCATCGTCATCTACAGCTTCTGGGAGGTGATCGACTACAACGTCGTACACCACTGGACGCTCGGGAACTACCGGTACTTCTTCAGCGTCACGGCGTACGTGAAGACGATGTGGGCGACGCTCTGGGTGTCGGTCGTCGCCACCGCGATCTCGCTGGGCCTTGCGTTCCCGTTCGCATACTGGCTCTCCCGGTACGTCCCGCGGCGGCTGCGCGCGCCGCTGCTGATCCTCGTCGTCGTCCCGTTCTGGACGAGCTACCTGCTGCGCGTCTATTCCTGGCTGACGATCTTGGGCGAGAAGGGGCTTCTGAACCGCTTCCTGCAGTGGGCGGGGATCACGAGCCACCCGATCGGCCTCTTCCTGTACGACCGGTCGGCCGTGATCCTCGTGCTCGTCTACCTGTACTTCCCGTTCGCTGCGCTCACGCTCTACTCGTCGATCGAGCGGTTCGACTGGGACCAGCTGCGTGCCGCGATGGATCTCGGCGCGACGCCGCTGAAGGCGATCCGGCGCGTTCTCGTACCGCAGGTCCGGCCGGGGATCGTGACGGCGATCATCTTCGTCTTCATCCCGATCCTCGGCGAGTACCTGACGCCGCAGATCGTCGGCGGAACCGGCGGCGTGATGATCGGCAACCTGGTCGTCAACTTCTTCCAGGCGGCCGAGTACACGCGCGGGGCCGCCGTCTCGCTGTTGATCGCGCTCTTCATCCTCCTGCTGCTGGTCGTCTTTCGGCGATCGCTGTCGGCACCCGAGGCCTATGGCGGGTGACGTCGAGGTCCTGTCGACGCGCGCGCGCGTCGGACGTCTCGGGCTCGCGACGTACGGGGCGTTTGTCTACGTCTTCCTGTTCGCGCCGATCGTGCTGCTCGTGTTGTTCAGCTTCAACG
>JBASRJ010000205.1:0-7926 GCA_049273785.1 Gaiellaceae bacterium | reverse complement strand
GTCGCCGGCCGACTCTCTTCAGCCAGCAGTCGCTCGGCAAGCCTCGTCAGCTTCCCGATCGATTCGCGTTCGTGCGCCGTCGCTTCCCGCACGGCGTCCGCGCCCTCGCCGCGCATTGCCGTGACCTGCGCGTCGCGGAGTCGCTCGCCCGCGGTCACGAGCTCGTGCACGTCGTCGGCATGCCTGCGCGCGAGCTGGTTGACCGCCCAGACGGCGACGCTCGGCTTCCGGAATGTGCGCACGCTCTCTGCCGCATCCCCTTGCCCCGCCTTGCGCAGGCGGGTCGCCAGCTCGTTCCGCGCCGCGGTGAACTCCTCGAGCGGCAACCCGTAGAGGCGATCGACCTCGCTGTCGAGCTCGGGGACGACTGCGAGGCGCGGCGTCATGCCGGGCGTTCTACCCGCTCGGCCGATCTCCCGTATACCCTAAGGGGGTATGGTCGTGCTCGACCCGATCGGCGACGGGCTCTGGAACGCCGTGCAGATGGCATGGGAGGTGGGCTGGGCGCTCGTGCTCGGGTTCTCCCTGTCCGGAATCGTGCAGGCCTGGGTCCCGCGCTCGCGGATGGAGCACGCGCTCGGCGGGCGCGGCGTGCGCGAGCTGCTCCTCTCCACGAGTCTCGGCGCCGCGTCGTCCTCGTGCAGCTACGCGGCGATCGCGATCGCGAAGTCGGTGTTCCAGAAAGGAGCCAGCTTCGCGTCGGCAATGGCCTTCCAGTTCGCGTCGACGAACCTCGTCTTCGAGATCGGGATCGTGATGTGGATCTTCCTCGGTTGGAAGTTCACGCTCGCCGAGTTCGTCGGCGGCATCTTCCTGATCGCGCTGATGTGGGCCGGCGTCCGACTCTTCATCACTCGCCGGCTCGAGGAGGCTGCCCGGGAACATGCCCTCAGCGCGGCGGCCGGGCACGAGCACCACGCGGCGGCCGGCGAGCAGCTCACGTGGCGGCAGCGACTGACGTCGGTCCAGGCGTGGTCCGACGTGGCGCACAACTTCCGGGGCGACTGGGCGATGCTCTGGAAGGAGATCACCGCCGGCTTTCTGATCGCCGGCTTCATCGCCCTCCTGCCGATGTCGTTCTTCAACGGCCTCTTCATCACCGACGCGCCCGCGGCACCGCAGCTGCTCGAGAACGTCGCGCTCGGTCCGATCGTGGCGGCCTTGTCGTTCGTCTGCTCGGTCGGAAACGTGCCGCTCGCGGCCGTGCTCTGGGCGGGCGGTATCTCCTTCTCCGGAGTGATCGCCTTCATCTACGCCGATCTGATCATCGTCCCGATCGTGCTCGCCTACCGGAAGTACTACGGCTGGACGATCACCTGGCGGATCGTCGCGATCATGTTCGCGACGATGGTTCTGGCGGCGCTCGCCGTCGACGGGATCTTCGCGGCCGCCGGGCTGATTCCAAAGCACCGCCCATCGGTCGACTCGATCACGAGCCGTGGCATCGAGTGGAACTACACGACGGCGCTGAACATCGTCTTCCTGCTCGCGGCGGCGGCGCTGTTCTGGCTGACGCTCCGCCGCGGGGCCAAGGATCCCGTCTGTGGCATGAGGGTCGACCGGCACAAGACTCCGCACCGGAGCGTCGTCGGCGGCCTGACCGTGTACTTCTGCGGTGCGGGATGCAAGGCGAAGTTCGATGCCGACCCGGACGCGTATCTCGATCCGTCGCGCCGCGAGGCCGTGCCGGCACTCGGAGGGCACCACCACTCGTGACAGCGCCCGGCTACGTCGACGACAAGGATGCGCTGCTCCGCCGGCTGCGGCGGATCGAAGGCCAGGTGCGCGGTCTCGAGCGGATGGTGGAGGAGGAGCGCTACTGCATCGAGGTGCTCGACCAGATCGCGGCGGCGCGCACGGCTCTCGAGCAGGTTGCCCTGCGACTGCTGGAGAACCATGCGCGCCATTGCGTCCTCGGAGGCAGGGCGGACATCGACGAGCTCATGGCCGCCGTCGAGCGGTTCGCGAAGGTGCGCTAGCTGACCGCGGTCTCGCCGGGACGCGGCTCGATCACGCCGGTCTCCGGCGGTCCGACCGGCAGCGGTCGCATGCGCAGGTACAGCCATTCGTAGATGAGCGCTGCGGTCCCCGCGCCGACAAGTGGGCCGGCGTACCAGATCCAGCACTTCGTCCAGTCGTTCTGCACGAGCTGTGGGCCGAACGCGCGCGCCGGGTTCATCGCCGCGCCGGTCAGCGGACCGCCCATGAGGACGTCGAGCGTGATCGTCAAGCCAATTGCGAGACCGGCGATCGACTTGAACGTCCCGCCCGGGTCGGCGGCGGTGGCGAACACGACCCAGACGAGGAAGAACGTCAGGATGATCTCGATCACGAACCCTTGCCACTGGCTGACGCCGGTTCCGAGCCCAGGGACGCCCAGATGGCCGAGGTTGCGAATCCGCGCGGGGTACAACCACTTCAGCAGCAGCGCCGCTAGAACCGCGCCGGTCAGCTGCGCGATCCAGTAGACGAGCGCGAGCATCGGCGCGAGGCGGCGCGTGATCAGGAATCCGAAAGTGATCGCCGGGTTGAAGTGGCCGCCCGAGATGTGGCCGACGGCAGAGACCATCACTCCGATTGCGAGTCCGTTCGCGAGCGCGATGCCGACGAGCCCGAGCCCGGTCGCCGTGTCGGACGCGCCCTGCGCGAACGCGGCGGCGAAGAGCTTCGTGAAGGTGAGAGTCGCTCCCGCGCCGATGAAGATGAGCGTGAAGGCGCCAATGAACTCGGCGAAGCCCCGACGCAGGGGTTCGTAGAACATCGCCGCGCACGGTACGCGGCGTATCGGACGGACCTGCGGGCTCTACGCGACCTTGAGCCGGTCGCCCGAGGTGTGGCCGGCACGCGCTCCGGCGAGAGCCTTGGGCAGTGTTGGGTAGGTCGCGAACCAGGAGCCGAGCCCGGTCATCCGGAGGATGCGGTGGACCTGCGTGAAGTCGCCGTCGGAGAGAACGATCGTGAAGCCGAGTCGCGACGTGTCGGCCTGGTGTCGCCCGGACAGGAGGACGCTCAGCGTCTGGGAATCGACGAAGGTCGCTTCGCTGAGGTCGACAACCGCCGGCAGACCCGATTCGAGGAGCACCTCCAACTCGTTCGCGATCCGTCCAGCGGAGTAGGCATCGTGCTCGCCCACCAGCGAGACGATTCCGACAGGCTGGTCCTGCCGGTCGATCGTGACCGAGATCGGCGTCATGCTTTCAAGGAGGGAAACGCCGCCGCCCGGCCAGGGGATACGGGCTAGGAGTCTGGGGGGTCCCGGCGGAGGCGCTTGACGTTCGCCCGGCGCCGCTTCTCCTCCAGCCGCCGGGCCTTTGAGGCCGCTGTGGGAGCCGTCGGGACGCGCTTCCGCTCCACCCGGAGCGCCTGGCGTAGCTGCTCGGCGAGGCGCTCCAGAGCCAGCTCCCGGTTCCGGGACTGGCTCCGCTCGTCCTGCGCGACCGCGCGGATGACCGGGCCGACACGCGACGAGACGCGTCGCTTCTGGGCCGCCGAGAGCGTGCTCGAGCCCTCGACATCGAAGACGGCCTCGACGCGCGTCTCCGTTTTCTGGGCGTGCTGCCCGCCCGGGCCGCTCGAGCGGGAGAACCGGAGCTCGATCTCCGAGAGGGGAATCGCGACCGTTCGTGTCACCCGAATAGACTCGCCGTCCATATGGCCGCGATTCTGCTGGACGTCGACGGTGTCTTCCACGTGTCCGGCGAACCGATCGCCGGCGGTGCGGAGGCCGTACGGCGGCTTCGTGAGGCCGGCCACCGGCTCCGCTTCGTCACCAACAACACCACTAGGACGCGGGCCCAGCAGGTCGGGGATCTTCACGGCATGGGGATCGACCTCGACGAGGAGGAGCTGCAGACGACGCCGCGAGCGGCCGCTCGCGCACTGAGCGGCAAGCGCGTGCTCGCCCTGACGATGCACTCGATCGTGGGCGAGCTGGAGGGGATCGAGCTCGTCGGCGAGGATGCGCAGGCCGTTCTCATCGGCGGTGCCGGGGAGACGCCGGAGACGAGCCTGGTCTTCTCCTTCATGAATCTGGCGCGCGCGTTCCACGAGCTCGAGGCCGGGGCCCAGCTCTATTGCCTGCACAAGAACCGGTGGTGGCAGACCAAGGACGGGCCTCTCCTCGACGCGGGCGCGTTCGTCGCCGGGCTCGAGTACGCGGCCGACACGGAGGCGATCGTGCTCGGCAAGCCGTCGACGCTGTTCTTCGAGGCAGCGCTCGAGGCGCTCGACGCGGATGCAGGCATGACCTGGATGGTCGGCGACGACATCGAGGCGGACGTCGCGGGGGCGCAGGCGCACGGGATGAAGACCGTGCTCGTGCGCACGGGGAAGTTCCGCCCGGACGCGGTCGAGCGGGGGAACGTGCGTCCCGACGTGATCGTGTCGTCGATCGCGCAGCTGCCCGACTGGCTCGAGCAGCACACGTAGCGCACGGTGAGAGTCGGTGTGGACCTGATCGAAATCGCGCGTGTCCGCCGCGCGCTCGAGCGCTATCCCCGCTTCCGCGAGCGGTGTTTCACGGAGGCCGAGCGCGCGTATTGCGACTCGCGGCCGAATCCCGCAGAGTCCTACGCGGGTCGCTTCGCCGGCAAGGAAGCGGTCGGCAAAGCGCTCGGCATCGGCGTTGCGCGTGCGTTCGCCTGGAAGGACATCGAGATCGTCGGCCGGCCGAAGCCCGCCGTTCGCCTGTCGGGGCGCGTGCGCGCATGGGCCGAGAAGACGAGCGCAGGCAGCATCGACCTGTCGATGTCCCATTCACGCGAGCTCGCGAACGCGGTTGCCGTCGTGGACGATCGCTGATGTTCGAGCCGCTGTACACGGCCGAAGAGATGCGCGCGGCCGAAGCGGGCCACGACGGCAAGCAGCTGATGCGGCGCGCGGGCGGTGCGCTCGCAGAGTTCATCCTCGAAGAGTACGACGACGAAAGCTCGGTTACCGTCGTCTGCGGCCCGGGGAACAACGGCGGCGACGGGCAGGTCGCTGCACGCCGGCTGCGTCAGGCGAACTGGGACGTGCGCGTCGTCGAGTCGAAGCCGGAGGACGAGGAGAAGGATCTCGGGAAGCCCGGCCTGATCGTCGATGCGCTGTTCGGCACCGGGTTCACCGGCGAGCCTCGCCCGGGCGCCGCGCGATTGATCGACGAGATCAACGAGGCCGGCGTGGACGTCGTCGCGGTCGACGTGCCGTCGGGTGTCGACGCGTCGACGGGCGAGGTGGCGGGCGCTGTCGTCGACGCAACGTGGACCGTGACCTTCCACCGGGAGAAGGTCGGTCTGTACGTGGCGCCCGGCACGTTGCACCGCGGCGAGCTCGAGGTCGTCGACATCGGCCTTCAGGACCACGAAACTGTCTACGCACGACCGACGACAGAGATCCTCGACCTCGTCCCGCTGCGCTCGCCGGGGGATACGAAGTACACGTCCGGATCCGTGCTCGTCGTCGGCGGCTCGCCCGGGCTGACGGGAGCGGCGTGTCTCACCGCGCGCGCGGCGTTTCGCGCGGACGCGGGCTACGTCGCGGTCGCAGCACCGCGCGCGTCGTTGCCCGTGCTTGAACAGCAGCTGCTCGAAGCCGTGAAGCGGCCGCTCGAGGAGGTCTGGGATGCCGTCGGGCGCGCGCGTTCGCTCGCGCTCGGGCCCGGTCTCGGCCGGTCCGACGGCGCGAAGGCGCTCGTTCGGCGCCTGCTCGAGGAGACCGACCTGCCGGCTGTCGTGGATGCCGACGCGCTGTTCGAACTGGATCCGTTCACGCGCGGGGCGCCGACTGTTCTCACGCCGCATTCCGGCGAGCTCGCGCGTTTGCTCGACATCGAGGCGTCGTGGATCGATGCGCACCGCCTGGAGGCTGCGCGCCGGGCGGTCGAGCGTTTCCAGTGTGTCGTCCTGCTGAAAGGGGAGGGGACGATCGTCGCGGCTCCCGGTGAGCAGACCCTCGTGTGCCCCGGCTTTCCGTCGCTCGCGACGGCCGGCACGGGCGACGTGCTGACGGGGATCGTCGGCTCGTTTCTGGCGAAGGGACTGGACGCGCGGCTCGCGGCGGCGGCGGCGGTGACCGCCCACACGGAAGCCGCGACCGAGGCGCCCCAGCGCGCGGGCCTCGTCGCCTCGGACGTGATCGAGATGCTCCCGTACGTGCTCGGGTGACGGGAAGCAGCGGCGGCCCCGAGTAGCCTCTACGCGTGCATCGCTCGGAGATCACCGTCGACCTCGGCGCGTTGCGGCGGAACGTGCGCACCCTCGTGCGCGAGCTCGACGGCGCCGAGCTCTGGGCCGTCGTCAAGGCGAACGGCTACGGGCACGGGGCCGTCGACGTCGCCGGCGCTGCGCTCGGGTCAGGAGCCGGTGCGCTCTGCGTGGCGACCGTGCAGGAAGGGCTCGCCCTGCGCGCGGAGTACACCGGCGTCCGCATCCTCGTCATGGGCCCGGTCGCGTCGAGCCGCGACATCGCGCAGGCGCGCGACGCCGATCTCGAGCTTGCCGTCTCTGACGAGGAGATTCCCGACGGCGTCCGCGTGCACCTGAAGCTCGAGACCGGCATGGGACGCTACGGCCTCGCGCAGCTCCCCGAGCGGACCGACAACGTCGTCGGCCTCATGACCCACCTTGCGACAGCCGACACCGATCCCGCCTTTGCGCGCGCGCAGCTCGACCGGTTCACGGCCGCTACCGCCGAGCACGCCGACCTGACGCGTCACGCCGCGAACAGCGCTGCCGCGCTCCGCATCCCCGAGTCGCGCCTCGATGCCGCGCGCTGCGGCATCGCGCTCTACGGCCTGTCGCCGTTCGGCGAGAACCCCACCGACGACGGCCTCGAGCCGGTGCTGTCGTGGCAGAGCTACCTCGCACACGTGAAGCAGCTGCAACCGGGGGAGAGCACCGGGTACGGGCGCCGCTACGTCGCCGAGAGCGCGACGTGGATCGGGATCGTCCCGGTCGGGTACGCCGACGGCTTCCGCCGCGACATGACCGGCACGGAGGTGCGCGTCGGCGGGGAGCCGCGCGAGGTCGTCGGCACCGTCTCGATGGACTCGTTCGCGGTGCGGCTCGACCGCGAGCTTCCGGTCGGGACACCAGTCGTCCTTCTCGGGCACGGCGTGCTGGCCGAAACGCACGCCCGCGCAGCGGAGACGATCAACTACGAGATCGTGTGCGGGATCGACTCGGATCCGTTGCGCGCCCGGCGGACCGTGATCGATGGGTGAGCTCGTGCACGAGGTGCTGCAGGGCGAGGAGGCCTGGTTCGTCGGGGGTGCGGTGCGAGACGAGCTGCTCGGCCGTCCCATCGTCGACGTCGACGTCGTCTGTCGCGACCCGGCGGCGGCCGCGCGCGCGTACGCGAAGCGCTCGGGCGGCTTCCCGTTTGCACTGTCCGAGCAGCACTCGTCCTGGCGCGTCGTCCTCGACGGGACGCGCAACGTGGACTTCACGCCCGTGCACGGCTCGATCGAGTCCGATCTGGCGCGCCGCGACTTCACCGTCAATGCGATCGCGATCCCTGTGGACGGCGGCGAGCACGTCGATCCGAGCGGCGGGCGGGAGGACCTTCAGCTCCGCCTGCTGCGCGCGGTCTCCGAGTCGATCTTCGAGGACGATCCGCTGCGCCTTCTCCGCGCCGTACGGCTGGAGGAGGAGCTCGGGTTCCGGCTCGCGCCGCTGACCGAGGAGCTCGTCCGCAAGCAGGCAGAGCTCGTCGCGAAGGCCGCAGGCGAGCGCGTCGTCGCGGAGCTTGGGCGCATGAACGCGGCGGGATACCGGCGGCTGGACGAGCTCGGGCTGCTCCGCCCGTTCGGCGGCACGATCGACGATCGGCTTGACGCCGCCGACTCGCCGCGCTATCGCCTAGTTGCCGTGTTCAAGGATCAGGTCCGACAGCTGCCGGTCTCGGCCGAGACGCGCCGCTACGCGCGCGCGCTGCTAGGGGCAGAGC
>JBASRJ010000189.1:0-5872 GCA_049273785.1 Gaiellaceae bacterium | reverse complement strand
CTCGCCGTCGCGATCCCCGACGGGTACGCGGGCTTCGTCCAACCGCGCTCCGGTCTGGCCGCGCGTCACGGCATCACGATCGTGAACACGCCCGGTCTCGTCGATTCCGGTTATCGAGGCGAGCTGCGCATCATCCTGTTGAACACCGACGCGGTAGAGGCGTTCGTCGTCGAACGCGGGATGCGGATCGCGCAGCTGGTCGTCGTCCCGATCCCCGAGTTCGAGCTGCTCGAGGTCGAGGAGCTGCCCGAAAGCGAGCGAGGCGTCCGCGGCTTCGGCTCCTCGGCACACTGATGGAACCGCGGATCCGCGTCTCGGCGATCCTAAGTTGGCGGGGGCGCATGCTGCTCTGCCGACACGAGAAGCCGGGGCGCGAGTACTGGCTCTTGCCGGGTGGAGGGGTGAACTCCGGCGAGAGTCTGGTCGATGCCCTGCACCGTGAGCTCGCCGAGGAGATCGGAATCGACGACGATATTCCCGTCGAGGGACCCGTCGCGATCGTCGACTCGATCTCGCCCGCACAGAGTCTCGCGGCGAAGCACGTGGTGCACATCATCTTCGCCGGCGACCTGACAGGGGTTTCCCTGGAGGCGGTGACCTCGCAGGACGGCGCCGTGCGCGGCCACCGGCTCTTCGCGGTGAACGAGCTCGACGGCGTCGTCTTGCATCCTCCGATCCAGCGGTTCCTCATGAGGTGGCAACCGGGCGATCCGGTCGTCTACCTCGGCGCCCTGTGGGCGAATTGATCCACGTTCGGCCCGCGGCGGGCAGAGACACGCGCACGTTGCCGCGGTAGGCTCGATCGCAGAGGGTGGAGGGAGTTAGCCCCACCCTTGGGTGGGGGCGCGCGCGTGTGTATCTGAGAGACGCTACGAGAAGCGGCCGCCTCGCGTTTCGGCTCGGCGCGCGGAGACGGCATGAGCGGCCGCTTCGAGGTCGTCGGCCAGCGCGGGAAGCTCGGTCGGCTCTTCGCCCGTGGTGTGCGCGATGGCCTGCGCCAGCAGCCAGTCCGCGAGCCACGGGTTGCGCGGAAGCAGCGGGCCGTGGAGGTAGGTGCCGACGGCGCGCCCGACACGGCAGCCCTCGTACCCGCTCTCGCCGTCGTTCCCGAAACCGGCGACGACGCGACCGAGCGGCAGCGCGCCGGGATCGAGCCGCGTCCGCCCCGCATGGTTCTCGAACCCCGCCACCGTTCGCAGCACCCCCGGCTCGAGCTCGCACTCGAGCAGGACGTCGCCGATCATCCGCCGCTCGCCGGCCACGGTCTCCAGCGGGAACACGCCGATGCCGGGCAAGTCGACGCCGTGGAAGTCTCGGTACGAGCGGCCGAGCAGCTGGTAGCCGCCGCAGACAGCCAGCAGCGCCACACCGGCGTCGACCGCGTGGTGCACGCCGTCGGCCTTCGCCGCGAGGTCGCGCGCGACGAGCGCCTGCTCGCGATCCTGGCCGCCACCCACGTAGAGGAGGTCGTGCTCACCGGGCTGCACGGCGTCGCCGACGGTGAGGGTGTTCACCTCGAGCTCGTGCCCGCGCCAGGCGGCACGCCGCGAGAGCACGGCGATGTTGCCACGGTCGGCGTAGATGTTCAGGTAGTCGGGATACAAGTGACCGACCCGGAGCTTCACGCAGCACGCTCCCAGTACGGGCGCACGAAGCCGCGCTCGGCGACGATCTTTCGCAAGGCGAGCATCGCCGTGTAGGTCGGGAGGACGACCAGCTCGCCGCCGGGCTGCGTCAACTCGAGCCCACGGTCGAGCGCGCGCTCGAGCGAGGGGACGACCTCGATCGCGTCGGGATCGAACCCGCCGTACTTGAAGCGGAGCGCGAGCTCGGCCGCGCGATCGCCGGTCGCAACGAGCCGCCGCAATGCCGGGATGAGCGGCTCGAAGTCGACGTCCCAGATCCACGACACGTCACGCCCGTCCGCGATCCCGTCGTTGAGCGCGATCACCGCAGTCGCCGGCGAGGCGCCGTCGGCGATCGTCCGCACGGCCTCGTTCGCGCCGGCGGGATTCTTGATCAGCAACATCAGGAGTCGCCGGTCGCCGACGGCGATCCGCTCGAACCGGCCGAACGCCGCGCCGAACCGATCGAGGCCTTCTACGATCTCCTGCGCGCTCGCACCGAGCGCGCGCGCGAGCGACGCGGCGGCCAGCACGTTGTAGACGTTGTAGAGACCCGGGACGTGCAGCCGGACGTCGTGGGCTCCCTCCGGAAGCACGAGCCGGAACGACACGGAGTCCAGTCCCCGGAGCTCGATCTCACGCGCGACCACTGTCAGCGGGGGCCGGGCGTGACCGCACGCAGGGCAACGGTAATCGCCCAGATGCCCGACGTACGGGGCCGCGTACTCGTACGGCGTACCGCAGCGAACGCAGTACTTCGAGTCCGCAGCGTGCTGGAGCGAGGGTTGTGCCCGGCGCGGGTCGTCGACTCCGAACACGACCGCGTCGGGCCGCTCCCGCGCCAGATCGCCGACCTGGGGATCGTCGCCGTTGACGACGAGCGCGGCCGAACGATCGAGATCCCGAACGGCAGCCCGCCAACGATCGGCCACATGCTCGAGCTCCCCGTAGCGGTCGAGCTGGTCGCGAAAGAGATTCCCAAGGCAGAGCGCGCGCGGCTGCAGGCGCGCCGAAACCTCCGAGAGCGCAGCCTCGTCAACTTCGAAGAGACCGAGCTCCGCGCCCCGCGCCTCGAGCAGCGTCGAGGCGACGCCCGAGACGAGATTCGCGCCGGAGCGGTTGTGGGCGAGGCGTACGCGCGGGCCGAGGATCTCGGCGACCATCGCCGCGGTCGTCGTCTTTCCGTTCGTCGCAGACACGAGCGCAGACCCGAGCGGCAGGCGTCTCGCGAGCCGGTCGACGGCGCCGGGATCGAGCTTCCACAGCAGCTTGCCGGGAACGGTCGTGCCGCCGCCGGCGCCCGCGAGACGTGACAGACGTCCGGCGGCACGAGCGGCGGCGATCTCGGCGGCGAGGGGCACGGGCAAGCGCACGGCGAAGAGGAGGCTATCGGCGCCGGCTCACCCCTTCGGGGGAATCGTTCGAGTGTTCCCCGAAAGGGGGATGCTCCTTCCCAAACCCGGCCGTAGCGTCCGTCTTGCGCAAGGCGGGTGGCGCCGTCTGCAGGCGGCCATGCCCTTCTTGTCTGTGGGCCCTCGGACGGCGAGGAAGAAGGAGCACGAAACAACTGTGAGCGCAATTCCCACCGAGATCGCTCTGGCGCCGGAGACGCCTGGGCGCGACGACGGGCTGCCGCGGAACGCGCGGATCTACTTCTGCATCGTCGCGGTCGCCACAGCCGCCTCGACGCTCCCGTTCCTCGGCCGTCTTCAGCATACGAAGGACTGGGCCGCGTTCCTGATTCTCGGCTCGGCAGCTGCGGTCGCACAGCTCTTCGTCGTCCGAACTCCGCGCGACCAGGCGTATCACACGGCGATCGTGTTCCTGATTCCCGCCGCGCTTCTTCTTCCGCCCGAGCTCGTAGCCCTGACGGGCATCGTGCAGCACATCCCCGAGTGGCTCCGCATGCGCTATCGGTGGTACCAGCAGACGTTCAACATCTGCAACTACGTCCTCGCGACGATGGCAGTGTGGTTCTTCGCGCACAAGCTCGTCCTCGATTCACACGTGCTTCCGGACAACGCTCTGAAGCTCGGCCTCGCCGGGATCGTCTGCTGCTTCGTGTTCGTCGCGATCAACCACCTCAACCTCGCGATCATGTTGCGGCTGGCGCGCGGGTTCACCCTCCGCGAGACCGGTCTGTTCGACGTGGAGAACCTCTCCACGGACTTCGTGCTCTCCGCGCTCGGCGTCGCGACGTATGCCTTCTGGCAGACGAACCAGTGGCTGATCCCGTTCGCAGTCGCGCCGCTGATCCTCGTCCATCGCTCGCTGAGCGTTCCGCAGCTGCAGGCCGAGGCCCGCGTCGATCCGAAGACCGGCCTGTTCAACGCGCGCCACTTCGCGTCGGCCCTGGCCGAGGAGCTCGGGCGCGCACAACGGTTCGAGCGCCCGCTGTCGCTGATCATGGCCGACCTCGACCTCCTCCGCGACATCAACAACACGTACGGCCACCTCGCCGGCGACGCCGTGTTGAAGGGAATCGCGGAGGTGTTCCGCGCCCAGCTCCGCCACTACGACGTGCCGGCCCGGTTCGGCGGCGAGGAGTTCTCGATCCTCCTGCCCGAGACGCCGCCCGAACAGGCGCTCGAGATCGCCGAGCGAATCCGCCGCGCGGTCGCCGAGCGCACCTTCGACATCGAGACATCGAGCGAGCCGATCCGCGCGACGGTGTCGATCGGAGTCGCCGGCTTCCCGAAGGACGGCACCGATGCGAACGAGCTGATCCACCAGGCCGACCTCGCGGTCTACCGCGCAAAGCTCCAGGGCCGCAACCGCGTGCTCGGCGCGAGCTCCGAGCCGCTGCTGATGCCCGCGGAACGCCAAACCCGGCTCGCGGCCGTCCCCGAGGACGGCGACCATCACGCGCCGCTGCCGGCGGCGCAGCAGCTGCAGGTGACGGAGGAGCGCCGCAGCGATCCGCATCCACGTCCACATGCCGTGCACGGGCCGATCTTCCTCGCCCTCTCGGTCAGGCTCGGAGTCGTCGTGGCGATGGTCAGCGCGGCGGGTGTCGGCGCGGGGGTGGCCGGACTCGTCCTCACGTGGACCTCCAAGGACCTTCTCGGCCTGCTCGCGATCATTGCGCTCGTCGGCATCGGCCAGGCACTCGCGCTCGAGGTCGACGACGCCGGTTCGATCTCCGTGAGCGCGGTGGGCTGTCTCGCGGGCGCCGCTCTCTTCGGGCCACGTGCCTCGCTTGCGCTCGCGATCGCGAGCGTCGCCGTCGAGTGGAGCGCGCGTCGCTCCGAGATCCACCGAGTCCTCTTCAACATGGGCGCACTGACGCTCGCATCGCTGGCCGCGGCGAGCGTCTTCAAGATCGCGGATCTGGCGCCCGGCGGGACGGAGCATCGGCTCGCGGTCGCAGGCCTCGGCCTCGCGGCGGGAGCTGCCTACTTCGCCGTGAACATGGGCCTTCTGTCCGTCGCGCTCGCGCTCGAGGGGCACGAGCGCTGGTGGGCTGTGTTCAAGGAGCGCTTCGCCTGGCTCCTCCCTCACTACCTCGTCTACGGCTTCATCGGCGGCGTGATGGCCCTCGCCTACGAGGCCGTGAAGCTCTTCGCACTCGGGGTCTTCGCGGTGCCGCTGGTGCTGATGCGGAAGACCCAGGAGGCCTACCTCAAGCACACGCAGCGCAGCGCCCAGAAGCTCCGCCAGGCCGCCGAGACGATCCAAACGCAGAACGTGTCCCTCGAGCTGGCGAACAAACTGCTGAAGGAGCGCTCCACGGCCGCGATGGAGTCGCTCTCGGCCACGGTCGACGCGCGCGACTCCTACACCGCCGGCCATTCGCGCCGCGTGCAGCAGCTCGCGCTGGCGATCGGACGCGAGCTCGGGCTCTCGCAGGCGGAGCTCGACCTCCTCGGCCATGCAGCGCTGTTCCACGACATCGGCAAGCTGGCAATTCCGGATTCGATCCTGTTGAAGCCCGCGAGCCTGACGCTGGACGAGTGGGCGTTGATGCAGCGCCACGCGGAAGAGGGCGCGCGGATCATCGACCGCCTCGGCTTCCTCAACGACGCGGTACCCGCGATCCGCCATCACCACGAGCGCTTCGACGGCACGGGCTATCCCGACCGGCTGAAGGGGGAGGAGATTCCGCTCGGTGCGCGCATCATTCACGTCGCCGACGCGCTCGACTCGATGCTGACGACGCGGATCTACCGCGCGGCCCGGCCCGCCGCCGAGGCGCTGGCGGAGCTCCGACGCGCCGCCGGCACGCAGTTCTGCCCGCGCTGTGTCGC
>JBASRJ010000187.1:0-4250 GCA_049273785.1 Gaiellaceae bacterium | reverse complement strand
TAGACTCCCGGCACCGTGTGGGAGCTGATCTTCCTGATGGTGATCCTGAAGATCCCGATCGTGTACCTGTGCTGGGTCGTCTACTGGGCAATCAAGGCGGAGCCGAAGCCGGAGGAGCCCGAGACCGCGCGCGTGCTCGCCGCCTACGACCCGACTCCGCCGCGTCCTCGCCGCCGGGGCCCGGCTCGCCCGGTCCGCCCTCACGGAGGCCCCGCGCGCGGCTACCCGCGCAGCAGGCGCGTCGCTGCCGCGTACGCCCGGCGATAATCCGCCTCCGTGGAGGCTGAAGCCCGCCTCGAGGAGGCCCCCTACAGCGCGCCGATCCAGCAGTTCGCGCTGCTCATCGGGCTCGCGTTCCTCGCCGCCGGCATCGCCGGGTTCGTTCCGGGGATCACGACGCACTACGACGACCTGTCGTTCGCCGGACATGGATCCGGCGCGAAGCTGCTCGACGTCTTCCAGGTCAGCGTCCTCCTCAACCTCGTGCATCTGCTGTTCGGTGTCGCTGCGCTCGTGCTCGCCCGCACGCGGGCCGGTGCGCGCACGTTCCTCGTCGGCGGCGGCGCCGTCTACGTGATCCTGTTCCTGTACGGTCAGTTCACGTCGCAGGGCTCGGGAGCGAACTTCGTCCCGCTCGACCGGAACGACGACATCCTCCATCTCGTGCTCGGGCTCGCGATGCTCGGAGCGGGGCTCCTCCCGGAGAGCATGCCCGCGGGAACGACGGACACGCTGGCGGGGCTCCTCGCCTCGACGGCCATCTTCGTCAGCTTGACGGGCGTCGCGTACCGGCCGCTCCGCCTGATCCCGCTTGCGCTCGTCCTCTCGCTGATCGCCATCGGCATCGGCGGGCGCCATTTCCGCCTGGCCACGGCCGCGGTGTTCATCGGCGCGGCATCGTTCGCGGTCGGGATGGCCGTCGCGGTCATCACGAGCCATCCCCTCTGGTAGTACGCCCTGCTACAACAGAGTCGATGGACGTCGACGGCCTGAACGCGGGTTACGCGGGCGACCTGCTCGAGGACTACCTCGAGAATCCGGATGCGGTCCCTTCCGAGTGGCGGCGGCTGTTCGAGAGCGGGGACAGCGAGGTCGTCGCGTCGAATCCCGGCCTCGTCCGGCTGCTCGAGACGCTCGAGGCGCAGGCGAACGGGCAGCCCGCGACGGCTCTCCGCGCCGAGGAGCAGCCTGCAGCGCCTGCGGAGCCGATCACCGACGAGCTTCTGGGCGGGGTCGCCGCGGCGATGGCGTTGATCAAGGCGTACCGGATGCACGGACATCTCGCCGCGCACCTCGATCCGCTGGGCTCTGAACCGCCGGGCGATCCGGCGCTCGAGCCCGAACGGCTCATTCCGAAGCTGACACCCGAACTGCAGGCGCGTATCCCCGCGTCGGTGCTGCGCATGTACGTCCCGGGCGAGACCCTCGCCGAAGCGCTCCCCCGGCTGCAGGAGACCTATACGGGAACGATCGCGTACGAGATCGAGCACATCTCAGAGCACGAGAAGCGCGTGTGGCTTCGCCAGGCGATCGAGTCGGGGAAGTACCGCACGCCGCTCTCCGCGGAGGAAAAGAGAGAGTTGCTCGGGCAGCTGTCACGGTCGGAGGCGTTCGAGCAATACCTTCGCCGCGCGTTCCTCGGGCAAAAACAGTTCTCGATCGAAGGGCTCGACGTGCTCGTGCCGATGCTCGACGAGACGATCGAGCTCGCCGCCGAGGCGGGTGCGCACGAGGTCGTGATCGGTATGGCCCACCGCGGCCGGCTGAACGTCCTGGCCCACACCCTCGGGCTGGGCTACGACTCGATCCTGCGTGAGTTCGAGGGTGAACGCACGATCGACGCGGTGGTCGCGACCCAGGAGGGTGGCACCGGCGACGTCAAGTACCACCTCGGCGCAGAGGGAGCGCGCGCGACGGCCTCCGGAGATGTCACCGTCACGCTCGCCGCCAATCCGAGCCACCTCGAGGCCGTCGACCCCGTCGTCGAGGGGCGGGCGCGCGCGGAGCAGACCGACCGCTCGACGCGGATGGGCCTCCATGATCCGTCCGTTGCACTGGCGGTTCTGATCCACGGCGACGCATCGTTCCCGGGTCAGGGCGGAGTTGCGGAGACGCTCAACCTCGCGGCCCTCGACGGTTACTCCGTCGGCGGCACCTTGCACCTGATCGCGAACAACCAGGTCGGTTTCACCACCGATCCGATGGAGGGCCGCTCGACGCGCTACTCGAGCGATCTCGCCAAGGGATTCGACATCCCGATCATCCACGTGAACGCCGACGATCCGGAGGCTGCGATCTCGGCCGTCCGGCTCGCGCTCGCGTTCCGGCGTCGCTTCGAGAGCGATGTCGTCGTCGACATCGTCGGCTACCGACGTCACGGCCACAACGAGCAGGACGAGGCCGCCTACACACAGCCGCTGATGGCAGCGCAGATCGCGGAGCACCCGACGGCTCGGGAGCTGTTCGCACAGCGGCTCGCCGCCGAGGGCGTCGTGACGCAGGAAGAGGCGGATGCGCTCGTCCGCGAGGTGACGGACGAGCTTCGCCGTGCGCACGAGGCCCTGAAGGCGACGTTCGGCGCGCCTCCTGCGGGCCCGGACGAGCGGCTGCCCGAATCGACTGCAGAGGTCGTCACCGCGGTCCCGGCCGAGCGCCTGCGAGAGCTGAACGAGCAATTGCTGCGCGTGCCCGAGGAGTTCGAGGTGCACCCGAAGCTCAAGGGCCAGCTCGAGCGGCGTCGCGATGCGATCGAGCAGGGCGGCATCGACTGGGGCCAGGCGGAATCGCTCGCGTTCGCAACGCTCCTCGTCGAAGGCATCCCGATCAGGCTCACCGGCCAGGACACCGAGCGCGGCACGTTCTCGCATCGCCACGCGGTCTTCCACGACGTCCACACCGGCGAGACCTACGCGCCGCTACAGCACCTCGACGACGCGACCTCGTCGATGGAGATCTACAACTCGCCGCTGTCGGAGTACGCATGCCTCGGCTTCGAATACGGCTACTCGGTCGCGGCGCCGGAGGCGCTCGTGTTGTGGGAGGCGCAGTTCGGAGACTTCATCAACGGCGCGCAGATCGTGATCGACCAGTTCATCGTCGCGGGAATGGCGAAGTGGCGCGAGACGACGCGCCTGACCCTGCTGCTGCCGCATGGATACGAAGGGAACGGGCCGGAGCACTCGAGCGCGCGCCTCGAGCGTTTCCTGCAGCTCGCTGCGCAGGAGAACATCCGCGTTGCGAACCCGTCGACGTCGGCGCAGTACTTCCATCTCGTCCGCCACCAGGCGCTAGACCCGGTCGGGCGGCCGCTCGTGGTGATGACGCCGAAAGGCCTGCTGCGGCTCAAGCAGGCTTCGTCGACGCTCACGGATCTCGCCGACGGTGCGTTCACGCCTGTGATCGACGACGCCGGCGCGGCGCGCGACGACGTGACGCGGCTCGTGATCTGCTCCGGGAAGGTCTACTACGACATCGCCGGCCACGAGGGGCGGGCGAACGCTCGAAACGTCGCGGTCGCGCGGCTCGAGCAGCTGTACCCGTTCCCCGTCGACGCATACGCGCGACTCGTCGCCACCTACCCTTCGCTCGAGGAGGTCGTCTGGGTGCAGGAGGAGCCGCAGAACATGGGAGCCTGGCGCACGATCCGGCACCGGCTCGAGGCGCCGGGGGTGCCGCTGCGCTACGTCGGCCGCCCGTGGCGCGCAAGCCCGAGCGAGGGCTACCCGACGGCGCACCTCGTCGAGCAGGACCGGATCGTCCGCGAAGCCCTGAAGGCGTAGTTAGCGCTTCGGGCGTCGGTCGCTGTACGCGGCGCGCGCCTTCAGCACGCGGGCGGCGACCTTCGGGCCATGCTTGCGGGCGAGGTTGAGGACCTGCTTGCGCTGCTTCGGAGGCAGGCGGCGCCACAGATCCCACGCCGTCAGCGCGAGACCCAGTGGGCCGGCGCGGCGGCCGAGCGTGCGGAATCGAGGCACCGCCCTATCCTCGCACAGTGCGCTTACTTGTCGTGCCCGTCACCGTGGCCGTTGCCGTCGTCCTGGCCGTTCCCGTTCCCGTGGTCGCCACCGTCGTCTGACGTGCCGTCACGGTTCTGCTTGTCGTTCCCGTCGTGCCCGTGACCGTGGTCGTCGGGCCCGTGACTGTGGTCGTCGTCCTGGTCGGACTGAGAGCACGAGTCGTCTGACGAGTCCGGTTCCGTTGCCGGAGCCGGAGCCGGAGCCGGAGCGGGAGCCGGAGCTGCAGGCGGAGCC
>JBASRJ010000180.1:0-10344 GCA_049273785.1 Gaiellaceae bacterium | reverse complement strand
CGTCGACACGCTGCCGGCCGCCCGCGAGGCGCCGCTCACGGCCGGGCGCGGCACGCCGCGCACGCGCGCCGAAGCAGAGCGTCAGGCCGGGCTCCGCATGATCCTCCCGAAGTTCAAAGGTGCGCCGCCGAAGCGTTACTACGCGCTGAACGGGCTGATCGCGACCGTGATCCGGTCCGGCGCGACGCCACTGCTGCTGACCGAGCTGCGGGGCGACCAGGCCTGGCTCGGCAAGAAGATCGTCGATCCTCAGACGAAGGTCGAGGGAGTGAGCGTCGGCTCGCACGGCGGGCTCTTCCTCTCAGGCGGCCGGCACGTGCTCATGTTCCAGATCTCGCCCTCGGAAGTGGGCCAGCTCTACCCCCGTTTCGCCGGAAATGTCCTGCTCTGGACGTCCGGAGGCCGGACCTTCCGCCTCGAGGGGGAGGTCTCGCGGGACGAGGCGCTCCGCCTGGGACGTCTGATCACCGGCTGAGGATTTCCCCCGAGTAGGGGACATCCGCGGGGCCTCCACGGCCGAATACGAGGGTGGAGAGATGATGACCACTGCGGAAACAGAGACCTACGAAGAGACCGAGCTGATCGAGGCTTGGCGGGCCGAAGCGCTCGAACGGTCGGGGTACGGAGCGGCCGCGGCCGCCGAGATCGCCGTCCGGTTCGACATCGATCTGCACTTCGCGACGGACTTGCTCGAGCGGGGCTGCCCCGCCGACATGGCCCTGCGGATCCTCCTCTAGGTCACAGCACGCTGGCGCGTCCGGCAGAATCCTGTCGGCGTGAGCCTGCTCGCTTCGATTCCCTCACCGCATAGCGGCACGATCGACCTCGGCCCGCTCACGATCCACATGTACGGGCTGATGCTGCTGCTCGCGATCGCGGCGTGCCTCGCGCTGACCGGCTACCGCTGGGTGAAGTGGGGCGGCGACTGGGATCTGGTCTTCCGGGTCGCGGTCTGGGGCGTCGGCTTCGGGATCGTCGGCGCGCGCGCGTACCACGACCTGACGAGCTGGAACGAGGTTCCGGATACGTGGTGGGGCCCGTTCGCCGTCTGGCAGGGCGGGCTCGGCGTGTGGGGCGGCATCCTGCTCGGCGTCCTGGCGGGGGCATGGATCGTCCGCCGCTCGGGACAGAGCATCCGGCTGTTCATGGACGCCGTGGCGCCGGGGCTGCTGCTCGCGCAGGGGATCGGGCGGTGGGGGAACTGGTTCAACCAGGAGCTGTTCGGCAAGCCGACCCAGCTCCCGTGGAAGCTGAAGATTGACGACCAGCACGTACCCGCGGGGTACTTCGGGCACCACTACTTCCATCCGACGTTCCTGTACGAGTTCGTCTACGACTGCGTCGGCGTCGGGATCCTGCTGGCCGTCGACAGGTACTTCCGCATCAAGCGGCCCGCGCTGTTCGCGCTGTACGTCTCGTACTACTGCTTCGGGCGGTTCTTCGAGGAGCTGATCCGGATCGATCCCGCGCACAAGCTCGGGCCGCTTCGGGTCAACGCATACGTGTCCGCAGTGCTGTTCGTGCTGTCGACGGCGTTCTTCATCTGGTGGCAGTTCGTCCGGCGCGGCGAGGCCCGCACCGACCGCCCGCGCGCGACACCGGTCGTGCCGAAAGGCCCGGCGATGGCCGTGCCGAAGGGGCGCATCCGCTCTTCTCGGTAAGGTGCGTCGCGTGATCGTGCGCGAGCTCGAGCTGGATCTCGACGCCTTCGAGGGCCCGTTCGACCTGCTTCTGACGCTGGTCCTGAAGGAGGAGCTCGACCTCGCGGACGTGGACGTCGCGGGGATCGTCCTGGGGTTCGTCGAGCGGCTGGCGGAGCGCGACGAGCTCGACCTGGAGGCCTGTGGCGAGTTCCTGATCCTCGTCTCGGCCCTGATGGAGCTGAAGGCGCGAGGGCTCTTCCCCGACGAGGAGGCCGAGCTCGCGGAGCTGGAGCCGGAAGAGGCCGCGGAGGAGCTGGCGCGGCGGCTCGCGGAATACCGGCGGATGAAGGAGGCGGCCGCGTGGCTGCGGGAGCGGCTCGCCGCGGAGCGCGACCGGTTCTTCAGGATCGGGCCGGCGCCGTTGGCGCCCGAGCCGGAGCGGCGGCTCGCGCCCCAGGATCCGGAAGGGCTCGCTTCGGTATTGCGTTTGTTGGCCGTTGCACCGCCCGAGGTGTCGCTGACGCACATGACGTTGCACTTCCCGCCGGTGGCGCAGTTCCTGGAGCGTTTCCGTGCGCTCTTGCGCAGCCGGTCCGTGTTCGACTTCGACCAGGAGATGCAAGGACTGTCGCGCCAGGAGCAGGCGATCGCGTTCTTGGCGCTGCTCGAGTTGCGGCGCGCGAACCAGATTACGATCAGCCAGGCGGCGCCGTTTGCTCCGATTCGCATCGGGCGGACGGAGGAAACGGACGCCTCGAACGAAAGGACCCCCGCGTGGAACCTCCGCTCCGCCTAGTCGTCGCGAACCCCCTCGACCGTCTCGCGCGGACGCTCGAGGCGCTGCTTGTCGTGGCGACGGCGCCCCTGACGCTGGAGGATCTGTGTGCGGCGACGGAGGAGGAGAAGGATCGGGTCGAGACGGCGCTCGGGTTGCTGGCGGAGCGCTACGGCGAGGGTCGGAGCGGGATCGTCCTGGAGCAGGTCGCCGGCGGGTGGGCGTACCGGGCGTCGCGGGATGCGGCGGAGGCGTGTGCGCGGCTCTTCGAACGGCCGGTGCAGCGCGGGGTGTCGCAGGCCGCCATGGAGACGCTGGCGATCGTGGCGTATCTGGGGCCGTGCACGCGGCCGGAGATCGCGCGGATCCGCGGCGTCGCTGCCGACTCGGCGGTGGCAGGGCTCGTGGAGCGCGGTTTGATCGCCGAGGCGGGGCGGGGAGACGGCGCCGGCGGTGCGGTGCGGTATCGCGTCGCGCCGCTGTTCGAGCGTGTGTTCGGTCTTGAGAGCCTGTCGCAGCTGCCGCGTCTCGACGACCTCGGCGACGACGTCGACTCGATCCGCGAACGTTTGCACGCGGTCGCGTCGCAACGCAGCGCGTAGTCCCGCTCGCTCCGTTCGTCACACTTTCGACGCAGACGTGTCTCCCACGCGTGCGGATTTTCTCGTTACGCTGAAAAGCGCGGGGTACCTCACGGGGGGTCCCCGGGGAAGGTTTGTCGCGTGTACCTAAAGGGCGCGTTTGCGGCCGGTCGCTTCGACCCACCGGTAGCCCGGGATCGGCACGCCGATCGCACGCCTCGCTCGCGCGAGCCAACTCGGGCCTCTGATGTACAGCTCCGGGAGTCGCTCCGGCGCTACGAGCCGTGCCTTCGACGCGGCTCGAACCGCGAAGTCCGTCAGCGGGAACTTCAGCTGCGACGAGCGAACGACAACGAACTCGAGGTCGGGATGCGCAAGCGCAGCGCGGAACTCATCCTCCGACGAGTACTCCCGCATGTGCGTCGGATCCAGCTGCCAGCGCTCCGGCGCCGGCGGCTTTCCTTTGTACAACCAGAACGCGCGCGGGCCGCGGATCACACTCGCGACATAGAACCAGCCGCCGGGCCGCAGCAACCGCGCGACCTCCGGCGCGAGCATCCGGTCGTCGGGCAGGTGCTCGATCACCTGGGACGACACGACCGCATCGACCGATCCATCCGCGAGCTCGTCGATGTGCGCGACGTCCGAGACGATCCCGCGCACTTTCGGCGACAGCCTCTCGCACAGCGCGACGTGCTTCGCGGAGATGTCGACGGCGTAGATCGTCTCGCCGACGAGCCCCGCGTGGTCGAGCGGCCACAGCGTCCCCCCGTCCCCGGCGCCGAGGTCGGCCAACACTCGTGGCGGGTCGCGCTCCGCCGTTTGCCGCAGGAGCGGCGGCATCCACTCGGTGAGGAAGTACCGGGAGTGCTCGAGATCTTCGGTGCTCGGCCCGGCCGAGCTCATCCGCCCGGGCCGAACGCCTGCCGTCGCGGGAGGTCCCGCTCGGGGTCGACGAGGTGCCCGTCCCGCTCGACGTAGCCGTCCTTGCCTCCGACCACCAGCAGCACGAGATCGTCCGTGTCGCTCGCGTTCGAAACCCTCCGCGGTGTCGTCGACTCGACGTGGATGAGCCCACCCTCGCCGATCTCGCGCGTTTCCCCGCCCACCTCGACCCGCGCGCGACCGCGGTGCACGAAGTAGAGCTCGTCCTGCGTGTCGTGGAAGTGGAGGAAACCCTCGAAGCCCGGCGCCATCACGATCCCGTTGACGCCGAACGCCGTCACGCCCAGCGCGGCGCGCACCTTGCGGAAGCCGTGCGTGTCGCCAAGCTCGTCCAGCGAGGAGAACGCGAAGCCGCTCATAGCCGCTTCACGATCTCCTCTGCTTCTTCGCGCGTGAACGCGCGCAAGGTTTCCGTGTGCTCGGCCCCGAAGCGCTGGAGCTTCATCAGGATCTCGACGGCGACCTCGTCGTTGGGCGCCTCGAAGATCTCGACGACGTCGTACCGGCCGAGGGTCACGTAGACGCCGACGAGCTGGCCGCCCGCCTCCTGGATCGTCCGCTCGCCCTCCTCCACGCGCTCCCGCCACCCGGGCAGGCCCGCGAGTCCTTGCGAGGTCCAGCGCATCAACGAGATGTAGTGCGGCACGAGGCGCGACTATAACCGGGTGCGTCTGAATGCTTACCTCGCGCGGGCCGGCGTTGCGTCGCGGCGCGGCGCCGACGGGCTGATCAAGGCTGGCCGCGTGCGGGTGAACGGCGAGCCGGGACAGCTGAACACGTTCGTCGAGCGCGGCGATCGTGTCGAGGTGGATGGGGAGGAGGTGACCGCGCAGCGGCTCGTGTACGTCTTGCTGCACAAGCCGGCCGGCACGGTGACAACCGCGCGAGACCCACACGGACGGGCGACGGTCGTCGAGCTCGTCGACCTGCCGGAGCGCATCGTCCCCGTCGGCCGCCTCGACGCGGATACGACCGGCGCGCTTCTGCTCACGAACGACGGCCCGTTCGCTCACCGGCTTGCCCACCCTCGCTACGGCGTCGAGAAGGTCTACGAGGCGGAGGTCGAGGGCGAGCCGGACGAGGCGGCACTCAGGCGGCTCCGCGGAGGCGTCGAGCTCGACGACGGTCTGACGGCGCCCGCGCAGGCTCGTCTCCTCGGGCCTTCGACGATCGAGCTGACCCTGCACGAGGGGCGCAAGCACCAGGTGAAGCGGATGTGCGAGGCAGTCGGTCATCCGGTGCGACGGCTGCATCGCAGCCGCTACGCGGGACTGACGCTCGAGGGGCTCGAGCCCGGCCAATGGCGCGAGCTCGAGCCCCTGGAGGTGAAAGCCCTTAGGAGCCGGCCAGGGCGGAAGCCTGGTTGATCAGGCTCTGCGCCTGATCGATCCAGCCCTTCGCCTGCTGCTCGTTCAGGGCCTTGCCGTCGAACGCGGCGGCATTCAGCGCATTGCTGATCTGCGCGGCGAGCGCATCACGCTGTGACGTGAGGCCTGCAAGCGACAGATCGAACTGTTTGTACGCCGAATCACCGGCCGTGTTCGTCTGAATCGCGGTCGTCGAGGCGTCGAGTGTCTTCATTGCGAACGTCCCGAACGGTGCGTTCAACTGCTTGTAGACGTCCGCGAGGCGAATGAGCGTCTCGCGGTGAGCGATCAGCGTCTGGGGCACGGCCCAGGCGTACAGCGGCTGGACGAGCACACGACCATCGGGCGCGTAGTCGTCCTTTAGACCGAGCAGTGTCAGCATCGTCGGCTGCACGTCCGTGTGATCGGACCAGATGCTGGCGGTCTCTCCGTCACTCTTGACGCCTGGGCCGACGATCCCGAGCCAGGTGGTCGCGATCTCCGGCTGGATGTCACCGTGGTTCCACGCGAACGCCGGATTGATGCACGTCTCGCACGTGCTCGACGGGAAGTCGGTGATGAAGTAGTTCGGGTCGGCGAAGTACGCGAACGTCGGGTTCCGGAGCGGATCGCCGCTGATCATGTGCAGCGCCTTCATCTCGGTCCGATCGGCCATCGCCACCATCAGGTTGTCGGTCTTGGACGTGTACGGATTCACCGCCGTCAGGGTTGCGGTGGCACGCTCGAAGTTGCGGACAGGACTGGTGGTCGCGTCGGGGTTCCCAGAGAGATAGAAGGTCGGGGCCGCGTCGCCGTGGACGGTGAAGTTGTAGATCGGATTCCCCCTCGAGTCGGTGCCCGAGACGATCGGGATCTCCGGATGCTGATGGGTCATCAGCGTGTCGATGTTCGAGTTGATCTCCCCGACCTCGTTCGTCCCGTAGACGCATGGGACGTTGACGCCGTCACAGTTCGTCTTCTGGACCCCAGCGTAATGATCGCCCTCATCGACCGTGAAGACGAAGAGCGTGTTCGCCTTCGTGATGCCGTCGTTCTGGAGTCGCTGGAAGAAGTTGGCGAACGCCTGGTCGTACTCCCTCAGCTGGCTGACATAGCCGGCGTCACCGGGTCCGTACGCGACGTGGATGTTCCCGGCGTTGCCGTGGTTGTCATGCGCGTCAGAGATGTACGCGAACGTCACTGGCACCCCGTGCTCCTGCATCGCTGCCGTGTACGAGAGGGAGGCTGCTGCGGACATCCCGTCGAAGCCCGGAAAGCCCGGCTGAGAGAACGGATCGACGATCGGACGGTTGAGCAGGTCCGTCAGCGGCACGCTCGCGGGCTGGCCGGTGAGGATCGGGTCGATCTCCTGCGCACCGAAGAGACCCTTGTACCCGGCGTAGCCGCCCGGCTCGGCCGGCAGGGCGTCGGCTTGCCCGTTCGCACACATGGACGAACCCTGGGCACAGTGAATGGCGAAGCCGACGAAGTCGGTCTGCGCCTTCGCACGTGCGGCCGTCCCCGGTGGAGCGGCGGCCGACTGCTGCGCCTCCGTGAACTGCGGCGACGGGTTGCCGAACACCTTGAAGACGTCGCCCGACGCCCCGGTGCCCGTGTTCTCGAGCACGGTGTTCGCCGTCGCGACCGCCCCGAAGTCACAACCGGCCCGCGTGTACGGCACCCACGGCGCGGGCGCGTTCTCACCGGTCGGCGTGATCATGTTCGGCACGGTCGGCGCGTTCGCGACGACAGGATCCGTCCAGTAGCCGAACGAGCTCGGGAACTGGAAGCCGGTCCCGTTGAAACGGACGTTGCTGTTCGAGACGACCTGGCCGTGCCGGTCGGGGTAGACGCCCGTCAGGGACGACAGGATCCCGCCCGCAGTGTGCGAGATCAGGACCGTGTGGTCGTTGGTGAGCAGTGTGCCGTCGTTCCGCATGAAGTTGAGCAGGTGCGGCATCTGCTGCAAGTCGGAAGGCACCCTCGGGTTGTCGCGAAGAAGGTGCGTGTTGTCGAACTGGATGTAGATGACGTGCTTGATGTTTCCGCGCGCCGAGTTCAACTGGCAGCTCGGTGACGCTGCTGTTGTCCGCGACGTTGCGGCGACGCCGTTCAGACGCACCTGCGCCGCCGCGATCCCCGCTGCGACCAGGCACGCCAGAGCAAGGGCGCCTAGGGCTCCCGCCCTACGCCTACGTGTCATTCGCTCCTCCCCTTGAGGTTGACCGGGGGAAAGTAGCGCGCTTCGGGTCCTGGTGGGAAGGGGTCCGGCGAACGTCCGGTTACAGCCTGGCGAAGCCCATGCGGTCGTACATCGCCGCAAGGGTAGGCGCCGAGGCGGCCCTCGCCTTGTCGGCGCCCAGTTCGAGCAACCGTCGCAGCTCGTGCTCATCGGCACGCAGCTCCGCGTAGCGACGCTGGATCGGTTGGAGCAGCTGGATCACGGCCTCGCCGACGTCCTCTTTGAAGGGGCCGTAGCCCTGGCCGTCGTAGCGCGACTCGATCTCCGAGAACGTCTCACCGGTCGCGACCGACATGATCTCGATCAGATTCGACACCCCGGGCTTGCCTTCGCGGTCGTGGCGCACCTCACGACCCGAATCGGTCACGGCAGACTTGAACTTCCGGCGGATGGCATCCGGCTCGTCCAGCAATCGGACGACGCCCTGCGCTGCGAGCGGCGAGCTCGTCGACATCTTGCTCGTCGGATCCTGGAGGTCCATGACGCGCGCGCCGATCTCCGGGTACTGGCCGTCCGGCAGACGGAACGTCTCACCGAAGCGTGAGTTGAAGCGCTCGGCGATGTCCCGCGCCAGTTCGAGGTGCTGGCGCTGGTCGTCGCCAATCGGGACCAGATCGGTCTGGTAGAGCAGGATGTCGCCCGCCATCAGCACGGGATAGGTGAAGAGCCCGGCGGAGATGAACTCGTGGCGCTCGCCCTTCTCCTTGAACTGGGTCATGCGCCCGAGCTGCCCGTAGCTCGTCACGGCCGAGAGCAGCCAAGCTGCCTCCGCGTGTGCGGTGACGTGGCTCTGCACGAAGATCGTCGAGCGGTCCGGATCGAGCCCCGTCGCGATCAGCATCGCGTAGAGGTCGAGCGTCGAGCTCCGCAACTCCGCCGGGTCGTACTCGACCGTGATCGAGTGGAGGTCGACGATGCAGAAGAACGCGTCGCCTCGCTCCTGCGTCTCGGCGTACTGGCGGAAGCCCCCGGCGTAGTTGCCGATGGTCTTCGCTCCGGTGGGTTGGATGCCGCTGAAGATGCGCACGGTGAAGCTCCATTCTGTCGCGCGGACGGGAACGGTGAGGTCGAGCGGGCGGGCTGTGGGCGCGCGCTAGACCGCGCGCAGGCTCCCGCCGCGCTCGCTGCGCCAGGCCCAGCCGCGAGTCTGCAGTGCGGGAGTCATCCATTTCAGCGTAGCCGCAAGCGGGAACGGGTGCACGGGCCAAGCCCGCGCACCCTCCGGGGCGGCATCGCAAGCGACGCCTCGGGGCCGGACGAAAGGCGCTATCTACACTGAATCGATGGCTGTCACCGGCTCCACATGGTCTCCCTCCTCTTGGCGCGCCTACGCCGCGGCGCAGCAGCCCGACTGGCCGAGCCCCGAGCGCGCCGAGGGGATCCGCGCGCAGCTGGCCGCGATGCCGCCGCTCGTCTTCGCGGGCGAGGCGCGCGCGCTCCGGGATGCGCTCGCCAAGGTCGCAGAGGGCCGTGCGTTCCTGCTCCAGGCCGGCGACTGCGTCGAGTCCTTCCAGGAGTTCACGGCGATCACGATCCGGGAGAAGCTGAAGATCATGCTCCAGATGGCGGCGGTGCTCACGTACGGCGCCACGCTTCCCGTCGTCAAGGTCGGGCGGATCGCCGGGCAATTCGTGAAGCCTCGCTCCTCGCCGACGGAGCGGGTCGGCGACGAGGAGATCCCGTCGTTCCGCGGGCACATGGTGAACGGCGATGCGCCGACGCTCGACGCTCGCCGGCCCGATCCCGACCGGATGCTGCAGGGCTATCACCAATCGGCGGCGACGCTCAACCTCGTCCGCGCGTTCACGAAGGGCGGCTTCGCCGACCTGAATCAGGTGCACATGTGGAACCAGGAGTTCGTCGCGTCGTCGCCCCAGGGCCGCCGCTACGAACAGCTCGCGTCGGAGATCGAGCGCGCGCTTCGCTTCATGGCCGCCTGCGGGATCGACCTCGGCGACGAGCCGCACCTGCACCAGGTCGACTACTGGACGAGCCACGAGGGGCTCCTGCTCGAGTACGAGGAGGCGTTGACGCGGCGCGACTCTCTGACGGGTGACTGGTACGACTGCTCGGCGCACATGCTCTGGATCGGCGAGCGCACGCGGCAGGCCGACGGGGCCCACGTCGAGTTCTTCGCCGGCGTGCACAACCCGGTCGGCGTCAAGCTCGGCCCCACGGCCACGCCGGAGGAAGTACTTGAGCTGTGCGAGCGGCTGAACCCGCAGCGCGTACCCGGACGCCTGACGTTGGTCACGCGCATGGGCTCGAGTCATGTCTTCGAGCTGCTGCCGCCGATCCTGCGCGCGGTGCGTGACGCCGAGCATCCGGTCGTCTGGGCGTGCGACCCGATGCACGCGAACGTCCTGACGAGCTCGGGCGGACGGAAGACCCGGCACTTCGACGACGTCCTCGGCGAGATCGAGGGCTTCTTCGCCGCGCACCGGCAGGCCGGCACGTGGCCCGGCGGCGTGCACCTGGAGTTCACCGGCGACGACGTGACCGAGTGTCTCGGCGGCTCGGAGGACGTCCAGGAGGAGCAGCTGGACTCGAGGTACATGTCGCTGTGCGATCCGCGCTTGAACGCTCGCCAGTCGCTCGACCTCGCCTTCCGCGTCGCCGAGCTGATGCGTTCACTCTGAGTTCGTGACCGTGCGCAGGCTTGCAGTCGTCGGCACCGGGCTGATCGGCGCCTCGGTCGGTCTCGCCGCGCGCGAGGCGGGCGTCGGCGAGGTCCGCGGCTGGGACGTCGATCCTGACGCGCTCGCGGCCGCCGGCGAACGCGGTGCCGTGGAGCCTGCGAGCTCGCTTGCAG
>JBASRJ010000157.1:0-1780 GCA_049273785.1 Gaiellaceae bacterium | reverse complement strand
TCACAGTCCAGTCACCGTCAACGGCCGGGCCCGGCAGAACGGGGGGCGGTGGTGGCGCGGCGAGCGTGACGACAACGCGTCGCGCGCGGATTGCGTCGCGCGCGGGCACGATCACGCTTGCGGCGAGAGGCGTCCTCGCTCTGCGCAGAGTGATCGACTGCGGCGGCGCGGGCCCGGCTTGCAAGGTCGCCGTCGTCGCGACGCGGCGGACTTCGCGTTCCAGCAGAGCGAGCACGAAGCTCGGCAGCACACGCTTCATCGTCCTGGCGGGGACACAGGGCGACCTGCGGCTCAAACTCTCCAGACAGGCGCTGCGACGTGTCGCCCGAAGCACACGGCTGGCGATCGCGCTGCGCATCGTCGTACAGCGCGGCGACCTGAAGACGACACGCACCCTGCACCTGTCATTGGCGATGAAGTCTCGTCGGCGCTAGACCGAACCGCCAGCGCGTCGGCCCGCGCGAAGAGATCATCAGGGATCGAAACAGCTGTCTTCATACCGCGAGTAGAACCGAGGAAGAGCCTGTGGTGGACGCGCGCCGAACGCGCGTGTGCGAAGCAGAGCCCCATCATGTGCGGCAACAGTAGACTTGGCCGTGCTATGTCGGACACTGTCGCCATTGCGGGAATCACCGCTGCAGCAGGCCTTGGGGGGGCGGTCATCGCAGCCATCGCAGCGGAATATCGCCAGAAAAACGCCTTGGCGCATGATCGCGAGATGCGCGACTTGAGTGAGATTCGCAATCGGCTGGACGATGTCATGGATCAGGGTGAGAAAGCACTTGCGGCCATGGACAAGGCCAACGATGCGCTTAATGAAGAGCTCCTTGCCCCCTGCGAGGAGCATCTACAAACAGCTAGAGAGAATTTGATAAAGGTTCAAGCACGCATCCGACGAATTCGACTGCTTTACGGTGACGATTACGATGATGATGGGGACCTTGTTATTCCTCTTCAAACCTACCTGGAGAATCTTGAAGCAGTGCATGACCTCCTCCAATCCGAGTGCGAGCAATCAGGCGAGCGCGACGAGGAAGAGTTCAATCGGGTTGTGGGCGCGGCCGGTGTATCACAGCGGCAAGTCATCGTGGTCGCAAGTAGGTTGGTCGGAGCCAGGTTCCAGCAATAGCTGCTGGCCAGAGACGACCGGGAGGCGAGGACTCACGCGGGGATGGTGACCCGGCGGCGGACGACGCCGGCGTCGAGCGAGCGTCCGACCTCGCGCAGGCCTTCGTAGAGCTCGAGCGCCTCGCGGGCGTTCTCCATCGCCTCGTCGAACGTATCGCCCTCTGAGTGAAGGCCCGGGAGGTCGGGAGCGTAGACGTGGTAGCCCCCTTCCTCCTGAGGAGCGAAGACCAGCTCTATGTCGCGCGCGTCGGCCATGAGCTGAGAATACCGCCCGTCGCCGCCGCTTCGGAGGCTTCGCTGCGCGGACGGGACTTGATCCGAGGGGCACTGCGCTGCATGAAGCGAGCGGGGGACCAGGGGACTCAGTCATCGACGCATTCCGCCCGCCCGGGACAAAATGGCTTCTTATGCGATAGTATTGTGTCCATGATCGCATCGTCTCTCAGCGTTCGAGAGGCTGCGGACCGTCTCGGTGTCAGCGCTGTCGCCGTGCGTCAGCAGATCGCGGCGGGTCGTCTGCCGGCGGTAAAGCGCGGGCGGGATTGGTGGCTGGATGCGCGTGCGGTCGAGCGGACGGTTCGCGGACGGTCCGGCGCGGGCCGTCCGCTCTCGCCGGCGATGGCCTGGGCGGTCGTGCTGCTCGCCTCAGGGC
>JBASRJ010000154.1:0-2201 GCA_049273785.1 Gaiellaceae bacterium | reverse complement strand
CACCAGTGCCTGCGTAGTCAGTTCGACGAGGGACGCGCCGAGCGGGTCTGGCGCAGGAGCCACTCGGTGCGCAGCTCTCGTGCGCGGTGATCGAGCTCCCCGCGGAGCGAGTTGAGCTCGATCAGCTCCGGTCGCAACAGCTCGACGCGGCGGAGCTCCGACGCGATCTCCGTTAGCGAGCTCTCGGCGTCGGCGGTCAGCTCACGGAGACGCACTTCGCTGCCGCGGATCTGCGCCTCGAGTGCCCGGATCCCCGCATCCGCCTCCTCCGCCAGGGCCCGCAGCTTGCCCTCCGTCGCCGGCTGATCGTCGAGCACCTCACGCAGACGCCCAGAGAGCGCGGAGTACAACGGATCGGGCATCGCGTCAGGCAACGGCCTTACGGACTCTGACACATCGCGGCGCCCGGCCGCGAGCCGTTATTCCAGGCGGATGCGGGGGTCGAGCCAGCCGAGGAGCAGGTCGGCGATCAGGTTGAAGAGGATCACGACCGCGGACGTCACCATCAGCCACGCCATGATCGGATACGGGTCGCCTCCGTTCAGGGCGTTGATGAAGTAGCGGCCCATCCCGTCCAGCGCGAAGATCGTCTCCGTGATCACGGCGCCGCCGAACAGCGCGCCGAAGTTGAGCGCGATCAGCGTCGTCACGGGGATGAGCGCGTTTCGCAACGCGTGGCGGAGGATCACGCGTCCCTCGCGAAGGCCCTTCGCTCGCGCCGTGCGCATGTAGTCCGCGTTGAAGATCTCGAGCATCGACGCCCGCATGAAGCGCGTGTACACGGCCATGTTGGCCGCCGAGAGCACGAGCACCGGGAGCGCGAGATGCTGCGCGCGGTCGATCCAGAAGTGCATTCCGTGCCCAGGGTCGATCGAGCTGAGGCCCGACGTGTAGAAGATGCGGACGTGGAACTTCACGAACACCGTCGTGAAGAGGATCTGCAGCGAGAGGGCGAGCCAGAACACTGGGATCGCGATGCCCATGAACGAGAACGTCGTCGTCGAGTGATCGAACAGGGAGTACTGGCGGATCGCCGAAACGATTCCGATTCCGCAGCCGAGGAGGACCGACAGGATCTCCGCCGCAATGATCAGCTGCAGCGTGTTCTTGAGCACGCGCTCGAGGTCGGGGAGGATCGGCCGGTTGTCCAGGACACCGGTGCCGAAGTCGTTCGTCACTGCGTCCTTGACCCAGTAGCCGTACCGAACGAGCATCGGGTCCTTCAGGTGCTTCTCCTTCTCGATCTGCTGGATCGCGACCTGGTTGACGTTCGGCCGCATCCGGACCGCCTCGAGCGGATCCGTCGACGACGCGACGAACGTGAAGATCAGGAAGCTCGAGACGAGGAGAACAGGGATGCCGTAAACCAGCCGCCGTACGACGTAAGTGAGCATCGATTGGCCTCCGCGCGGCCAGCGTCGGGTTCGCCTGTCCGCCTGCTCAGACGCGCGCGCTCTCCAGAGGTTAGGAATCTGTTATGAGGCCTGCCCCTGCGTATGCCTCCTACGACGCGCCGGCGACCGCGGAGGTGGCGCGGCGGGCCGGGATCGCGCCGTCCGAGGTGATCCGTTTCGACGGGAACACGTCGCCGGGCGCGCCGTCGTTCGCGCGGGCCGAGGCGCTATCCGAGGCGCTCGCCGAGATCCATACGTATCCGCACGGCGGCTATCCGGGGCTGACGGAAGCGATCGCGGACTACGCGGGCGTCGCACCGGAGAACGTCGTCCTCGGCGCCGGCGCGGACGACGTCATTCTCCTCGTCACGCGCGCTTTCGCGGGCACTGGTGACCGGATTGCGATCTCGAACGACCCGACGTACGCGCTCTTCCGGATCGCGGTCGGCCTGGCCGGGGCCGAGGTGGGCGACGACGATCCGGTGCTGACGATCTGCTGCCGTCCGAACAATCCGACCGGTGAGCTCGGAGAGCTGCCGGCTGCGCGCCCGCTGCTCGTCGACGAGGCCTACTTCGAATACTCGGGCGTCTCGGCCGTCGACGTGATCGAGGACGGCGTCATCGTCGTCCGGACCTTCTCGAAGGCGTTCGGGCTCGCGGCCGCCCGTGTCGGTTACGCCCTCGCGGGTCGTGACGTCGCGGCAGAGCTGAACCGGCGCCAGGCGCCGGCGCCCGTCTCGACCCTGTCGGTCGCGCTCGTCCTCGCCGGGCTCGACTCGCCGCTCGACGTCCGCCCGGTCGTCGACG
>JBASRJ010000118.1:0-1956 GCA_049273785.1 Gaiellaceae bacterium | reverse complement strand
GTTGAGTTTCTGGCGCCGCTTCAGCCCGGGGTCGGCGTCGGCGCGACGCGTGCGCACGTCCGCACCATCTCCGACCGGCTCGGCGACGACCGGCCGCTTTCACCGGACATCGAGGCCGTTGCGACCGCGATCCGCGACGGCTCCCTGATCGACGCGGTCGAAGCCGAGGTGGGGGAGCTGGCGTGAGCGCCACCCGTTCGCTTGCTGCGACCGTCGACGCGCTGTGCGGCGACCTCGGGTCGATCCGCGCACCGCGCGGGACCGAGCTGACCGCGCGCTCATGGTCGACGGAGGCGCCTCTCCGAATGTTGCTCAACAACCTCGATCCGGAGGTCGCAGAGCGCCCGCAGGAACTCGTGGTCTACGGCGGCTCCGGGAAGGCGGCGCGCAACCCCGAAGCGCTCCGCGCGATCGTCGCGTCTCTGATCGAGCTGCGCGAGGACGAGACGCTTCTCGTCCAGAGCGGCAAGCCCGTCGGCGTGTTTCGCACGCACACGGGTGCGCCACGCGTGTTGATCGCGAACTCGCTGCTCGTTCCCCGCTGGGCGACGTGGGACGAGTTCCGCCGGCTCGAGGCGGCGGGTCTGACCATGTACGGCCAGATGACCGCCGGCTCGTGGATCTACATCGGTTCGCAGGGGATCCTGCAGGGGACGTACCAGACGTTCGCGGCAGCCGGCGAGAAACACTTCGGCACGTCCGATTTGAGCGGCCGCACGATCCTGACCGCTGGTCTCGGCGGGATGGGCGGCGCCCAGCCGCTCGCCGGCACCATGGCGGGTGCGGCGATTCTCTGCGTCGAGGTCGATCCCGTGCGGATCGAGCGGCGTCTGGCAACGCGCTACCTCGACGAGGCGGCTGACTCGCTCGACGATGCGCTGGAGCGCGTGCGTCGCGCGGCGTCGGAGCGTCGTCCGTTGTCGGTCGGCCTGCTGGGGAATGCGGCAGACGTCGTGCCGGAGCTCGCGCAACGGGGCGAGGCGTTCGACCTCGTCACGGATCAGACCGCGGCACACGACCCACTCAACGGCTACGTCCCGTCCGGGTTGTCGGTTGGGGACGCAGCGGCGTTACGGGTGTCCGATCCGGACGAGTACGTGCAGCGCGCGCGCGAGTCGATCGTCCGCCATGTGGAGGGGATGCTCGAGTTCGTCCGACGCGGCAGTTATGTTTTCGATTATGGCAACAACCTCAGAGGTGAGGCCCGTGAAGGTGGGCTGACGGAGGCTTTCTCATACCCGGGCTTCGTCCCGGCCTATATTCGGCCGCTCTTCTGTCGGGGTGTCGGGCCGTTTCGGTGGGCCGCATTGTCGGGCGACCCAGCGGATATCTCGGCGATCGACCGGACGCTGAAGGAGCTCTTTCCCGACGACCCGCTCCTCCAGCGCTGGCTCGAGCTCGCGCCCGAGCGTGTCGCCTATCAGGGCCTGCCGGCCCGGATTTGCTGGCTCGGCTATGGCGACCGCGCAAAGGCGGGGCTGGCGATCAACGAGCTCGTCCGTACGGGTGACGTCAAAGCGCCGGTGGTGATCGGGCGGGATCACCTGGATAGCGGCTCCGTGGCCTCGCCGTTCCGCGAGACGGAGGCGATGCGAGACGGGTCCGACGCGATCGCGGACTGGCCGATCCTGAACGCCCTGATCAACGTCGCCGCGGGCGCGACGTGGGTCAGCGTGCACCACGGGGGCGGGGTCGGGATCGGCAACGCGATCCACGCGGGCATGGTCGTCGTCGCCGACGGGACCGACGAGATGGGCGAGCGTCTCGAGCGCGTACTCACCACTGACCCGGGCACCGGTGTGCTTCGCCATGCGGACGCCGGGTACGACGAGGCGCTCGACGCGGCCGCACAGCACGAGCTCGACCTGCCGATGCAGCGATTCGCGACGGAGGAATGAGCGGAGACGGCGGGCCGCGCCGCCTGCTCATCCGCGACCTCGCTCAGCTCGCCACGCC
>JBASRJ010000095.1:0-8945 GCA_049273785.1 Gaiellaceae bacterium | reverse complement strand
GCTCGGGGCGGTGCACGCGGGCGCGCCGCTGACGCCGTTCCTCGGGCCGCTGTTCCCGCCGGGTGAAGGCGCGCGGAGACGGTCGCGGGAGATCACGTTCGTCGAGTCGCTGCTGGAACGGATCGGTCCGTTCGCACACCTCGAGTCACGATGCAATCCCGGTTTCGACTACTGGACGCCGCTTCGCTGGCACGGCTTCCGGCAGACGACGAACTACACGTGGCGGCTTCCGGATCTCTCCGACCTCGACGCAGTGTTTTCCGGCTTCCGCGAGAACATTCGCGGTCACATCCGGGCCGCGGAGAAGAGCGGGATGACGGTGACCGAGGGCGAGCTCGCCGATTTCCTCGAGTTGCATCGCCGGCGCTTCGCGCGCGATCCGCAGGGGATCGAGCGGATCGATCCTGCCGCCCGCGATCGCGGCGCGCGCACGATCCTCGTCGCGCGCGACGCTGACGGCCATGCGCGTGCGGGTGGGTACTTCGTCCACGATGCGCGCTTCACGACGTATCTGCTCGCCGCCACGGATGCGGAAGTGCGCGGCGCGGCGGCGCTCGTCCTGTGGGAAGCGATCAGGCGCGCGGCCGAGCGCGGGACGGCGTTCGACTTCGAGGGCTCGATGCTTCGCCACGTCGAGTCCTTCGTGCGTTCGTTCGGCGGTGTGCCGACACCGTATTCGATCGTGTGGCGCACGCCGTCCGCATCGATGCGCGCGGCGCGCGCGGCGAAGCGGACGCTACGGCGGCGGTGAGACCACCCGCCGTGGTGGTCGGGGTCGGCTGGGTCGCCGGCCTGGCCGCGATCCGCTCACTCGGCCGCGCAGGCGTGCGCGTGCTCGCGGTCGACGATCGGCGAAGCGCGCTGGGATTCCGGTCGCGCTTCGCCGAGATGCGGCTCGCGCCGGTGCGATCGGGACCCGCATACGTGGAATACCTGCGCGCGCTCGGCGAAGGTGTCGTGTTCCCGACGCACGACGACGATCTCGAGACGATCGCGCGGGCGCGCGACGAGCTGCCGTTCGTGTGTCCGTTTCCCGGCTGGGACGTCCTCGGCCCGGTGCAGGACAAGCGCCATCAGCTCGCCGTCGCCACGGAGGTCGGTGTCGCGGTGCCGCGAACGGCCGACGAACCGACGGACAGGCTTGGGTTCCCCGTGCTCGTGAAGCCGGCCGATCCGACCGGGTTTCGGGGGCGGTTCGGCGTGAAGGCGTTCCGCTGCAACGCGGTTGCCGAGCTCGAGTGGCAGTTCGACGACGCGCGGGACTTTCGTCCGTTCGTCCAGGAGTGGATCCCGGGCGGTGACGACACGCTGTGGACGGTTGGGTCGTATCTCGCGGCGGACGGTGAGGAACTGGGGCTGTTCACCGGTCGCAAGCTCCTGCAGACACCGCGCGAGATCGGGACGGCGCGCGTCGCCGAGGCGCGGTGGCTGCCCGACCTCGCTGCGGACGCATTGAACCTCCTGCGCGCGCTGCGCTTCCACGGGATCTCCCAGGTCGAGCTCAAGCGCGATCCGCGCGACGGCCGCCTCAAGCTGATCGAGGTGAATCCGCGGCTGTGGGAATGGCACGGGCTCGCCGCCGCGTGCGGCGTCGACCTGGCGCGGATCGCGTACCTCGACGCGATCGGCGAGCGGCCGGCACCGGTGCGGATGAACGGCGACGGGAAGCGGTGGGCGATCACGCTGGCGCGCCGTGCGCGTCCTGCCCTTCAGCGGCCGCCGTACGTGGACGCGATGTGGGCGCGTGACGATCCGAAGCCGGCGCTCGTGCACCTGGCGCGCGTGGTGCGGCCGTGATCCCGGAACGCGTCGAGCGGCGCGCGCGGTGGGTGCTCGACTCGATCGGCGTAACAGAGCTCGGCTTCGGCGACGATCTTCCGTACCGCGCTGACGCGTGGGACGCGGTCGAGCGTGGGGAACGTCCCGTCGATGACGACGTGGCGGACGCGTTCTTCCACCTCGCACGCGTCGAGGAGCGCGGGGGCAAGCGCGACGAGCACGGACGATTTCGGGCGGGGTGGTCGTGCCTCGACCCGCTCGACCCGCCGCTCGAGCGCCTGCGTCGGCAGCTCGGCGTTGCATCCCCCCGGTGGGACGGCGCACGCTTCGCCATCGCGTTGACGCACGACGTCGACTCGGTGTGGCGGTGGACGCGGATCGGCGTGCGCGGAGCGGCGGCTCGGCTCAAGGAGGACGTGGTCGGCGGGCGGGCGCGGTCGGCAGCACGCGAGGCGACCGGGCTCGCGCTCGCGCCGGTGCACCGGCTGCGCGGCACTGATCCGAACTGGCGGTTCGCTCAGATCGTCCGCGAAACACGGCGGCGAGGAGCGTCCGGCTCGACGTTCTTCGTGCTCGGCGGTCACCGCGATCCGCACGACGGCGCCGCACCCGAGGCGTACGAGCGGCTTCGTCCGCGTGTCGTGGAGACGCTCCTTGGCGCGGATGCCGAGGTCGGCCTGCACGGCACCTACGCCGCAGCCGAAGACGAAGAGCTCCTCGTGGAGGAGAAAGCTCGGCTCGAGTCGCTCGGGGCGCGGGTCGCCGGCCAGCGGTACCACTACCTTCGGGTCGATCCACACCGGAACCTTCGACCGCTCTCGGCGCTCGGCCTTGCCTACGACACGTCGCTCGGTTTTTCGGACGCGGTGGGGTTTCGCGCGGGTCTGGCGCGCCCGTTTCGCCCGTGGGACTTCGAGCGGGAGCGCCCGCTCGACCTCGTCGAGGTGCCGCTCGCGGTGATGGATGTGACGCTCGCCGAGCCGCGGTACCTGGGACTGTCGGCGCGCGCCGCGTGGCCGCGACTGGAGGCGCTGCTCGACGCAGCGGCCGCGAACGGCGCCGCCTTCGCGATCCTCTGGCACCCGGACCGTTTCGACGCGCCGACCTCGGCCGGCTGGGACCGGCTCTTCTACCGCGTCATCGACGCGGTGCGAGCGCGCGGCGGAGCGTGCATGTCCGCGAAAGACCTGGCAGCGCACGCCGTGTCGATCGACCGTCCCTAACCCCCGCCGACCCAAAACGGGGACCGAACCCGAGGGTAGCGGCCCTATTGCCCTTCGGCATCGTCTGCTTCGAAACGAAAGCGTGCCGATTCGTCGGCATGACGTACCTCGTCCCACTCGACCTGGTCGAAGTAGCGCAGCGCGCGGCGCGTCGTGCGGACGCGCGCGGCATAGGCGGCGAGCTGCTCGTCCGAGATCTCCCCGAGTGCGTGCTTGACGCCCAGGTACGGCAGGTTCAAATCCTCCTGATACACGACCGTCGAGATGCGCGGGTTCACCTCGATCACCTGCTCGCCGACGAGCTGGATGTTGAAGAAATGATCGAGGCGCAACTCGCCGACGATGCGTGCGGCGACGTCCATCAAGCCCGGATCTCGCAACGTCTCGAAGTACATCGCAAGACCCGCGCGCATCGACTCGCGCGTCTTCGGATGGCCGAGCACGATCTGGCCGTCGCGTGCGATGCCGTCGATCGTGCGCTCGCGTCCTTGCGCAAGCTCCATCACGAGCAGCTCGGGGCCTCCCTCGTCGGGTAGCACCTCCAGCACCTCGGTCAGGCGCATCGCGACGTTCCCCGGCCGTTCCTCGAGCAGCTGCTTCGCCCGGTCCACAGTCGGATCCAGGATGCGGAACCCGCGCGACCCGGAGGAGAAGACGGGCTTGAAGCAGACGGCGCGATCCGGATAGCCGAGCTCCTGGGCCGCGTGGCGCAGCCCGCTCCCGCCAGTCACCCGCCGCCACGCCGGGGCCCGGACGCCGAGCCGCTCGAGCAGGGCGTACGTCTCGGCCTTGTCGTTCGAGCGCCGGATGGCGTCCGGCCGCGAGACGAGCACCGCGATCCCCTCCGCCTCGAACCGCTCGCGCGCTTCCGCGAGCCCGAGCAGGTCGAACGACGACTGGGGCAGCACTGCGTCGGCACCCTCGGCGCGCGCGATCCCGAGGACGGTGTCGGCGAACGCGGGATCGCTCCCGCGCGGGACGACGTAGAACGCGTCGCAATAGTGGCGGCCGATCGCCTGCGGAGACATGTCAGTGCCGATGAGTCGGACCGCGCGCTCGCCGTTCAGACGCAGCGCGCGCAGGAGCGCCGCCGTTCCCGGCGCGCCCGACGCCGTGGCGACCACAGTGAGATCGTTCACCAGACCTCGATGTCGACGAGCCGGGCCGCCGCCTCCGCGCGCTCCAGCGCTTCGAGGTTCGTGTCGCCGATGGCGATCACATACCCCCGTCGGTCACCGTCGAGCCGCACCGGGTTGATCGTCTCACCGACGGACAGATACGTGTCCGCTTCGACCACGCCAGGGAAGGCCAGCACCTTCTCGAGCGATCCGATCCGGCGCACGGTTCCCGACGGCAACGGTCCCGGCTCGGCGGTCAGGAACCGGATCGCAAGCGGTTGCTGGAACCGCGGCCGGACGAGCGTGTCCGGGACGCCCTCTCCGAGCGCCTGCCGCAACGCCACCTCGACGAGATCGACCCCGACCGCATACGCGGCGAGCCGTGCCATCTCGCCGCCCGGGATGCGCGCCGCCACCTCGATCACGCGCACGCCGTCCGGGGACGCGAGCAGCTGTGGAAAGGCGATCCCGTCCCGCAGTCCAAGGGCGTGCACCGCGCGGACGACGACGTCCTCCGCCTGCGCGAGTGCGTCGCTGAACAGCGTCGTCGGGTAGACGTGGATCCAGCCGACGCCGAACCCGACTCCGGGCGGGCGCAGGCGGTCTGACAGCGTCAGCGGCTCGACGTGCCCCCGTCGGGCGATCGCGAGCCCATTGAGCTCGAGCCCGTCGTGGTAGCGCTCGACGATCGCCTCCTGCGTCGGCGACTCGGCAAGAGCGGCGTGCAGGTGCGTCTCGAGCTCGTCGGGGTACTGGAGCAGGAACAGTCCACGCTGTCCGCCCGTGTTCGCCGGCTTCAACACAGCGGGGAGGCCGACCGTCTCGACGGCCGTCCGCGCCTCCTGCAGCGTCCGGATGGCGGCGAACTCCGGTTGCGCCACGCCGGCCTCCGCGAGCCGGCGGCGCATCGCGATCTTGTGCGTCATCAGGTGCGCGGTCTCGCGCCCGATCCCCGGCAAGCCGAGGTCCTCGGCCACCGCTGCGACGACCGGGACCGCGCGGTCTGCCGAGACGGTCAGCACGCCGTCGACCGAGTGCCGCCGGCCCACCTCGGTCACGGCTGCAACGTCCGCGAAGTCGACGACCTCGGCAACGTCGGCGCCGGTGAGGCCCGGAGCATCGGGAGTCCGGTCGACCGCGACCACGCGCACGCCGAGCTCGCGCACGCGTTCGATCGCGCGCCGCTGGTGCCGGCCCGCGCCGACGAAGAGAACCGTCTTCACGGCGCGCGACTCTACTGAGGCTGAGGATCGATCCCGCGATGGACGAGCTCGAGCAGCGCGTTCACGTCGAGCGCGAGGCCGAGCGAGACCGCGAGCGCCAGACCGTTCGCGACGATGTTGATGAAGGCGATGACGGTCTCGAGGTCGATGTCGTCTCGCAGCTCTCCCTGCTCCTGGAGCGATGCGAGCAGCTCGTCGCCCCGCCGCGCCGCGTCGGGAGAGCGGTTCTGGAGCTCGCGCATCAGCTCCGGATTCGTGCGGAGACGGCGGGCGAGCTCGAAGTAGACGGCGAGCCAGTCCGGGCTCTCCTCTGCCAGCCGGCGCAGCAGCCCGTCGATCCCCTCCTCCTCCAGCGTGCGCATGAACTCGAACTGGTCCTCGGCGGCCAGCGCCAGGAACAGCGACCACTTGTCCGGGAAGTAGTTGAAGATCGCGCCCCGGGAGAGCCCGATCTCGCCCTCGAGCTTCGCGACCGTCGCCCCCTCGTAGCCGTCCCGCGCGAACGCCCGCCGGGCGCCCTCCAGGATCTGGCCGCGACGGGCCTTCATGTGCTCCTCCGTGACCTTGGGCACGGCCCCACTTTACAAAACCGTACAGACGTTTTATTATCCTGCCCGTGGAGCTGCTGCGGAATCGGTCCCTGGCCGCGGTGCTCGTCGCCGAGACCGTCTCCCTCACCGGCTCTGCCATGACCTTCGTGGCGCTGCCGTGGTTCGTCCTGGCCACGACCGGCTCGACCGCCCGCATGGGGTGGGTGCTCGCGGCCGAGCTGATCCCGGTCGGGCTCTTCGGAATCCCGTCCGGCGCCGTGATCGCGCGGCTCGGGGCGAAGCGGACGATGAACATCTCGGACGCGGCCCGAGCACCGCTGATGGCGCTGATCCCGATCCTCCACTGGACCGGCCATCTTTCCTTCGGCGCGCTGCTCGGCCTGACGTTTCTCGTCGGCTGCTTCCTCGCGCCGTACTACTCGTCGTCGCGGCTGATCCTCCCCGAGGTGGTCGGCGAGGACGAGCAGCTCGTCGCGCAGGGATCTGCATTCGTGCAGGCGGCGAATCAGCTGACCCAGCTCGGCGGGCCGATCGTCGGCGGGCTGCTGATCGCGTGGATCGGGGCGCCGAAGGTACTGCTGATCGACGCGGTCACGTACGCGTTCTCGTTCTGCGTCATTCTCACGTTCGTTCGTGCCGGCAAGCGCGTTGCGCCCGACGAGTCGTCGCGCGGGCTCTTCGCCGGACTGCGCTACGTCATGCGCGACAAGCTGCTCGGACCCACGCTGCTCGTTGCCGCGGTGCTCAACTTCGTCGCCCAGGGCCTCGTCGCGACGTTGCCGGTACTCGTCTTTCGCCGCTACGGCGCGGACGCGAAGATCGTCGGCTTTCTCTTCGCAGCCTTCGGAGGAGGCGCGCTCGCGGGCAGCATCCTGGCCGCCGGCATCGTCAAGAGGATTCCCCTCCTGCGGCTCGCGGCGACTGCGATCCTGGTGATGGCGCTGCCGCTCTGGCTGCTCGCCGTCCAGATGCCGTGGGCGCTCGTGATCGCCGTGCTCGCCGCGTTCGGCTTCTGCGCGCCGCTCGTGAACGCGCCGCTGCTCGCCGTGATGACGGTGCGCACGCCCGAGGCGCTGCGGCCGAAGGTGATCACGGCCGTGATGACGATCTCGAGCATCATCGGCCCGCTCGGCTTCCTGGCAGCGGGGTTCGGGCTCCAGTACGTCTCGCTGACGATCGTGTTCCTCCTCACAGCCGCCGGCTTCACGCTCGGCGCGATCGCCTTCTCAGCCGCGGTCCGAAAAGGGGACGTGCCGGCCGCTCCGGCCGTTCCCGAGCCGGCGACGTAATGGCTGACGAAGTCTCGATTCGAGACGCTCGGACCGAGGACGCCGAAGCGTTCATTCGCGCCCACGAGCTCGCGTGGGACGCCATGGCCGACCCGATCGTCGGCAAATCGCTTGGCGAGCTCGTGCCCTTCGAGAGCAGGGTCGAGAGCCTCCGAGCCGGACTGGCGAACGCGTCCGCAGACGCGCGCGTGTGGGTGGCCGAGCGCGCCGGCGTGATCGTCGGTGAAGCGGTCTGTCTCTGCGGAGCGGAGGCGTGCGAGCTCCGGGACCTGTTCGTCGTGCCGGACGCATGGGGTTCCGGCGTCGCCCAGGCCTTGATGGAGACGGCCCTCGCGGCAATGCGCGAGCACGGGGCAACGGAGGCCGTGCTCTGGGTCGTGGAAGCGAACGCGCGGGCGCGACGCTTCTACGAGCGCGAAGGCTGGACCGCCGACGGCGAGACGCGTGCGAGCCCGCTCGGTCCGCGGGAGCTCCGTTACCGGCGAGTGCTGTAGACGCGGATACACTCGCCGCGTGGCCCTGCAGGGAAAACGTTTCCTGATCACCGGCGGCGCGGGCTTCATCGGGACGACGGTCGCGCGCAGGCTCGTCGACGCGAACGAGATCGTCGCGCTCGACAACCTCCATCGCGACGCGCTGTCCGGCACCGAGCTCGCCGACCATCCGAACTTCACGTTCCAGCAGGGAGACGTCCTCGACGCCGAGCTCGTCCGCGACCTCGCGGCGGGAGTGACGCACATCGTTCATTGCGCTGCGATCGCAGGAGTCGACGCCGTGCTCGACAGCCCTGTGCGCACGATGCGCGTCAACCTGATCGGCACGTACAACGTGCTCGACGCGGCGCACGCGACGCTGTCCTCCCTCGAGCGGCTCGTCGACTTCTCGACCAGCGAGGTCTTCGGGACCCATGCCTACCGGGTCGAGGAGACGCACGTCACGAGCGGCGGCTCCGTGGGCGAGGCGCGCTGGACGTACGCGGTCTCGAAGCTCGCAGGCGAGTACATGGCGCACTCGTACTTCGACGAGTTCGGATTGCCGGCGTGCACCGTGCGTCCGTTCAACATCTACGGCCCGGGCCAGGTCGGCGTGGGAGCGATCCACACGTTCACCGTGCGGGCGCTCGCGGGTGAGGAGCTCGTTATCCACGGCGACGGCTCACAGATTCGCGCCTGGTGCTACATCGACGACATGATCGAGGCCCTACTGCTGGTGCTCGAGCGCGACGAGGCTGTCGGTGAGACGTTCAACGTCGGCAACACCCGCTCGACGGTGACGGTGCTCGATCTCGCCCAGCGGATCAAACGGCTGACCGGCTCCGACAGCGAGATCGTCTCCAAGCCGCTGCACTACACGGACGTGGAGATCCGGATCCCGAACGTCGACAAGGCGCGGAGGCTGCTCGACTTCGAGGCGAAGGTCGACCTCGACGAAGGGCTCGCGCGGACGATCGCGTGGTACAGGGAACGGAAACCGGCACTCGCGTAATCAGGCTCGCCTGGCCCGACGTCGGGCCCGAGGAGCTGGCAGCCCTCGCGGAGGTGCTCGCTTCCGGCTTCCTGACGATGGGCCCGAAGGTGCAGGAGTTCGAAGAGGCGCTCGCGCGCGCCTGCCGGACGGAGCACGCCGTCGCCGTGTCGTCCGGAACGGCGGCGTTGCACCTCGCAGTGCTGGCCCTCGGAATCGGCGAGGGCGACGAGGTGATCGTCCCCGCCTACACGTTCCCGGCGACGGCGAACGCCGTCGCGCTGGCAGGCGCTCGACC
>JBASRJ010000107.1:0-8984 GCA_049273785.1 Gaiellaceae bacterium | reverse complement strand
GCATCGCGCCGTGCACGAGTTGCGTCCTGGCCTGTGGCACTGGGAGGCACCGCACCCCGAGTGGCGGGCGACCGAGCCGTGGAGCGAGAACGTGTCGTCCTACGCGATCGACGACGGGGAGTGGCTGCTGCTCTTTGATCCGCTGGCCGTGCCGAGCGAGCTCGTTGACCTGGCGGCCGGCCGCGAGACGGCGATCGTCCTCACCGCGCCGTGGCACGAGCGTGACGCGCAGAGCCTAGTGGAGCAGCTCGGCGTGCCGGTGTTCACGCCGCTGCCCGATACCGCGCAGTACCTCATGGACACGTACGGCCTCACCGCCGAGCAGGCTGGCGACGGCAGTCCCGACCTCGTCTGGCTGCTCCGCGAGAAGAAAGGCGAGGCACGCCCGTACTCGTCCGGTGACCGGCTGCCGTTCGGTGCCGACGTGTTCCCCGGGCATAAGGCGAACGACACTGTGCTCTGGGTCGAGAGTCAGCGTGCTGTGATTTCCGGCGACACGCTCGTGGACTTCGGCCGGGGCCTCGAGATCAACGAGAGGTGGCTCCGCCCTGGTGTGACGCGCGAGGAGATCGCCGAGGGGTTGCGCCCGCTCCTCGAGCTGCCGGTAGAGGTCGTGCTTCCGACACACGGGGCGCCCACCGACCGGCCCGCCCTCGAGCGGGCCCTCTCCTGACCTGACCTGGTCCGCGGGCCGGATCGTCGTGTCCGAAACGGACAGTACGGTCCCGGGCTATGCGCTTGCTCGTCGCCCGCTGCGAGGTCCTTTACACGGGTCGTCTCACCGCCAGGCTCCCCGAAGCCGTACGCCTCCTGATGTTTAAAGCCGACGGCTCCTTCCTCGTCCATGACGATGCAGGTGGTTTCAGACCTTTGAACTGGATGACGCCGCCGACGGTCCTCGAGGAATCCGATGCAGCCATCGTCGTTCGCAAGCGGGCGGGCAAAACGGAAGACCGGCTCGAGATCCGGCTTGCCCAGGTTCTCAGCGACGTGACGCACGACATGGGGGAGTCCGCGGCGTTGCAGAAGGACGGCGTCGAGCGTCACCTGCAGGACGAGCTCGCGGCGAGCCCGCAGATGCTCTGCGAAGGGCTTCACCTCGTCCGGCGTGAATGGCCGACCGACATCGGCCCGGTCGACCTGATGTGCCGTGACGAGAGCGGTGCCTGGGTCGCGGTCGAGATCAAGCGGATCGGCACGATCGACGCCGTCGAGCAGCTCTCGCGCTACCTCGAGCGGATCGAGCTCGACGGCTGCCGCGGCGTTCTCGCCGCGCAGGCGATCAAGCCGCAGGCGCGCACGCTCGCCGAGTCGCGTGGAATCCAATGCGTCGAGGTCGACCTCGCGCTGCTGCGCGGCGAGCGCGAGCCCGATCTGACGCTCTTCTCCGGCTAGCTCCTAAAGAACTCGACGACGCGTTCGCCTTCGTCGTCGATCTCGGCGCGTTCAGCCTTCGTCAGCCTCCGCAGCGGCGTGATGGTCAGGCCGCGCTTCGCGCCGACGTCCCACGTCGCAGCGACGAAGCCGTCGACGAGAACGGTCGGCGCAACGTCGCCGTTCTTTGCGATCACGGTGCTGCGGTACTTCTCCGGCAGGATGCGCGTCCGTTCCGGCGGTGCGTAGGCGAGGATCGACGAGTCCCATTTGGGCAGGAAGCGCACCGGTGCCGAAGTGTCGCCATCGCGGATCGGTGCGCCGGGGACGTCGAGCAGGACGCGCCCGCGTTCGTCGTGGAACGTGCGCAGTTCGACGCGCTCGAGCCCGGCCCGGACGTCGCCGACGCGAAGCCCGCCGAAGCGCAGCAGGTCCTGCTGTGTGGCAGGCCCGAACGCGGCCAGGTAGCGCCGCACCAGCCGCTCCGCGCCGTCTTCCCGCCGCGGCAGCTCGACTCCGAGCACCGTTTCCATTGCGCGCAGCTCCACGCGGCCGTAGTGGCTCCAGGTGCCGCCCGGCGGCAGGTGCACGAGCGGCGTCAGCGTGCGCGTGCGCCAGCGCCCGCCCATCTCGTCTGCCGCGATCGCCTCGACCTGCTCATGCGTGAGTGGTGCCTTCAGCGCGGCGGCCCGAACCCGTCGTGAAAGCTCCTCGAGCTGCTGCGCGGTCACGCGCGGTGTCGTCTCCCGCGCGGCAGGCAGAACGGCTGCGGCGTAGTACGGGTAGTCACGTGCGCTCGTGATGTGCAGCGTGATCCGAAAGAGCGTGGACTTGACGACCTTGTGCTGCTCGAGCGCGCGCGTCAGCTGCTCCTTGCGGAAGCCGATCAGCCGAGTCCACAACGCGATGTAGGGCGACTGGGGCCATTGCGCCTGAATCGCGCAGAGCTTCTCAACCGCCTGCTGGACGCCGAGGTCGCGCCGCTCGAGCAGCAGCTGCCGCTCCAGGAGCGTCCGGTTCAGCTCCCGTAGCGTGAGCACACGCTCTGTCACTCGTCGCGACCGAAGAACGAGGACGAAAGCGCATAGAACAACGCGATTGCCGCGAACAGGATCAGGCTCGCCGTCCCGCTGGCGAACGCGATCAGCGTCGCGCCCCCGTACATCGGCGTCCCCGGAAGATAACTACGCGTGATCCCGGAGACCTCGCGCATGTCGGCGTCGGCGCGTAGCAGGCGGCTCGAGCCGTAGATCCACACGGCGAAGAAACAGATCGCGGTGATCGTCATCGTGATCCCGTAGAGCAACGCCGCGGCGCGCCGGTCGTCGCCGGACCGAATGAACTGGGCGGCGACGCGCGTGGGGAACGGCACGAACGCGATCAGCATCAGCAAAAGGATGTTGAGCAGCAGCAGCGGCCGGTCGACGCGCTCGAAGTGCCGGAAGATCGTGTGGTGGTTGACCCACATGATCCCGATCGTCAGGAAGCTGACCGCGTACGCAAGATAGGAGGGCCAAAGGCGGAGCAGCTCGTGACCGAGGTGCTGGCCGCCCTTGGGCGGCTCGATGATCAGGATCAACAGCGTGATCGCGATCGCGAACACGCCGTCGCTGAAGGCTTCCACACGCCGGGTCGACACAGGAGCCAAGCTACACGGGACTGAGGCGCCACGAACGCATGTTCGCCCTCCGGAGCGGGGGCGCTCAAGCAAGGGGCTCAGGCCGCCGATGTCCCCTTCATGACTGCGCGCGTCTCGCCCGGCCCGCGGGCCGCGACGTCTCAACCTGCCTGGATCGACAGGTGGCTGGAGGCGTGCCACGACCTTGCCGAGCTCGAGCGCTCGCATCCGATGACGGATGCCGTGATCGAGGAGATCGACGGCCGGAGGATCCGGATCGGAGATCAATGGCTCTCCGATTTCGCCTCTTGCAACTACCTGGGCTTCGACCTCGAGCGCGAGATCATCGCCTCGATCCCCGCGTACCTCGAGAAGTGGGGCACGCATCCGAGCTGGTCGCGCCTCCTCGGTAGTCCGGTCCTCTACACGCAGATCGAGGAGCGCCTGGCTGCACTGGTCGGGTCCCAGGACACGCTGATGCTGCCCACGATCACCTTGATCCACATGTCCGTGATCCCGGTGCTCGCAGGCGCAGGAACGATCTACGTCGAAAGCCGCGCGCACAAGACGATCTACGAGGGTTGCCAGTTTGCCGCCGCTCGAGGCGCGACGGTGAGGCGTTTCGCGTTCGAGGACGCGGACGATCTGGAACGTCTGCTCAAGGAGGGCGGTCCCTCGCCCCGGCTGATCTGCATCGACGGCGTGAACAGCATGACGGGGAACGCCGTCGATCTGCCGGCGTTCGCGTCCGTCGCGCGCGCGTATGACGCGCTCCTGTACATCGACGACGCCCACGGCTTCGGCGTCATCGGCGAGCGAAGCGCCGATGAGCTGACCCCGTATGGGAACCGAGGCAACAGCATCGTTCGGTACGCCGGCGAGAGCTACGACCACGTCGTCCTCGTTGCGGGTCTGTCGAAGGCCTACTCCTCTCTCGCGGCGTTCCTGACCTGCTCCCCCGAGCTGAAGCGCCTGCTGAAGACGGCCGCTCCGCCGTATCTCTATTCCGGTCCTTCCCCGATCGCCTCGCTCGCCACCGTTCTCGCCGGCTTGGACGTGAACGAGCGCCGCGGCGACGCAATTCGTGCCGGTCTCTGGCGGAACACTGCAACGGTCCTCGAGTCCCTCGACCGACTCGGAGTGCACACCCCGAACAGATCTGGATTCCCGATCATCGAGGTCCCGCTCGCCCGGCACGAAGACATCGATGCTGTCGGGCGCTTCCTCTTCGAGAACGGCATCTACGTCACTCTTGCGGCGTACCCGCTGGTGCCCCGGAACGAGGTCGGCTTCCGCGTCCAGGTCACCGCGGCGAACACAGATGAGCAGGTCGAGCACCTCGTCGACGTGCTGGGCAAGCTGACGAACAAGTTCGATCTGCAACCGGCACGCAGCCGCAGGCGGGCAGCATGAGATCACTTCTCCGTGGGAGCCTGCGTGAGCGGGCGTGGGCCTGGTACCTCATCGGCACCTGTGCGCTGATGGCGCTGTATCTCTTCGCTCCGCCACTCGCCGGCAACGGGCCGCTGATCAACGCGCTGGGCCTCTCTGGAGTGGTGGCCATCGCGCTCGGAATCTGGATGCACAAGCCGACGGCGCGCGCTGCCTGGTGGCTGTTCGCGGGCGGCCAGTTCCTCTTCTTCAGCGGCGACCTCTACACGTACAGCTATCCCAAGCTCTTCGGAGCCGACGTCGGGTTCCCCTCGATCGGCGACGCGCTGTACCTCACCGTCTATCCGGTCTTGATGGCGGGTTTGTTCGTGCTCGTCAAACGGCGAAACCCGCGACGCGACCGTTCCGGGCTCATCGACGCCCTGATCCTGACGATCGGCATCGGGCTCCTTTCGTGGGTGTTCCTGATCGCGCCGAACGTCCATCTCTCGGGCCTCTCCTGGATGGCGAAGGGCGTGTCGGTTGCGTACCCGCTCGGCGACGTGCTGCTGCTCGCGGCAGCGATCCGGCTCGCGGTCGACACCGGGAGGCGAACGCTGTCGTTCGGACTGCTCGTCGGCAGCATCGTCTGCCTCCTGGTTACGGACTCTGCGTACAACCTCGCGCTGCTGCAGAACACCTACACGCACCAGTTGATCTACGACGCGGGCTGGATCCTCTACTACCTGCTCTGGGGCGCCGCCGCGCTGCATCCGTCGATGCGGACACTCGAGGAGCCCGCGTCCGACTCGCGCACGCGTCTGAGCCCGCTGAGGCTGACGCTGCTCGGCGTTGCCTGCCTGATCGCACCGGGCATCAGGTTCGCGCAGGCGCTGAACAACCCCGACTTGCTCGTCTTGATCGTCGCCTCGGCGGTCCTGTTCCTGCTGGTCGTCACCCGCATGGCAGGCCTTGTGCGCAAGGAGGCGCGTGTGGTCTCGCGCGAACGCGCGCTTCGCGGCGCCGGAATCGATCTTGTCGCGGCCGCCGGCCACGACCAGGTTGCCGAGGCAGCGATCTCCGCCGTCCATCGGCTGCTCCAGGCCGAACCGCCTGTGCGCCTCGTGATCATGTCGGAGGGCGCGGCTGTCGTCGAAGCTTCGTCGGACGGCGCGACCGGCGGTCGCGTCGGCGACCGGACGCGTGACTGGCTCCTCGACGACTGCCCGGACTCGCTTCGCGTCCTCGACCGTGAACTACCGCCGTACGTGCGGGGCGACCTGAGGCTGCCCGAAGACCAGATGACGATCGTCGCCCCACTCACGGTCCGCGGTGAAGTTCGCGGCGCGCTCGTAGTCTCGTCGGCGGAGAGCGTCACGCTGGACGTGACCGATGCGCTCGGCGCGTTGGCGACGCAGGTCTCGCTTGCGGTCGAGGGCGCATCGCTTGCGGCCGACTTGCATCGGCGACAGAGCGAGGCGCGATTCCGTTCCCTCGTCGCGCATTCGAGCGACCTCATCACGGTGCTCGACGCGGAGGGGATCGTCACGTACCAGAGTCCTTCCATCGAGCGGCTGCTCGGCTATTCCGTCGACGAGGTGGAAGGACAACGGTTCGACCGGCTCCTGGTCGAGGGCGATCGTCCGCTCCTGGCTCAGCTCATCGCCACCGACGGCTCGGGAATGGGCGACGCACACACGATCGAGTGCTCGCTCTCCCACCGGGACGGCGCGACACTCAGATTCGAGGTGCAGCACACGGATCTCCTCCGAGACGAGCACGTGCGCGGGATCGTTCTCAACAGCCGCGACGTCAGCGAGCGCAAGGCTTTCGAGGAGCAGCTCGCGCACCAAGCGTTCCACGACCCCGTCACCAAGCTCGCCAACAGGGCGCTGTTCTCGGACCGCGTCGAACACGCGTTGATGCGCGCTCAGCGCGGCGTTCCCGAGATCGCCGTCATGTTCATCGATCTCGACGATTTCAAGACCGTGAACGACAGCCTCGGCCACGCTGCCGGCGACGAGGTGCTGCAGGAGGTTGGCCGCAGGCTGAAGATCGCCGTGCGGCCCACCGATACCGTCGCGAGGTTCGGCGGCGACGAGTTCGCCGTCTTGCTCGACGGCGTCACGGGCTCGGCCGATGCCGCCGACGCAGCCGCGCGGATCCTTCGAGCACTCGACCTACCTGTAGAGATCGGCGGGAAGAACGTGTACCCGCGTGCGAGCGTCGGCATCTGCCTCGTCGGCGAGGATCTGGAGACGCCGGAGGCGGCGGAGCTGCTGCGCAACGCCGATGTCGCGATGTACATGGCCAAGCGGGACAGCAAGGGGAGCTACCGGGTCTTCGAGCCGACGATGCACGAGCGGGTCGTCGAGCGGCTCGAACTGCGGTCCGATCTCCAGCACGCGCTTGCTCTGGATCAGCTCGAGTTGCACTACCAGCCGGTCGTGCGCCTCGCCGGCCGCGAGATCCTCGGCGTCGAGGCCCTGCTTCGGTGGCACCATCCCAAGCGCGGAACCATTCCGCCGAACCAGTTCATTCCGGTGGCGGAGGAGACCGGCCTGATCATCCCGATCGGTCGCTGGGTCCTCGAGTCGGCTTGCCGCGAGGGCGTTCGCCTCCACGAACGGTTCCCGCGGTCCGACCCGCTGACGATCAGCGTGAACCTGTCGGTCAGACAGCTCCAGTCCGACACGCTGGTCTCTGACGTGCGAGCCGCGCTTGACGCGACCGGGTTGCCTGCATCGTCGCTGGTTCTGGAGATCACCGAGTCGCTGATGCTCGCCGACACGGACTTTGCGATGCAGCAGCTCCACGAGTTGAAGTCGCTCGGCATCCGCCTCGCGATGGACGATTTCGGGACCGGCTACTCGTCACTGAGCTATCTCAGCCGGTTCCCGGTCGACATCCTGAAGATGGACCGCTCGTTCGTCGGTTCGGACGAGAACGAGGCCCTTACGTCGGCGATCATCGCGCTCGGAGTGAGCCTCTCACTCGACGTCGTCGCCGAGGGCATCGAGTTGCCCGAGCAGGCGAGCTCTCTCGAGGCGCTCGGTTGCGAGCTCGGACAGGGATTCTTGTTCGCGCGCCCGATGGATTCGGAAGCGCTGACAGAGTTCCTGAGGCTCGCGGGCGCGGCGCCTCCGCCGCAAGTCGGCGTCGAGTCTTCGCCGGCCTCCAATGCAGCATAGTTACGAGGGCCTTGATCGTCCCGGCGGACTAGGCCACGGCAACCTTCTTTCGCCGCTTAGACATCGCGACTTCCGCGTGCTCTGGACCGGCATGGCCGTGTCACTGATCGGGGACGGCATCTTTTTCGTCGCGGTCGCGTGGGAGAGCTATTCCTTGTGGAACGATCCTGCGGCCCTCTCGATCGTGGGTATTGGCATGACGGTGCCGACCGTCGTGTTCCTGCTCGTCGGCGGCGTTGTCAGCGACCGATGCGACCGCCGGCTGGTGATGGCCTGGGCAGACGCTCTTCGGGCGGCTGCGGTCGGCGTGCTCGCGGCGCTCGTGTTCGTCGGCGCGCTGCGCTTCTGGGAGCTCGTGACACTTGTAGCCGTGTACGGCGTCGGGACCGCGTTCTTCACACCTGCCTTCGAGGCAATCCTCCCCCAGTTGGTTCCTTCGGTCGATCTGCCGCCTGCCAACTCCCTTGATCAATTCGTTCGGCCGATTGCTCTGAGGCTCGCAGGCCCGGTCGTGGGCGGCGCACTCGTTGCGGTCGGCGCAGGGCTTGCGTTTGCCGTCGATGCGGTGTCCTTTGCGGCCTCGCTCGTCGCCGTGCTCGCCATCCCGCGCCGCCAACCTCTGCAGCCGCAAACGCACGCGTCGACCGCCGCAGCGTTGAAAGACGGCTTGCGATTCGTTCGCGGGCGCGTCTGGCTGTGGGGGACGCTGAGCTCGGCTGCTATTGCCTACTTCCTGTTTCTCGGGCCAACCGAGGTGCTGCTTCCGTTCGTGGTGAAAAACGACCTCCATGCGTCCGCGAGGACGCTTGGGCTCGTGTTCGCAGCCGGGGGTCTCGGAGCCGTCGCCGCGGCGACGTTCATGGGTCAGCGCGGACATCCGCGTCGCGACGTGACGGTCATGTACGCGACGTGGACGGTCGCGACGCTCGCCGTCGCCGGGTACGGGATCGCCACCGCGGCCTGGCAGTTGATGCTGGCATGTCTGGTCTTCAACGCGCTCGAAGCGGCCGGCACGATCGTGTGGGCGACGATCAAGCAGCGCAACGTCCCCGGCTCGATGCTGGGACGGGTCTCGAGTCTCGACTGGCTGATCTCGATCGGGCTGCTGCCCGTGTCGTTCGCGCTGACCGCGCCGGTTGCTGCGGCGCTCGGCGTGCGAACGACGCTCGTCGGCGCCGCCGTTCTCGGCGCCGTCGTCACTCTCGGCGCTTTCTTCCTGCCGGGGATGCGAGCGATTGAGGAAGCTTCGGATCGGGTGACCGACGGAGGGCTGATGCCGTCGCCGAACGAAGCCGCCGCGACGCTGCGCTGAGCCACCGGGTGGTGGCGCGGGGCCAAGCTACACTTCCCCGACCGCGGGGCTATAGCTCAGTTGGGAGAGCGCCTGGATCGCACCCAGGAGGTCGCCGGTTCGAGTCCGGCTAGCTCCA